>DATMNB010000264.1:0-29801 GCA_035569435.1 Gemmatimonadaceae bacterium
CCTTCGCTGCCGATGAACCAATCCACCGGGTCGTGGGCGAAGACGTAACCGGCCGTGTTTTTGTCGATCTCGGGCCGCCGGAGCGCCATCACGCGGCCATCGGCCAGCGCGACGCGCAGCGCGCGGACGTGTCGGCGCGTCGGCCCATACCAGAGCGTGCGGGGACCGGACGCGTTGCAGGCGATCGCGCCGCCCACGGTCGATTCGACTTCACTCGTCGGATCCGGCGCCCACGTCAGCCCGTACGCCGCCGCCGCGCGCTTCACGTCGGCCACCAGCGCCCCAGCCTCGACGCGCGCCGTGCGTGTGGCCGGGTCGATATCCAGGATGCGCTCGCACCCCCGCATCGAGAGCAGTACGCCACGCTCGGTGATCGACGCGCCGGTGGTGCTACTCTGCGCGCCGGCTGTCGTGACCGGCTGGCGCGCGGCCACCGCCTCGGCGAGGACCGCCACGGCGTCATCGGCCGATGTGGGCCGCGCGACGGCATCGGGCACCATGCGCAGTCCAGACGCATCCGCTTCAAACGCTTGTCGGATATCAGGATCGGTCGTGACCGCCATGTGCACGCGTACCCTACTCGGTCGGCAGCTCGACGGCGGTCACCGAATGCACGTCGGGTAGCGCCAGCAACGCCTGCCGCACGGCGTCGCCGAGGCGGCCATCGACCGCTACGGCGGCGAGCGCTTCACCGCCCTGGGCCAGGCGCGCCTGGTGATACTCGGCGATGTTGACGCCAGCCGCGCCCAGGACCGTGCCGACGTGGCCGATCACGCCCGGCACGTCGCGGTTGTTGAGGATGAGCAGCGTGCCGCGCGGGTGCACGTCGACGTGGAACGGGCCGATCTGCGTGATGCGCGGCGTGGCCGTGGCCGGGTGTGCCACGCCGGCCACCGTAATCTCGTGCGTCCCGCTGCTCACGCGCACGCGCACGCTGTAGGCGGCCGCGCCGTTCTCGGCAACGCCCGCGATGGCCGGCGCCCCTTCGGTGGCCGACAGCGCCATGCCGCGCGCCACAGCCAGCGCGCGGGCGTTGATCAGGTTGAGACGCTCGTGCGACAGGACCGGCGCTAATGCGCCCAGCGCGGCGGCCGCGAGCAGCGCATCGCGCGCGCCGCCCAGCGCATCGCCCGGCGTGACATCGAGGCGGTCGACCGCCCGCGCGCCACGCGCCGCCAAGAGTGCGCACGCCACGGCGGCGAGTTGTCGAGTGAGCACGAGGGCGGGCCGGACATCGCCGGCCTGCATCCCGTCGACCACCGCGGCGTTGATCGAGCGGGACAGCTCGCCGTGGAGTAGTGCGTCCCGTACGGCCCGACATACCTCGACGGCGACCGATCGTTGGGCCTCGACCGTGGATGCGCCAATGTGAGGCGTGAGCACGACGTTGGGCGCCGAGCGCAGGGGGTGATCGGCGCCCAACGGCTCGGAGATGAAGACATCGAGCACCGCGCCGGCGAGTCGGTCCTCGCGGAGCGCGGCGGCGAGCGCTGCTTCGTCGACGATGCCGCCGCGGGCCAGGTTGACGACGACAGCGCCTGGTGGGACGAGCGCCAACTGCCGCGGGCCGATCAATCCGCGCGTCTCGTCAGTCAGCGGCGTATGCACCGTGAGGATGGCCGCCTCGCCGAGCAGCTCGTCGAGCGTCGCCGCGCGCCGCACGCGGAGCGCGTGGAAGCGTCCGTCGCCGACGTAGGGATCATGGGCCACAACCGTCATGCCGAACGCCTGCGCCCGCGTGGCGATCTCGCCGCCGATCCGACCCAGTCCCACGATGCCGAGCACGCGGCCGCGCAGCTCGCTGCCGAGCAAGCTGGATCGGTCCCAGCGGCCGTCACGCATCGAACGGTCCGCTCGCGGGAGGTGCCGCAGCAGGCCGATCACGGTTCCGAAGAAGAGCTCCGTCACGGCGATCGTGTTACCCGCCGGCGCGTTGATGACCGCGATGCCCATCTCGGTCGCGAGGTCGACAGCGATGTTGTCGACCCCGACGCCAGCTCGCCCCACGACCGCCAGGCGCGGTGCGGCGCGCAGCAATTCGGGGGAAATGCGGGTTGCGCTACGACCCACGAGCGCATCGTACGCCCCGATGCGCGCCAGCAGCTCATCGCGCGAGAGCGTCGGGACGAGATCGACCATCAGCTCCGGCTCGGCGGCGAGCACCGCGACGCCGTCGGCGTCGATCTCGTCCGTGATCAGCACCCGATAGGGCACGCGACACTGCTCCTCGACTCGGGAAAACAGGAAAGGCACTTGTGACAACCTACCGCCGCGAGGAACTGTGCCGCCACTGCGCGTGGCGGCGGCGCTCGCCGCGCGTCACGCCGCGGCGGGAAGGGAAGGGCAAAGACCCGAGGGACGGCGAGTCGTGCCGGCCGTATCTTAAGATTGTGCAACATATAATCTAGAGATATTATGCGTCATATACCACGATCCGCATTCCCGATTGAGACAAAAAGATGCCTGCGTCGTTTCTGACTCTGAATGATTTCCGTGCTGCCCATGAGCACATCGCTCCGCACGTTCATCGGACACCCGTTTTGCGGTCCGAAACTCTCAGTACGCTGACCGGAAATGACGTTTACCTGAAAGCGGAGCTCTTTCAAAAAGCGGGGTCCTATAAGGTTCGGGGCCCGCTCAATGTGCTCGCACATATGACGCAAGCGGAGAAGAGCCGAGGGCTCATTTGCTCATCTGCCGGAAATCACGCGCAGGGGGTCGCCCGAGCAGCGCGAATTCATGGTATACCCGCCGTCGTGGTGATGTCGCGAGCCGCAAAGCAGGCCAAGATCAACGCCACTCGAGGATATGGCGCTGAGGTGATCCTGCACGGGGATGTCTGGGACGATGCGTACAAGCGTTCGCTCGAGATCATGGAGGAGCGGTCGCTGACTTATGTGCATCCATTCGATGATCCCCGGTTGGTCGCCGGCCAAGGCGGTGTTGGCCTCGAGTTCATCGAAGATGTGCCGGACCTACACACGGTCGTGGTGCCGATCGGTGGCGGAGGATTGATCTCAGGATGCGCCATGGCGATCAAAGCCGTAAATCCGAAGGTACGCATCGTGGGCGTGGAAGCGGCACGATCCGCCGGAATGGCCCGCAGTGTCGAAGCCGGTCACGTGGTTACCCTGGAAACCATAGGACCGATGATCGATGGCTTGGTTGTACGGCGGGTGGGTACCTATAATCTCGAGGTGGTGCGGAAGTTCGTCGACGACATCGTTCTGGTCGACGAGCGAAAGATCTTCGATGCGGTGGTCTGGATGATGGAGCGCCTGAAACTGGTCGCTGAGGGAGCGGCTGCCGCGCCGGTTGCCGCCCTGCTTAATGGACAGATCTCTGCCCCACCTGGCGCTAAAGTGGGCTGCGTCTTGAGCGGTGGCAATCTCGACTTGACGGAATTGCGATCGCTGACTTGGAACTGAATGCCACGGTGTCGAGTTCCATGAATCATCGATTTGCTTGTGAGTTGCGCGGGCCGGTTTCCTTGGAGACCGGCCCGTTTTGTCAGGCGGTGGACCAATCCGGGCGCGGGAAGCAATGTTGAAGCTCTCGAAACTTGCGTTGGCGCTGGTACTCGTCGTGGGCGGCGTCGTCCGAGTGGATACCGGGACGACGGCCTCCTTTCGCGCCGTGAGCGCGGCGCCGGACGGTCGCTCGGTCTGGGCGTCCGGCAGGGACGGGACGGTGCTCAAGTCGCAAGACGGCACACGGTGGCTCGTCGATTCGCTGCCAGAGGCGCAATCGTTCGATCTCCGGGGCATCGTAGCCGTGGGCGGGGGCGCCGCCTACGCGATGGTGTCCCGCGTTGACACGGCGCGGATCTACAAGACGATCGATGGGGGCGATCACTGGGAGCTCCAGTATGACGATACGCGGCGAGGTGTGCTGCTCGACGACATCGCGTTTTGGGACCCCCTTCATGGCATCGCACTCGGCGATCCGATCGACGGGACGTTTCTCGTGCTAACGACGGACGATGGCGGCGCCACATGGACGCGCGTCGCGTCCGGCGCGCTGCCGGCGCCCGAGCGTGGCGAGACGGCTTTCGCCGCGAGCAATACGGCGCTCGTCGTTGGTCCGCAGGGGCTGGCGTGGTTTGCGACGGGCGGCGGGGCGCGGGCGCGTGTGTTTCGGACCGACGATGCTGGGCAGTACTGGACCGTGTCGGACCTGCCGATCGCGGCGGGCGATTCAACGTCCGGCGCCTTCTCCCTGGCGTTCCGCGATGCCCGTCACGGCCTCGCCGTCGGTGGGGACTACGCCGTGCCGGATTCAAGTCGCGCCAACGTGGCTCGCACCGACGATGGCGGCCGCAGTTGGCACCTCGCGGACAGCGCGCGCACGGTACCCTACGTCTCGGCGGTGATGGCCGCCGGCGGCGACACCGCGGTGGCGACCGGCCCGCGGGGTACGTTCCTCACCGTCGATTGGGGCACGCACTGGCGGCGCGTCGACTCCGTGCGGTACAACGCCGTAGCCGTCGCGCGCGACCGGGCGATTCTCGTTGGCCCGAAGGGATCGGCCGGATATCTGCCGCTGCGCTAGCCTGCGCGAGTAACGCCGGGACTCGGCGTCATAGTCCTGGTCGGGGCATTATCCTCCGATGATGCGCCCGGATGCCGCACAGCGTGTGACGGCGGGAAGCCCGCGCGGCTCGGCCAGCCTCTGGCGGCCACTGCGCATCGCCGCATTCCGCAATCTGCTGATCGCCGATCTCATTGCGGACATCGGGAGCTTCATGCTGAGCGTCGGCGCCGCGTGGCTCATGGTGTCGCTCAAGGCAGGACCGGTGTACGTCGCCCTAACGCAGACCGCGACATCGCTGCCGTTCCTCGTGCTGGCGCTGCCGGCGGGCGCCACCGGAGACATGGTCGACCACCGCAAGCTGATCCTGTACACGGAAATGTGGATGGTCTCCATGGCGTTTGTCATCGCCCTGCTGACGATCACGAGCGCCATCACGCCCTTGCTCCTGCTCGTGCTGACGTTCTCGCTGTCCGCGGGCGATGCCTTCGAGATGCCGACGTGGCGCGCGACGCTTCCCGACCTCGTACCACACGATGATCTCGAGGCCGCCTCGGCGCTCAACGGCATCGAGTTCAACCTCGCGCGCGCGGTGGGACCGGCGCTGGCCGGGATACTGATCGCCGGCGTCGGGATCTCGGCGGCATTCGTCGTGAACATGTTGTCATTCCTCGGCGTGATCCTGGTGATTGCCCGCTGGAAAAACCCGCGGCGCAAGCGGCCCGCGCACCCGGAAACGCTCGTGGCCGCGACCGCGACGGCGTTTCGCTTCGTGCGTGGCGCCCCAGCGATGCGCGCGGTCATCGTTCGAGCCGGCGCCGGCTTCTTCTTCGCCAGCGCGGTGTTCGCGCTCTTGCCCCTACTCGCGCACGGCGTCACCCCCAGCGCGGCCGGCTACGGACTGCTGCTTGGCTGCTTCGGGGCCGGCTCGATTCTCGGCGCGTTCGGTATTCAGCCGCTCCGCGCCCGGTTGTCGACTGACGCCCTCGTGTCGATCGGGATCGTCGTCATGGGACTGACCATGATCGCGATCGGTATGTTACGACGATTGAGCGCCATTGCCCCGGTGATTGTCCTCGCCGGCGGCGCGTGGATTCTGCTCGCCGCGCTCGTCAATTCCGTGGTGCAGGATTGCACGCCCGAATGGGTCCGGGCGCGGGCCAACGCGATTTTCATACTCGTCACCCAGGGCGGCATGGCGGTGGGGAGCGCGGCGTGGGGCGTGCTTGCGCAACTGGGAGGCGTACGCTCGGCGTTCATGTGGGCGGGCCTGGGAGCGGTCGGGACTTCAGTCCTCGGGCTGTTCATGAAACTGCCCGAACCCGCCGCCGACCTCAATCCGTGGAGTCGCTGTGGGCGCGACGCGCCAGTCTGACAGCAGCCTGATCACGCCGGACGCGATGCGGAGCCCGAATGGGGGTCGTGGGTTCAAATCCCGGAACCCTTTTTGCGTACGTCGTCCCACCCGCCGGGCGAGGCCAATCGGAAATAACGAGCCGCTGAGGAGACGCCGCATGCCAAGCTCACCCGTGCAGCTCTTGACCGAGTTTCTGGCCCACACGTCAGACGCTGCGGTGATCACCTCCCTGGTGACTCCCGACGTCACGTGGGTGTCGTTGAGCTTCGATGATCCGGACCTCACACGCATCATGCCGTGGTGCGGGCCGTTTGCCGGCCCGCGTGCGATCATCGAGACCTTCGCGGAGGTAAGGCGATATTGGCGTATCCTCGAGTTCAAGCCGATGCATGTCTTCGGCGACGACCGCCACGCCGCTGCGTTCGGGTCATTCACGTACGAGTCGAGCTTCCTGCGGAAACGCGTGACCTCGCCGTTCGCCGTCTTCCTCCTCGCCGAGGCCGGACGGATCACCTACATGCAATTCATGGAGGACACGTTTGCTACGGCCGCCTCGTTCCAGGAGAGCGGGAGGGCGCGGTACCGGAGCAATCCGAACGGCGACGTCGTCGAGCTGTCCATGTCGCCCAAGGGTTGAGCGCGACCGCGTCAAGCTGAGGGCCAGGAACGGGTGTCGCGAGTTCTGGCTTAAGCGACAGCGGCGCAAGCGATTGGTAACCCATACGGGGTAAGCTAGGCGATGAAAAGCCCGAACAGGAGACGCGGCATGCCAAGTGCGCCCGTACAGCTCTTGACCGAGTTTCTGGCCCACACGTCGGACGCTGCGGTGATCACCTCGTTGGTGGCTCCCGACGTCACGTACGTGTCGTTGAACTTCGACGATCCGGACCTCACACGCATCATGCCGTGGTGCGGGACGCATACGCATGCCGGCCCGCGTGCGATCATCGAGACCTTCGCGGAGGTAGCGCGATATTGGCGCGTCCTCGAGTTCACGCCGATGCATGTCTTTGGCGATGACCGCCGCGCCGCTGCGTTCGGGTCATTCACGTACGAGTCGAGTGTCCTGCGGAAACGCGTGACGTCGCCGTTCGCCGTCTTCATCCTCGCCGAGGCAGGGCGGATCACCGACATGCAGTTCATGGAAGACACGTTTGCTACGGCCGCATCGTTCCAGGAGAGCGGGAGGGCGCGGTACCGGAGCAATCCGAACGGCGACGTCGTCGAGCTGTCCATGTCGCCCAAGGGTTGAGCGCCTTAAGCGGCGCAAGCGATTTGTAACCCATACGGGGTACGCAAGGAGTCCCCGGCGCGGGAACGCGCGGGACGTTGCCGCGCCCACATCCTCCAGCTAACGGCCGCATTCGGCGGCCGTCGTATCAGCTGGAGCGTTTGTGTGACAGAACAGACACCCATGCGGGGTCGGACCGTGGCTCGGGGGCCGACACTATTGCTGGTTGATGATGGGCCGTCCATCGTGCGCGGACTGGCCGCGCTGCTCCGTCGGCGTGGGTACGAGGTCCTGACAGCCCAGAGTGGGCCCGCGGCCGTGCGCATCGCGGCTGGCCAGCACGTCGATGTCGCGGTCATCGACTACCACATCCCGGATTGGCGAGGAGACGTCGTGCTGGCGGCGCTGATGGCACACCAACCGCACCTCGGTCGGCGGACGGTGATGATGAGCGGAGATTTCAGCGACCGTGTGCGCGATGTGACTGCGCATACCGGCTGCCTGCTGCTGATCAAGCCGTTTGATGTCGAGGATTTGGTGGACGCGATCCAACGACTGCTGTCCGAACTGTAGTGGGCATCCAGGGCGCTGTTCGGACACACGACCCTCCCACTCAGTTCGATAGCAGCTCGAAGACGACGTCCTGCGCTCCCTCATACAGCACCCGCCGGCCAATCTCCGTCAAGGCCTCCTCGGCATCATCGATGGTCAGAAAGTGATTCCCCTCCAGTGGCCCACTCTTGGCCGCGAACGCCGCCACGCCATACGGGATGAGGATCTCCGTCTCGCTCACGCCAGCGGGATAGAGTAGGACCTGGCCAGGCCGCGGACGATGCGTTGCGTTCTCCAGACCCACACCCACGTTCAGGTTGCCCAGCGGTACCCAGGCCGCTTCTCCGCTCCACCGCGCCTGAATGAGCAGGGCGCGTAGCGGAAGCAGCGCCAGAAATGCAACGCACGTTGCCGGTGCGCGCTCGTCCTCGAGCGTGCCGATCAGCACGTGCAAGCCAATCGTAATGCGGATCCGTTGCATCACCGCGCCTCCACGGCCCAACAAACACTCAGGATTGGAATGGATTGCCCGCTATCTGACGTGTGGCCCACTGGCTACGCCTTCGGTCCAAGCGAGGTCGATTCCAACCTGGCCCGCTTGTTCCATCCATGGAAAGGCGACAAGTCGCCCGCATCCCATGCCGCGCGCAGTCCAGGGGTACTCAGGTCCCAGTCTGGGCGGATTTCGCGCGTCACGGCGCGCAGGTCGTGCCAAAGATCGACGACCGACGGACGTCCCCAGAACCAATAGCCGTTGTAGATGCTGGAGATCACGAGACCTGGCTTGAGCACAAGCGTGTGCGGAATCATCGGGTTGTGCTCGGGGTCGGTGTACTCTTGGATGGCCAGATCCTTCTGAATGGTCCGCTCGACGTCGGAAAGGAACGTCCATTGGGCGCCGACTGACGCGCGGAATTCCTGGAGCGTATGGTGGTCGTCAGTGGTGATCGTGACAATCTGAGTGTACGCCACGGCGATCTTGGGATAGAACGCAGCGAGTTCCAGATGCTGCTGGTGCTCCTTTGGGCAGTAGTGGCCACGCGCGAGCGTGAGGATCAGCGGATCGTCGCCCTGTAGCTCGCTGAGCTTGCGCAGGGTGTCTGTCTGATCGGGCAGTTCGTAGTCGGGAAAAGCGCTTCCCGGCACGATGTCAGAGCGCATGTCACCGAGTAGAGTCTTGGGGTGCGATCGCAGTTGTCATGGGATCTCCTTCGTATTTGTTGGTCACTGAGACTGCTTAATGTGATCGCTACTCGTAGAATTGCGGTGCATGGCGGCGGGCGTCGCTCGATGGCTTGTCGTGATTGATCCAGAGTTGCGCGTGCTTCTCGTTGAGGATACGCGCGATCTTCTCCATCGATGCCGCGGACTGGGCCGTGTCGGTATTGAACGAAGGGACCCGCCGGTTGTCCCAGTTCGACTGGAAATGCACCACATCACCCGACAGCACCACATCGCCGGTCTTGTCGAGGTGAACGAGCAACGACTCGTGTCCCGGAGTGTGGCCAGGGGTCGAGAGGATCACGACGCTCCCGTCGCCGAATAGATCTTTATCCCCTGCGAGCAGCTGGGCTTTGTGCTCTGGGCTGAAGGGCTTTTGCGGCCGGGCCATCGCGTAATCCCACTCGGCCTTCTGGATGATCACCGTCGCGTCGGGGAACTCGTCGACGTTGCCGATATGATCGGGATGAAAATGCGAAACCGCGACATAGCGCACGTCGGCGGGCTTGACTCCGAGCGCGGCCAGTGACGCGAGGAGCGTCCCGGTCCGGTGCCACGTCATGCCAGCCTCCGCGCCGGGTGAGCCCTGCGAGAGGGCCGCGACCCGGTCGCTGATGCCGGTGTCCCACAGCAAGTAGCCGGCGGTCGTGTGATGGATCAAGTAACAGTTGTCCGACAGGTCGATTGGCATGCCGACGTTGACGCCGGGCGACCAAAGCGACTGGTCGATCGCATGCGCTGATCCGCAATCGATAATGTACAAACGATCGACCTTGTCCCTCATGGGCGGCGTCAGCGCCAACACGGGAATCGCCATCACCATGGCAGCGAGCATACGGTTCGTCATGTCGTACAATATCGCAGGCTCATGCAATGGTATCGAGCTGCTCGTTCGAGTAGTTGCCAGCCATGCCACTAGCTATAAAGATCGAGCGGCGATGGGGTGACGGTCGTCTGGCCGACTTGCACCGCGGGAACGCCACAGTCGTAGAATCGCGCGATATCCGTGACCCTCAGGTTCATGAAGCCGCTCAGCTCGTTGGGATGTTGCGGCGGTGTCGCGATGACCTCGGGCTTGTCGTCGGTGGGACCGCCGCCGACATTGATGAGAAGCCAAATGTTGCCGAGTCGGAGAAACGCCGGCTCCCCCAGGGATGCATCGCCCTCGCGTAATACCGTGGCGCCGAACACGTCGAGGTAAAACGCCTGCGAGCGCGCGACGTCGGCGACAATGAATTGGGGGCTCGATGGCACACAAGACCGCGGGAATCGATCCTAGTGTCCGACCGAGTGGGGGCGGCTGCGTAGAGTGCCTGGCTGCAGGTGGTTGGTTGTTGCACCTCAGGCGTTG
This sequence comes from Gemmatimonadaceae bacterium, assembly GCA_035569435.1. Lineage (GTDB taxonomy): Bacteria > Gemmatimonadota > Gemmatimonadetes > Gemmatimonadales > Gemmatimonadaceae > DASRDS01. The sequence continues at coordinate 10,243 of DATMNB010000264.1, forward strand.
TGCGGAGTGCGGACACATCGGCTGCTGCGACTCATCGCCAAGCCAACATGCGACCGCACACAATCACGAGACCGGCCATCCGGTCATCGCGAGTTTCGAACCAGGCGAGGACTGGTTCTACGATTACCGCACGCAGGCCTTCCTCGACGGTCCTTCCCTCGCGCCACCGCGGTGGCACCCGGCGACCCAACCAGTGCCGGGGCCGCAGGGTAAAGTCCCCCGCGACTGGCAGTCACGCGTCCACTAATACCCCGGTCTCCGCTGCGTGCACAGCGAGCGGCCATCGTGCAAGCCGTCGGGTCGCGTGTCGCACTCCTGGCCGAGTGATGTGGAGTAACGAGCGCCTGGACGTTTCTCGGCAGACGCGTAATATGGGTCCGATGGCGCCCACTGCAGATAAACCCATCGCCCTCCCGAGCACGGCGTACAAGTCGCGGCCCGTCGTCGCGCTTGCGGCATTGAGGGTCGGGGTGGGGATCCTATTTCTCATGTTCGGCGAATACAAGGTGTTCGGTACAGCGTTCACGCTCGGGGGAGACTTCCAGGGCTGGATCAACCGATTTCTAACGGACGGCGCCACCTACCCCTTTATGGTGCCGGTGCTGCGACACGTCGTGCTCCCGTATGCAACCCCGATCGCGTTCTCGGTCGCCTACGGCGAGCTAGCTATCGGGATTTCCCTGGTGACGGGGGTGCTGACCCGAGCCGCGAGCGCGTGTGGGATCGTCTACATGCTGGCGCTGCTCTTTTCCGCGAACTATCCCGGACCGCATGCGCCGCTGTGGGAATATGCGGGCGCCTCGCTCGACCACCTCGTGTTGGCGATGTGCTTTGTGGCGTTCGCCTTCGGCGATGACGGTCGGGTGCTCTCGGTGCGGGCATATGTCGATCGGCGCCAATCGGGTCGACGCTGAGGCGACCTTCGACCTCGGCTGACCACGTTGGGTGGGATGTGCGTATCCCCGCCCGCGTGGTAGTATTGTGCCATGCGACTCCTGCCTGCGCTCTTCTGCGGCCTCGCGGCGTTTGCGCCAACGTCCGCGCCGAGCTACGAGGTCTACGCCGTGCGGTTCGCGGGATACCATGGGTATCCGTTGGCCGCGCTTGTCGCTGGCGCAGACACCACGCGACGGCAGGACCTGGCGTTCATGGTCTGGTTGATGAAGGGGCCGAACGGACGCAACGTCCTCCTCGATGCCGGCTTCTACCGCGAGAAGGTGCAGCGGGGATGGTCGCTGACCGACTTCGAGAAGCCGTCGACAGCCGTCGCCAAGCTCGGCGTCCGGCCAGAGGACGTCACCGACATCATCATCTCGCATGTCCATTGGGATCATCTCGATGGCGCGGACTTGTTTCCCAACGCGCACGTGTGGATCCAACGCGACGAGTACCGTCATTACGTCGGCGCCGATGGGCAGCCGCTCGACCGGGCGATCGACACGGTGGACGCGGACATGCTGGCCCATCTCTACCGCGCCGGTCGTGTGACGCTCGTCGATGGCGATGCGCGTGAGATCATTCCCGGCATCACCGTCTATACGGGCGGCCGCCACACCTTCGCGTCGCAGTACGTCGGCGTGGTGACGGGGGCCGGCACGGTCGTGTTGGCGTCGGACAATGCGTACCTATATGCCAACCTCGCGACCCATACGGCCGTCGGCGCGACGTTCAGCCCCGGTGACACGACGATGAACCGCAAGGCGCAGGAGCGAATGGAGCGGATCGCGACCAGTCCGCGACTGATCGTGCCGGGCCACGATCCGGACATCTTCATTCGATTCCCCGCGCCTGGGAATGGCGTCGCGCGAATCCAATAGCTCGCGTTTCCAGCGTTCCCAGCTGAAGCGAAAGGGGCCGGCGCGCTGCCGGCCCCTTTTGGTCGCGCTACCGATCAGAAGGCGAAACGAGATCCGAGTACGGGGGCAACGTTGTCGTTGTGGAAATAGGGGACGCCGGGGCCGTGAGGAATGGCAATGGCCAGACCGCCGCTGACGTCGGAATAGGCGACTCCGGCATACACGTCGACACGCCTGGTGAGATGATGATCCACGTAGAATGACACCTCGTTGAGGGTGCCCGCGCAGGAACTGCGGAAACCGGCGGCGGACGAGCAGGTCGACGGACGACGAAAGTCGTTCTGCAACTGATTATAGTAGGACACCGTGAAGTCGGTTTTGCTGCCGTAGGTGTATTTCGCACCCGTCCACCAGACCCACACGATCTTGGGCGAATCAAGATTGTTGTCTTCGACGCCGCTCAACAGGTAACCGCCCTGGGCCGAGGCGCCAACGCCCAACGGGTTCGAGGGGTTGGTCTGCCAGATATATTCGCCCCCGCCGAAGAACTTGAGTTGGGACCAGGCATATTTGGCAGCGACCATCACCGCGGTGTTGTCGGTCACGATGCCATAGACGGTGTTGGTCGTTCCAATCACATTGGTGCCGCCGGTGATGGGGTGTGTATTGATGCTGTTGGTGGTCGACTGAAACGGCGCTGACGGACTCTCGGGCCCAAGCAATGGATTGAGTACGCTGATCGCCTGGTTGTAATGCTGCCAGACGGCGTCGAGGGAGAACCCGCCGTACGCTCCGCCGAGGTCGAATCCATAGGCGGTGTTGTGCGGCTGTTCCGGCGTACAGTTGGCCGCAGTCCAGGTTGCGGAGGCGGAGTAGCAGCCGCCAGACCCGTCGACGAATTTATACATCGCGCCGGCATGCACCGGACCATAGGCGAGGCGATATTTCAGGGCGCCGTCCCAACGGGCGTCCTGGGTGTTGCCGCCGCCGGCCATTGTGCCGTTATACCCGATGTACGAAAAGCCGTAGCCGCCGCCGGCCGGATCGTACACGAGCATCGCATCGGTACCGAGTGAGCGCTGACGACCGAAGGTCAGCGTGCCGAAATGCGTCGAGGATATACCGCCGTAGAATTCGTCATTGAAGGTTTGGCCCCCGCGCGAGCCGTCGATGGTGGCCGAATAGCTGCCCCTGGGAAGGCCGGCGTTGGCGGCCATGGTGGCTGGCGCGTTGGCGAACAGGCCGGACTGCGGATTGATGCCGGTCGACGCGTTGAAGACACCGAACCAGCCGTGCAGAAACTCTTCCTTGGCCCTGATGCCAAAACCCGTCTGCTGCAGGTTGTTCGGCGCAACGAGGAATTGGGAGTGATTGCCGTTCCGGTTCACCAGCGCTTCGCCTTCATAGTTGTAGCCGTTTTCCGGCATGCCGTGGCTGACCCAGCCTACGCCGACGTCATACGAGCCGTACAGGGTGATGCCGTACCAGGTGAGCGGGCAATCGGTGGCGAAGAACTCCTTCGCACTCGTGCAGCTTGCCGGAGCGGGTTGAGAGGTAGGAAGGTTCTGCGCCCGTGCGGAGACAGCCCACAGGAGCGCCACAACGACGAATTTGCGCAACGTTCCCCCTATGGCATAGGTTGGGAACGTAAGGTAATGTAGGGTTACTCGCGCCGCCGAGCCGGCCCCGCCCAGCCTCTAGGTGATGTCGGGCCGTGTGGTGGTCGGCCTGGGCCGGAGGTGAGCGAAATCGCTCATTCCTGACTCGCTTCTTGATACGGCATGACCAGGTACAGCTGCGTGCCGTGCGGCAGGTGCGCGACGTACGGCTGCCCGTTTGATCCGTCGTGACTGAACCCTCGCAGCTCGTCCTGGTGCGGCGTGATGATCATCACATGGGGCCCGACGTGAAAGTCCGGATTCGTCGTTGCGGTCTTCGACACGTTGGGCACGAATGCCCCAACGTACATGTAGGCGATCCCGACCCGGTCGATCTTCGGCTCACGACCCGTCAAGCTCTCCTGTATCCACTTGAGAAACGTGTGATCCGCGCACATCGGCTCGTCATGCGGATATCCTGGAATCCCTGGCAAGCAGGTCCACGCACCGGACCCGTGTCTAAGCACGCGATACGTCCCCCCCTCGGTCGCCGGCCAATCCAGAATCGTCGCGTCCTTTGTGACAAAGTCTGGCCCGGCCCGCAGTGCGTCGGCGATCTTCTCGTCGTCAGTCGGCGGCTTGGGATCCGCCGACTGCGCGCTCATGATCCGCGCCCCGGCCAACATCGCCGCAAGCAGACGGTAAGCCGTGCCTTTCATCACGCACCTCCCTCCCTTTGTGGATCGCTGCAACAAGCCTGCCGATCGTCACTTCGCGTATGGCCGACGCGGCTTCGTATGCCTGCGTCTGGTCCGCACTCCGGGAGCATTGTGTGGTGGCGCCGCCGCGTGATCGGGGCTAACGTGCAACCGCAGCAGCAACGCGGGCCTGCCTGCCAACGCGGGAGCGTGCAATGAGCGAGGAAGCGCAGAACATGCAGCTCATGCAGACGTTGGATGACGCGTGGAACGCGCAGGATCTCGACACATTCGCCAGACGGCACAAGGAGAACGTCATCGTCCGTTGGCCGGGAAGGACGACCGCAACCCACGGCGTGGCGGAGCATCGGCAGGAGGCGATTGACTTCTTCAAGACCTTCCCCGATCAGCATCTCGTGAATCGGCCGTACCGGGTGTTCTTTGCCTCGGGCGACTGGACCTGCTCGATCGCCCGCTTTACGGGAACGATGAAAGGGCCGATGCGTGGTGCCGACGGGACAGAGATCCCTCCCACTGGGAAGGCGTTTGACGTGGAGTTCTGTACGGTCGCCAGGTGGGATCACGGCCAGATCGCCGAGGAGAATCTGTTTTACGATCTGGTGACCTTCATGAAGCAGATTGGACTGCGCGCGTAGTCAAGACCATGACCCTCTCGTTCGACGACTAGGAACACGGAAGCACGAGTCAGTTCGTCATGGACAAACAGTAATCGGGAGTTGCGAGCTCCCGAGCGGCGGGTCGCGCTAGTCCGGGGTGCCCGCCGCCATGCGTGCGACGAGATCGTGCACGAACGCCCGATGCTCTGATGGGACCGGCAGGGGTCGGCTTGTCGAACGTCATGGCGCCGCTGGGGCCGTGTGCCATCATTAGGGGATGGGACGTCGTCGCTTTGCCCTCGCTCGCACATGCCGCTTCGTCACCGGCATCGGACTCGTCGCCATGGGCTGGCTGCCGCCGGGACTCAGCGCCCAGGAGTTGCCGACTGCCCTCGGCCACTACCATCTGGACGTCTGGCGCGCACAGGACGGCGTGCGCCTGACGTTCGTCTCGAACCTGATCGAGGCCCGCGACGGGTACCTCTGGATGTCTTCACAATCGGGACTGGCGCGGTTTGACGGCGCACGGTTCACGGTGTTCGATGGCTCCAACACGCCCGCCTTGCGCGGACTCGCAAGTCTCGAGATCTACCCGCTGCTCGAAGATCCGCATGGCGCGCTCTGGATCGGGAGCGATACCGGGCTCTTCACGTACCTGGGCGGACAGGTACGACCCGCGGCGATCGATTCGACCTTTGTCACCGACCAAGTCAATCGGGCGGCGGTCGACTCGGCCGGGGGGGTGTGGGCCGTGACGCGCAGCGGGCGCGTCCTGCGTATCACCCGCGACGGCGTGATTCGGGCGATTACTGGCACGGTGGCGAGATGGGCGGGCATCGGCAGCGCTGTCACCGTCGACGCGGTCGGGGACGTGTGGGTCGCGGCCGGTGAGCACGCGGCCTATCGCGTTCACAACGACAGCCTCCGGGCGGTCGCGTTTCCGCCCGACATGCGTCTGCGGGCTGTCAATCAGGTCTACGCCACTGCCGACAGCTCAGTGTGGTTTGGGACGCCGTCGGCGATCGTGCGGTGGCGGCACGGCGTGTTCGCGCGCATTCCGCTACCACCGAAGCGAGCGTTCGGCGCGGTGTCGTGCTTTGCCGTCGCACCTGATGGAGCGCTCTGGATTGGGACCCAAGGAGCCGGGATTTACCGCTACGACGGCCGGCGGTTCACGAGCTTCACGCGAACCGACGGACTCTCTGATGACCGAGTCGTCGACATTCTGGTCGACCGTAGCCACAATGTCTGGATTGCGACGCGTGATGGGCTCAATCGTCTGCGCCCTGTCCCGTTCCGGGTCATCATGCGGCACAACGGACTCCCAGCCGCACTCCCGGGCGCCATGGTCCAGGACGCATCGGGTGCCGTCTGGATCGGCCCGCCGACCGGTGGGCTTTTCCGGGGACGCGTCGACGCAGGCCAAGTGCGCTTCGAAGAGATTGAGCCGGTCAGTCACGCCGACCGCGTCAACGCGCTCGCCACCGGACGCCACGGGGCGATCCTCACCGGTTGGTTAGGGGGCTCGGTCCGACGGGTCGAGGCGGGCGCGATGCATGGCTCCACGGTGATCGACGGTCTTGCGCCGGTAACGGATGTGCTCGAGGACTCGAGCGGGACACTCTGGATCGGAACGTGGAGCGGGCTCTATCATCTCCGCCAGCGGCGCCGCACGCTGCTGACCACGCGCGACGGGCTTCCCGACAACGCGGTGCAGCGCATCATCCGCGATTCGCGAGGGATACTCTGGGTCGCCACCCAAACCGGCCTGGCGCATGCTGCGCCCGGGGACGATCACTTTGTCGCGCAGCAGGTTCCGCCGGGTAGCGCGTCGCGCGCCTTGACGGTGTTCGAACGACCGGCCGGCTCGGTGTGGATCGGATCAGCCCAGGGCCTGGCGCGCGTGACGGGCGGGCGACAGACGCTCCTGACGATCGCGCGGGGGCTTCCTGAGAACTGGGTCGGAGCGGTCGAGGCGGATGACGCGGGACACCTATGGCTGGCGCAGCTCGGCGGGCTCACCCGCGTCGACGCGGTTGACGTCGATGCGGCGGCGGATACAACGTGGCGCTCACTCACGACGAGTGCCCCGTACGGAGCGCTCGACGGAATGCCCGGCGGTGATCCGAGCGCATGGGGGCACCCGTGGTCGTTCCGCGACCGAGCCGGCGCACTCTGGTTCGCGATGGGACATGGCATCGTGGTCGTCGACCCGCGCGACGTCGAGCAGGTCGTCAGTCCCCCGGTGATGCACCTCGAGCGAGTCACCGTTGATGGCGTCGTGATGCCATTGGCGCGCGTCGAGACCATAGGACCGGGCGCTCGGCGGCTCGAGCTCCGGTACACGGGCGTGGATCTCACGAACGGTCCGAGCGTCCGGTTCCGCTACCGGCTCGATGGGTTCGACACCGCCTGGACCGATGCGGGGACGCAGCGGGTCGCGTCGTATACGCGGCTCGCACCGGGGCGATATCGCTTCCGTGTCCAGGGGCGCGGCGGCGACGGCCGCTGGAGTCCGAGCGTGGCGGCGCTCGATCTCGCGGTCGAGCCGCCGCTCTATCGACGAGTGTGGTTCATCGTGGCAGTGGCGCTGATCGTGGCGTGCGTGCTCTGGATCGCGCACCTCGCCGTCCTGCGGGCGCGCAGTGACGCGATTCGCGACGAGCGCTCGCGGTTGGCCCGTGAGATTCACGACTCGCTTCTCCAGGGCTTCGGCGGCATCGCGCTCCAGTTGGACGCCGCATCGACCCGTCTGGCCCTGCCGCCGGCCCAGCGGTCGCTGCTCGACGGTGTCCTGGCATTGACGGATCGGACGCTGACCCAAGCGCGTGAGGTCGTGTGGGACATTCGACTGCCGGGGATCGCGACGGCCGACTTTGGGACGGAGTGCACCGAGGCCGCGTGTCGCATTCTCGGCGACACCGCGACTGTGGCGCGCGTCGAGACCCGCGGTCGTCGGCGAGCGCTGGAACGGACAACGCAAGCCGAAGCGCTGCGGATCGTCGAAGAGGCGCTCTGCAATGTCCGGAAGCACGCCGACGCGACCTCCGTCGCGGTCATCCTCAACTATGGGTGGCGCCGGTTGCGCATCACGATCAGCGATGACGGTAAGGGTTTCGCGACGGCGGGTGGTCGGACACCGGCCGGGCACTGGGGATTGCTCGGGATGCGCGAGCGGGCGAGCCGGATCGGCGGGCGACTGTGGATCCGCAGCACACCCCGCGCGGGCACGGTCGTGTCGGTCGACGTCCGCTACCCACGCGCGCGGTTCCCCAGCTAGATGCGGGCCATGATGGTGCGCTTGAGGGCGCGGATGCTGGTCTCGTCGCGCTTGTAGAACGTCCATTGTTTGATCCGCGTCGCGCGGACGAGGCCCGCCTGGGTCAGGACGCGGAGATGCTCGCTGACGGTCGGCTGGCTCAGGCCGAGCTTCTCGGCGATGAAGACGCCGCACACACCATCGGTGACGAGGTCGCCGTCGACCTGTGGCGGGAAGTGTCGCGTGGGGTCCTTGAGCCACTCCAGGATCTGGAGCCGCCGATCGCTGGCGAGCGCCCGCATCGCGCTTTCCATGGACATATTGCCAATTAGCTATGTGGCGAATAGGTTGTCAACCTATGGACGTCGACCGGGAAGGGATCGCCGCCGCGGCGGCGGTCATCGCGCCGCATATCCGCCGGACGCCGGCCATCGATCTCGATGGCGTCACGTTGAAGCTCGAGCTGGTGCAGCACGCCGGGTCGTTCAAGACGCGCGGCGCGTTCGCCAATCTGCTCCTGCGGGAGATGTCGGCGGCCGGCGTCGTCGCCGCGTCGGGTGGCAACCACGGCGGGGCGATCGCCTACGCGGCACAGAAGCTGGGGCGTCCGGCCAAGATCTTCGTGCCGAGTTACGCGTCGCCGGCCAAGGTGGAGCGGATCCGCGACTATGGGGCGGATCTGGTGTTGTGTGATTCCATCGGTGAGGTCTTTGCCGGCGCCGAGGCGTGGGCGGCGTCCACGGGGGCCGTGTACGTGCATCCGTTCGATCAGATCGAGACGATGTGCGGGGCCGGCACGGTGGCGTTGGAACTCGAGCAGCAGGCGCCCGGTCTCGATACGGTGCTGGTCGCCGTCGGTGGCGGCGGCCTGATCGCGGGGGTAGGCGCCTGGTACGGTGGCGCGACGCGCGTCATCGGCGTCGAGCCGGAGACGGCGGCGACGCTCTATCGCGCGTTCGAGGCAGGGGGGCCGGTCGATGTGCCGGGGAGCGGCTATGCGCAGGATTCGTTGGCGCCGCCGCGTGTCGGAGCGCGCGTCTATCCGATCGCCCGGCGCTATGTCGAGCGCGTGGTGCTCGTCACCGACGACGCGATCCGCGAGGCGCAGCGGCGCCTGTGGAGCGCGGCGCGGATCGTCGCCGAGGCGGGTGGGTCGGCGGCGCTGGCGGCGCTGGTGTCGGGGCGGTACGTGCCGGCGGCAGGGGAGCGGGTGGGGGTCGTGGTCAGCGGTGGCAACACCGTTGCGGTCAACTTTCAGTGAGCGTAGACATCGTGAAGATCGAACGACGGCACATCGGGCCGCGCATGAGTCAGGTCGTCATCCATGGCGACACGATCTATCTGGCCGGACAAGTGGCGGGCGATCCGAGCGCGGACGTGGTCGGGCAGACGCGGCAGATCCTGGGGCGGATCGACGAGCTGCTGCAGGAGGTGGGGGCCGACAAATCGAGGCTCCTGTCGGCCACTGTGTGGCTGGCCGACATCGCGGACTATGGCGCGATGAACACCGTGTGGGACGCCTGGGTCGCGCCGGGGAATCCGCCGGCGCGAGCCTGTGTGGAGGGCCGGCTGGCCGCGCCCCACTATCGAGTGGAGATCGCGGCCATCGCCGCGCTCACGGGCAGGGCGGGGTGATGCGCCGCAACCTATGGCGCGTCGGGTAGGGTGGCGATGATCGCCTTGAACTCCGGATCATCGCGCAAGGTCGTGAACGCGCTGTCGCTCCGCACGTCCGCGGCGGTGAGGTCCGAGCCGCGCGCGCTCGCGCACTGGAGCGCGTCGAGCGCCTTGGCGCGCTGGGCGAGGAGCGCGTAGCCGCGCGCGAGCCACCAGCAGTCGCTGGGATCCGTCGGCTGCATCGCGCGCGCCACCTGTAGGAGCGCCACCGCCCGGGCGGGGTCGTGACTGGCGAAGTACCGGCGGGGCTCGTAGTAGCCCAGGACGGTACGCACATTGTTCAGCGTGCGTTGCGCCGCCTCGGCATCCAAACGATCCGTCGTATCGGCCGCACGACGTTGGAGGGAGACCAGGTCCAGCTCGCGCACCGCCGCCGCGGTGGACGGCGGGTGCGGGTCATGCTCGACGCTGGCCAGATACGGGAGCAAGGCGTGTTCCGTGTACGCGGCATGGGCGTTGTGCAGGCGCTGTCGGCGATCGAGCGCGCGACGGAGGTCGGCCGAACGCGACAGGGCGGCGACCGCGGCGGTCGCCGCCGTCACGTCATGCAGGCCGGTGAAGTCGGCGACGATGCTTCGATAGTCGTACCAGGCTGTAGACGCGTCACCCGCGTCCACGGCGGCGCGCGCGGTGGCCGACCGTGCGTCGTACTGTATTCGCACGACGCTATCGTCGACCGCGGTGAGCCCCGCGCGCATGGCTTGCAACTGCATCCAGTCGAGCGCCGCGTCACACACCGAGGCGGGGGGCCAACGGTGCGGGCCGGGATAGAACGTCACACGGTGGACGATCGACGGCATCAAATCGAGCGTGGCATCGAACGTCATCACCTCGTCGTAATTGAAGTCGAGCGTGCCGGTACCACCGAAGAAGGCCAACCGCGGGAGGCGACGCAATTGCATGAGGGCCTCGGGCGCCGACCACGGCACACTGGCACCGAAGCCGATCACCCCCGCGACATGACCGTTCAGTTGCGCGGCGAATCCCCACGCCAGCCGCGCTGTTCCGGAAAAGCCCGCGAGGTATACGCGATGCAGGTCGACGGTATAGCGTGTCTGGATCTCACGGAGCATCGCGTTCAGCGCCAGATCGTTGGGCTCCTCCGTGCTGTCGCTGACGGTGTTGTACGAGCTGAGCACGATGTATCCGTCGCGCTCGGCGGCCTCCTCGAAGAGCCGCGCGCCGATTAAAGCGCGGCCGCGCGGGTCCATCACCAGCAGCGCGGGCCAGGTCCGAGCGGCGTCGTATCGTGTTGGCAGATATAGCGCGTACCGTTCGGCGGTATCCAACCGACTTGCCACGACTGGCACGATGCGCCCTCGTGACAGCGTGTCTGCAATGGTGGCCTGCGCGTCCGCGGTGCTGGTCGTCCGGACCACGGCGACCAGCAGCATGATTGAAGCGCGAGCCCACGACCGCTGTGGCATGCCCGAAGGTGTGGGACGCGGTCGATGGGCGCTAGAGGCCCAATGCGGGACTCTGTGCTAATCCACCTTGCTCGATGACAAAGGTAGCGATGTGATCGACACCGTCACCGCTTTTCAAATTCGTAAAGACAAACGGTCGCGTGCCGCGCATTCTCCGCGCGTCCACTTCCATTACGTCGAGGTTCGCGCCCACAAGAGGCGCTAGGTCGATCTTGTTGATAATGAGCAGATCGGAGCGCGTAATGCCGGGGCCGCCCTTGCGCGGTATTTTCTCACCGGCCGCTACGTCGATCACGTAGATCGTCAAGTCCGCCAGCTCGGGGCTGAAGGTTGCCGCGAGGTTATCGCCCCCGGATTCAATAAAGCACACGTCCGCATGGGGGAATTGACGGTTCATGTCGTCGATGGCAGCGAGGTTCATCGACGCGTCCTCTCGAATCGCCGTATGAGGACAGCCGCCCGTCTCGACGCCCATAATCCGCTCCGCTGGCAGCGCCTCCGCGCGTGTGAGAATGAGTTGGTCTTCCTTTGTATAGATGTCGTTGGTAATCACGTAAATGTCGTACGTGTTGCGAAGGCGCTTGCACAGTGCCTCAACAAGCGCCGTTTTGCCTGAGCCAACCGGGCCGCCGATGCCGACGCGCAACGGGTGAGTCACAGCGCTCATGAGCGAAACAGCCTCGTATACTGCGTTTCATGCGCCATGGAGGCGAGATCGACCATGCACGCGGCGGACCCCACGTCATCAATCGTGGCCATTGTGGCGAGCGCGCTTGCGGTCATGACCGCTTCCTCGAGCGCGGCGATGGCCGACTGTCCATCAGTCTGTCCGAGGGGGATCAGTCGAACCCCGGCGGTCACCAAATTGGCGATATAGCTGTGTAGGAAGGCGGGCAAGGCCAGGGCAATCGGAATGCCTTGCCTCGCGCAGCGCACTCCTAGCACAACGGCAAGGGCAGGCTGCACATGGCGTTCGCACAGTACGTCGGACAGCCAGTCCAGGACGCGATCGGGCCAGACCTGGCGTAGCGTCGCGAGGCAGGCCGACGCCTGCTGTGATGATTCCAGCGCAAATTCCGCCGTTGCGCGACAGGCGGCCCCCAGTTCCGCAACGTCAAAGAGCTTCGCGCGATCATCGTCTATCGCGGCGTGCCAGGCCTCGCTGAAGAAAATCGCTTCATTGCGCCCGGAGCCATAGCACAGATCTGCGTCCAACCAATCGACCAGACCTGTGCGGTCGTGGATGTACCCTGCTTCAACCGCCCATTCGAGGCCATGCGAATAGCTGTACGAACCGGTCGGAAATGCAGGCGACAGCCAGCTCTGCAGCCTCACCAGCGCCAGCGGCGAGATACGGCACTGTTCGTCACGCATGATCATGGCCGCCGTACGCGCCGCCCTCCGGCTGGAAGGGGGCCTCGACCCGTACCAGATCCGCACCGAAGCCACGGAGCATATCCTCGATCACATGATCGGGCCGGATGCGAAGCACCTGGTGTCGAATGTCAGTTGGCAAGTGTCGATTGCCCAGATGCCACGCCAGGCGCATGAGCTGCCGGGCATCCTGATGCCTGACTTCGACAACGGGCTCCGCGGCGGCCTGCACCTCGAGCCACCTCCCATCCTCGAGTTGTACGCCATCGCCATCGGCCATGGCCACCGCTTTGGGAAGGTCGAGCAGGACATCTTCGCCTTGATTCGTCGTCAGGCGAATGCGGCGGCGATGGCGTGCGTCAAAATCGAGCGTGAGGGCGCCTGCCGCCTGTTCCTTGGGCCAATGTCCAGCGCGGCAATGCATCGATGCGTGATACATCGCCGTCTCAGTACATGAAATACCGTTGCGCCATTGCCACCACTCGGGCCGGTTCGCAGGTGAGCAATCGGCCGTCGGCCCGCACCTCATACGTCTCCGGATTCACCTCCATACGGGGCGTGGCGGTATTCAGCATCATGGAACGCTTGCCGACGGTGCGTGTGTTGGTGACCGGAAGAATCTTCTTGGCAAGTCCCAGCGTCCGGCTCGTCTCCAGTCCGGCTTGGCTGACGAAAGTCACCGAGCTTTCTGTCATGGCACGGCCGAACGCGCCGAACATTGGCCGGTAATACTCTGGCTCGGGGTTCGGTATGGACGCGTTGGGGTCGCCCATGATGGCCGCCGCGATCATGCCGCTTTTCAGCACCAGTGCAGGCTTCACGCCGAAAAAGGCAGGATCCCACATACACAGATCGGCCAGCTTTCCAACTGCAATCGAGCCGACGTAGGCGGCAATGCCTTGAGCGATAGCGGGATTGATCGTGTATTTCGCCACATAGCGCCGCGCCCGGAAATTGTCGTTGTCGCCGGTCTCCTCGGCCAACCGCCCGAACTGTTGCTTCATTTTATCGGCGGTCTGCCATGTCCGGATGATCACTTCGCCAACACGGCCCATGGCCTGGCTGTCCGATGACATGATCGAGATGGCGCCCAGATCATTTAACATGTCCTCGGCCGCGATGGTCTCCTTGCGGATGCGACTCTCGGCAAAGGCGACATCCTCGGGAATGCGACGGTCGAGGTGGTGGGTGATCAAGACCATGTCGAGCGCCTCATCGGTCGTATCGACGGTGTAGGGTCGCGTCGGCGTGGTCGACGCCGGGATGACATTGGCCTCACCGCACACCTTGATAATGTCCGGGGCATGCCCGCCACCGGCGCCTTCGGAGTGAAAGGTGTGAATGGTTCTGCCCTTGAACGCGGCGATCGTATTCTCGACAAACCCGCTCTCGTTCAGCGTGTCGGTGTGGATCAGCACCTGCACATCCATGTCATCGGCGACCGCGAGACAGCAGTCAATGGCGGCGGGTGTCGCGCCCCAGTCTTCGTGCAACTTCAGGCCGCAGGCGCCGGCCTCGACCTGCTCCACGAGGCCCGCCGGCAGGCTGGCGTTGCCTTTGCCGAAAATGCCGAGATTCATGGGAAAGGCATCGGCGGCCTGCAGCATCCGCTGAATATGCCAGGGTCCTGGCGTGCACGTCGTGGCCGTCGATCCCTCCGCGGGCCCGGTCCCACCGCCCATCATTGTGGTGAGGCCCGCATATAGCGCCTCCTCGATCTGCTGGGGGCAGATGAAATGGACGTGCGTGTCGATGCCGCCGGCGGTGACAATCCGTCCTTCGCCGGCGATGACTTCCGTGCCCGGTCCGACGATGATGGTGACATTCGGCTGGATATCGGGATTGCCGGCCTTCCCGATGGCGGCAATACGCCCGTCCTTGAGGCCGATATCAGCCTTCACGATGCCCCAGTGATCGAGGATGAGTGCGTTGGTGATCACTGTGTCAACCGCGCCGTCACGGCGGGACCGCTGCGACTGGCCCATGCCGTCGCGGATGACCTTCCCGCCGCCGAACTTCACCTCCTCGCCGTAGGTCGTGAAGTCCTGCTCCACCTCGATGATGAGGTCGGTGTCCGCGAGGCGCACCTTGTCGCCGACCGTTGGGCCAAACATCTGCGCATAGGCGGCGCGGGTCATTGTGTGGGGCATTCTCGTTTACCTCGCTGACATCTGCGGCAGTGCGCCCATGACCGCCTGGTTGAAGCCATACACCAGGCGCGCGCCCTCGTACGGGATCAGCGACACGTCACGGGACTGGCCCGGCTCGAAACGCACCGCCGTTCCCGCCGGAATGTCCAGGCGATACCCCAGCGCCGCCTCTCGATCAAAGGCAAGCGCCGCGTTGGTCTCGGCGAAATGATAGTGACTGCCGACTTGGATCGGTCTGTCGCCAGTATTGGCGATTCGAAGCGAGATGGCCGGTCTCTCTTTGTTCAGGATAATCTCGCCAGATGCTGGAATAATCTCGCCCGGTGTCATAGGTCCCCTTAGCGAATTGGATCGTGAACAGCGACGAGCTTGGTGCCATCGGGGAACGTGGCTTCTACCTGCATCTCGTGGAGCATGTCGGCGATGCCGTCCATGACCTGTTCGCGCCGCAGTACCTTGCCGCCGGCGGACATGAGGTCGGCAACGGACCGGCCGTCGCGCGCTCCTTCCATGATGACATCGGTGATGAGCGCGACACTTTCGGGATAGTTGAGTTTGACGCCCCGCGCGAGGCGCGCCCGGGCGACGAGCGCCGCGAGCGCGACCATCAGCTTGTCCTTTTCACGCGGCGTGAGATTCATGAACCGCTCCCTTCCAGTGGGGAGTTAGCATGACCACATCTTTGGCACTCGGCCGAGTTGTTGGAGCAGGATGCGCAGGGCGAGCCGTAGATCGGCGGACGACGTCGCGGCACAGCGAACGATCATGAGTCCGGCAACCGATGTCGCGGCACACGGACACGCCAAGGCAGGCGCAATGTCGCGCAACCACTCCAACCGCGTGTCGAGATCAGGCCCGCAATAGACGAGCGTGCCCACTGCTGTGCAATGCGAAAGCAGCGCCGTCCTCCGGAGGTGCGGGAATGTCTCGTCCGTGACACGGAAGCGATCGGCCCACACCAGCCGACCGTCCCTCGTGACGCGCCAGCTCTCCGTGATTCGTCCGCTGTCCATCTCTTCGCCGTGTGCCGCACGGCCCAGCACCAGCCACTCGAGGGCAAGCAGCTGCGCCGTGGAAGACAGTGCGATTTCTGTCTCTCGGCTCAGGCGTGCGCCATTGAAGACGATGGTTTCTTGTGGGAGCCACGCGAGTGTCGCGGCCTCGGCCGCATTCAGGCGTGTCGCGACGCGCGCGGGTTCGTTCAGCGCTCGGTACACCTTCTCGGCAGCCTGCGTTGTCACCGCGATGGACGCGTTCGGGAGCGCTGTCACGTTGTAGGCGAGCCGGTCTCCGCCGGCGATACCGCCTGCCGTATTGATGAGAACAGCCTCCTCAATCGTGTCACCGCTGGTCCGCGGGAACAGGATGCGAATGGGAGATCGTTCAAACAGGTCCTCGAGACGGGTGCCTGTCGGAGAACCGCTCAGGACGATCCGGCCAACGCCGTCTGCCCGTTGCAGATCTCTGTCGCGCGCGGTGCCGCCCCATTGGCTGCACCGCGCTGGTGTGAACAGGGTACCGTCGAGCCGGACCATGGAATCAGAATCCCGCCAACCCCTCCGGGCTGTTGTAGGGGATCGTGACGCTTGTCACCTGCTCGAGCGAGCCGTCCGGCTTCGTGGCGTATCCCACCAGTTTCGACGCATTCCCGAAGATCTGGTAGAGATAGTCGCCATCCGGCGTCATCCAGTTATCGCTCGGGCCGCTGCTAACCACTCCATCGAGTGCTCGGAAAGTCCCGTCTCCAGGGATCTTCGGGCACGCAGGATCCTTCGCGATGGTGAGCAGGTTGCCGTCGATGCGGAAGCTGCTGAGGTAGCCGTAACCGAAGTCCGTAGCAAAAACGAATCGGTCATCCGGCGAGACTGCCAGCCAGCACAGTTCAGAGGGCACGCCTCCGCTCGTGTCGATCGGCACGACCGGGCCAACGGCGATTTTGCCGTTAGCGTCGACCCTGCCGATGGATACTCCGTCGCCAACGGCATATCCGACGACGAAGGTATCCGGCCGGTTGTGCAGGAATGCGATATAAAAGGGAGAAACACCTCCCCCGTCGTAAAATGAGGGTTCGCCGAGTGCGCCGTTCCCGCCGACGGGGAATACGACGATCCCGTCGGGGTCGGGTGCGTTCGAAGCGATGAAGTGCGGATCGCCGTTGTTGCCTTTCGGGATCCAGAGAATCAGCGAGCCGTCCGGATTTTTTCTGCTGGGCAACTCGTCGAACGTGGTGCCGACAAAGAGGAATTTGCCGTCGGGCGAGAGCGCGGCCATGGTCGGACACCGATTGTTCCAGTCCATCGTGTTCACTGAGTATTTTTCCGGGCGTGGCGTGAGGTTCCCTTCCTCATCGACCGACAGGAGCCGGAGATGGTCGGGACCGACCGTGTGCACCACGAACAGTGTCCGACTCGATGGGTCATAGGCCAGCGATTTCGCGCCACCGTTTTGTGTGTTCCCCGTCCGCTTCACGTCCACCAGCGTGATCCAGCCTTGGTCATCCACAGCGAAGCTGGAGACGGAATTGTCGCCGCCGTTGGTCGCAAATAGAAAGCGACGATCCGGCGTGAGACGGACACTGCCCGCACCCTCGAAGTGGTTCGGCCGGGCGATGTGGTAGATGGGGCTGATAAGCCCAGAACCGGCGCCACCTGTCGCGACTCGCTCCACCTCGGCAAGCGCGCCGGTCGCAGACCGATGGTAGTGGATGATGGCGTTCTTGACCTCGTTGGTTTGCATGTAGAGGTGTCCGCCATGCTGGTCCGTCGCGCGCATCGTCGGCGCACCCATCTCGGTCGGGGCACGCATCGCTGGCGGCGCACCCATCTTCGGCGGCGTACTCATCTCTGGCGGCATGCTTGTCACTCCTGTCTTGTCTTCCGTTGGATTACCTGGTTTCTCGCCGAGGCACCAGCCGAACACACACGATCATCACCATTCCGTCGCACCGGCGGTGGCCGGCACGCCTAGCTGTACACTCTGGTGAGCGTCAGTACGATCGGCATCGGGCACATGCAGTGTTGCAGTTTCAGGGACACGCAAATTTCTCGCCCCACATACCTGCGAGAACCGAATTCGATGCACGTATGACCGCGTGGTCATAACGCGAGCAGACGACGTGGCGACGACAGACGTGGCGTTGGTCGAGGTTGCCAAGGACCGGCACCGCGGGTCGACCCCAGCCGGACCCATTGCGTGTGAGCCGTGTGTGAGAGAATATGTACAGTGGTGAGTGACCCGGAGTGTGTTCGTGGTTGATAGCCCGTTCATCGCGCGCGACTTCCGCAGCCGCCGCGCGGCCGGACCGCCGGGTCGCCTGCCGCCCGGCCAGTACGAGACCCGGGACTTCCCGGTCCTCTCGGCGGGTCCTACGCCGCGCACACCGCTTGGCACCTGGGACTTCATGGTCCGCGACTCCGCCGGCCACTCGGTGCGTTGGTCGTGGGACGAGCTCCGGGCGCTCCCGCGCGAGATGCCGACGGTCGACATCCACTGCGTGACAAAGTGGTCCAAGTTTGACACACGGTGGGGAGGCGTGTCGGTCGATACGCTACTGGCTGCCGCGCGCACCGGTGGTGTCCCGGACGGGGCGTTTGTCACTGCATTCTGCGACGGCGGCTACACGACGAACCTTCCGATTGCCGACGTCACGGGCGGCAAGGCGTGGGTCGCGTTCGAGTACGACGGGGCGCCATTGGACCCGGAACACGGTGGGCCGGCACGGCTCCTCGTGCCGCATCTCTACTTCTGGAAGAGCGCCAAGTGGGTCCGCGGACTCACACTCATGTCACACGATGAGCCCGGATTCTGGGAACGCCTCGGGTACCACAACCGCGGCGATCCGTGGCGCGAGCAGCGGTACCATGGCGATCTCTGAGGTGAGCGGCGCGGATCCGGCCGCCACGGCGCCGCGACTGGACTGGCGCGTCGCGACCGTCGTCGAGCATCGGCGCGAGACGCCGCGCGTGCACACAATCGTGCTCGATGTGCCGCGATGGCCGGGGCACCGTGCTGGTCAGCACCTCGACGTGCGCCTCGTTGCCGACGACGGGTATCAAGCGGAGCGATCGTACTCGATCGCCTCGCCGCCGGGGGACGCGTTGGTCGCGCTAACCGTGGAGCGCATCGAGGGCGCCGAGGTGTCGCCGTACCTATGCGATGTGCTGGGCGTCGGCGATGGGCTCGAGGTCCGCGGTCCGATTGGCGGCTACTTCGTGTGGGAGACTGCGCAGGGCGGGCCGCTGCTCCTAGTGGCAGGCGGCTCGGGGGTCGTGCCCCTCATGGCGATGCTCCGGCATCGCGCCCGCGCGGCCGTCCCGGGGTCAGAGTGTATTCCCGCGCGGCTCCTGTACTCGGCGCGGACGTGGGATGACGTCATCTACCGGGAGGAGCTGGAGCGCGCGGCCGAAGACCCGGAGGTGGGCGTCACGTTCACCATGACGCGTGACGCGCCGGCCGATTGGCGCGGGTACCGCCGACGGATCGACCGCGCGATGCTCGAGGAGGTCAGCTGGCCGGCGTCCGCGATGCCGCGCGCGTATGTGTGCGGCCCCACGCCGCTGGTCGAGTCGGTGGCAACGTTGCTCGTGGAGCTCGGCCACGATCCGGCGCGTGTGCGGACAGAGCGGTTCGGCCCAACGGGGTGAGGGCGATATGCGGACGGAAGACATGCGATTGGACGGGAATGCCGCCGCCGGGACGTTGCGGGAGGTATTCGCGCACGAGATGACCACGGCGCTGGCGACCTGCACCGGGTGTGGGACAGCGTGTGCGGTGGGTGGGCTCCTCGACTATGGCGGCGTGATGGGAGTCATCCTGCGGTGTCCGGTGTGCGATACGGCGATGCTACGGGTCGTCAGCACGCCCGGATGGTTGCACGTGGATCCCTCCGGGATCGCGATGTTGATGATTCCGGAGCGCGGCACGGTTTCGTAGTGCGGCGTGTCACCGCAGGGAGCTGGACTCC
>DATMNB010000265.1:0-9013 GCA_035569435.1 Gemmatimonadaceae bacterium
GACCAACTTCTTCTGGCTGAACGCGCTCCCGCTCTATCAGGAGGGGCGGCCGTTCGACGATCTCCTCGATAACTCCGAGATCACCGCGATGACGCCGGCCCGAGTCCGGGCCGCCGCGCGACAGTATCTCAGCGTCCAGCGGTACCTGGAGTTCGACCTCATCCCCACGCTCGCGTCGCCCAATTCGGCCCCGGGCTCGGCTACGGGAAAACCCGTTGACAACGGGTCAGCCGGCGCCTATCATCTACGGCAGAACCCGTAGATAGCTACCGGTCAACCAGTAGATCGCCCAGGAGGCGTCGACGTGCCCAACCCGAAGCTCACCGATCGCGAGCTGGACGTCATGAGCATCCTCTGGCACCTCGGCTCCGGCACGGTTGGCGAAGTCCGCGAGCGCATCGCCGATGATCTCGCCTATACGTCGGTGCTCTGGGTCCTGCAAACCCTCGAGGAGAAGGGGTTCCTCCGGCACGAGCAGGAGGGGCGCGCGTACCGCTACTACCCGCTTATCAAGCCGGAAGACGCCGGGGGGAGCGCGCTCTCGCACATCCTGGATAAGGTCTTCCAGGGCTCCGCGGAGCTCCTCCTCGCTCAGCTCGTGGCCCAGCGGAAGCTGTCGCCCAAGGAACTCGGCCGCATGCGCGACCTGCTGGACCGTCGCCTGAGGAGAAAAAAGCCATGATCGCGGAATGGATGATCCGCACGCTCATGACGACCGCGCTCCTGGCCGCCGCCGCGTCGCTCGCCGATGCGATCGTGCGCCTCTTCGGGCGCCAGCGACGTCGGGTGTGGGCTGGTGTGCTGGCCCTCGCGCTCGTGCTCCCGGTTGCCGGAGGACTTGCCCCGCCCCGTGTGACCGGAGTGTTCGGCCTCCTCCACGTCATTCCGCTCGGCGGGTTCGCGAGTCGGCTTCTCCACCCGGGCGCGCCACTCCTCTCGGCGATCGCCGTGCGTCGAGGCGACGCCCGCCCGGCGGGGATGGCCATTGACCAGGCGCTGATCACGCTCTGGATCATGAGCTCGATGACCGTGCTGTCGCTCTTGGCCGTCGCGATGGTCCGGCTTCGTGGTGCCGCCGGCCGCTGTACTCGGGTGAGCCTGGAGGGTGTCGACATTCTGGTGGCCGACACCATGGGACCGGCGGTGGTCGGCGTCGGGCGCCCAATGATCGTGCTGCCCCAATGGGCCGTGCGGCTGGCGGCGCAGGACCGCCGCCTCATCCTCCGTCATGAGCGCGAGCATCTGGCAGCGGGCGACGCTCGCCTGCTGGCCGGGGCCGCACTCCCGCTCGTGCTGATGCCGTGGAACCTGCCCCTGTGGTGGCTGCATCGCCAGTTGCGGCAGGCGATCGAAATCGACTGCGACGCGCGCGTCCTGGCCTCGGGTGCGGATGTGCGCGCCTACGCCGAGGTCCTGCTCCGTACGGCGGCGCGAGGCGGGTCGCGCAGCTTTTTGAGTCCCGCACTGATCGACCATACGTCTCATCTCCAAAGGAGAATTCTCGCTATGACCACGACGGTATCGCAGAAGCACCGACTCGCTCGCGCCCTCGGCCTGACGGGCGCGCTCGTCCTGGTGGGTCTCGCTGCATGTGACGCGGCAAACAAGACGGCGGGGGTGGCGGCATCCGCAGGGGATGCGGCGATGCCAGCGGAAAAGGTCCACATGATCCTCGTCACTGGTGCGTCGACCGACAGCACGAGCGGTGACCAGACGTGGACCGACTCTGCGGGCAGAGTCATCGGGCACTTCCATCATTTGTCGTTCGCCCTGCAGACAGCGGCGGGCCGTACGCAGTCTACGACGATGGACGGCCAGATGGAGATAACTCTCGACTCGATAAGTCGGTGATAACTCCCGATTCGCGGTAACCGCGATCCGGCGAGGTCCTCGCCGGCAAAGTCCATCGAGGTGCGAGGCGCCCCTACGGACCTGGGATCGCCTCGCACTTTGGGCGTGGCGAGGTGGCGTGGTGTTGGCGGGTGGGCGCCGCGCAGATTAGAGGGTCGCGAACCCCAGCGCTTGGGCGTTCTCACGCACGCAGAGGTCGCGCGTCACCACCGTCATGAATTGCGGTGCGTCGCCTAGGGCATCGGCCGTCGCCAGGTGAATCGCGTCCAGCGTCCGAATCAGCTCAACCGGGAACGGCCGGCCGGCGCGTTCGAGCACGGCGTCGGTGACGGCGACGAGATCGCACCGGCGCGCGAACGTCCGCAGCGCGCGGATCGCGCGACGTTCCTGTTCGGCGGTGAGTCGGCCACTCACGCGGGCACGCACCACGCCGCGATTGGCTTGGGCAAGTGTGAGCGCCGAGGTCACGCGACGTCCTTGGCCACGCATCGCATTCTGGGCCGACACATCGTGCTCGAGCAGCGCCGCGAGCAACGCACTCGTCTCGATGTAGATCGTTGACGCGACGATGCTCGCGGCGGCAACGCGCTTGGCCGTTGCCCGCTTAGCGATCGCCCCGATCCTCGTCGATCAACTCGGCGACCGTGCCGGGCGGTAGGGCAATCTCACCTGGGGCTGGCCAATCGGCGAGCGGGTCACCCTCGTCGAGGGCTGGGCGGATGACGCCCGTTGCGACCAACTCGGCATAGCGTCGCAGCTGTGGGTCGCCACGGATATCCTCGTCAAGCAGGCGCAGCTCCGCCACGGTCTGGCCGCGATCCGTAATGAGAATCCGCTTCTCGACACGCAACCGGCCAATGTATCGGCTCAGGTTGTTCTTGAGGTCTCGAATGCCGGCAGAGATCATGCCGCAATGTAGCTACTGGTAGCTACATTGGCCAAGCCTGGTGCGGCCGCCTAGGGGGGCGAGCCGCTTCGGGTGTCTAACTATCCATGACATTACTCGCCGCTCGACTCGCTACGCTCGGGACCGAGAACGCATTTCGTGTCGGCGACGACATCGCGCGCGTCACGCCCCTGCTTGCGGCGCGTGGTCTGGATGTCGTCCGCCTCAACCTCGGGGAGCCGGACTTCGACAGCGCGCCGCACATTAACGAGGCCGCCTGCGCGGCGATCCGCGCGGGCAATTCCCACTACACGGACCCGCAAGGGATCCGTTCGCTCCGGGCGGCGATCGCTGAGCACGTCCAGCGGACCCGGTGGCTGGCCGTCGATCCGGCGCAGGTCGTCGTGACGACCGGGGGGAAGCCATCGATTGGATTCACGATGCAGGCCTATGTGGATCCGGGGGACGAGGTGATCTACCCGAGCCCGGGGTTCCCGATCTATGAGTCGTGGGTGACATACGTCGGCGGGACGCCTGTGCCGCTCCCGCTGCGCGAGGAGACCGGATTCACGTTCACGGCCGAGGACTTGGCGGCGCGGATCACGCCGCGCACGAAGGTCATCATCCTGTGCTCGCCGTCCAACCCAACGGGCGGCGTCCTGGCGCGGACGGAGTTGGCGGCGTTTGCGCGGGTCATCCGGGAGCGGTGTGGTCCCGACGTGCGGGTGTACTCCGACGAGATCTATGAGCACATCGTCTTTGACGGCGCGGTGCACGACAGCATCGCCGCCGAGGACGGGATGGCGGCCCGCACCATCATCGCGTCAGGGCACTCCAAGGGGTTCGCGATGACCGGGTGGCGGCTCGGCTGGGCGGTGCTGCCGACGGCCGAGGAGGCGGCGGTCTTCAAGCAGTTGAACATCAATTCGGTGTCGTGCGTCCCGCCGTTCATCCAGGAGGCCGGCCGGGTGGCGCTGACGAGCGCCGCGTCGTCGGCGGCGATCGCGCGGATGGTGTCGGCGTTTGAGGAGCGGCGGGACTGGGTGGTCGGCGCGCTCAATGCCATTCCCGGGGTGCGGTGTCAGCTCCCGCGCGGGGCATTCTACGTGTTTCCCAACGTCGCCGGTGTCTGCGAGCAGTTGGGGATTCTTAACGTGTACGCGGCGCTGCCATCGGATGCTCGCTCGCGCACGTCGCCGTCACGGATGCTGCAATCGTTTCTGTTGGAAGCGTACGGCGTGGCAACCGTGGACCGGAACTCATTTGGACGGATCGGGGCTCAAGGCCAGCATTTCCTCCGGCTCTCGATCGCAACGAGTCTGGAGCGGCTCCGCGATGGGGTGGAGCGGATCGCGCGGGCGGCGGTCGACCGGGACGGATTTTCTATGTTTGCCCAAGCGAGCTCCTAACTTGGGTGCGGCTCTGGGCTGGGAATGAGGGGCTTGGGTATGCTCGGGTGTTATCCGGGGGTGAAGTGCCGCGCTAAGTGTGATCGCCGGGAGTGATCGAGTCTCGAGGCTACGTCCGGCGGCTCGGGACCTTCGACGCGGCGATGGTGACCGTGGGCGGGATCATCGGGGGCGGGATTTTTCTGAACCCTGCCGTCGTTGCGCAGCGCGTCCATACGGGGCCGCTCATCCTGCTGACGTGGGCGGTAGGCGGTGTCATCGCGACCATCGGGGCGCTCTGCTTTGCCGAACTTGGCAGCCGGCGGCCGGAAGCGGGCGGGGGGTATGTGTACCTTAGAGAGGCGTTTGGGCCGCTGCCGGCGTTTCTCTATGGGTGGACGTTTTTCCTCGTCGTGAACACTGGAGGGATGGCGGCGGTGGCGGTGACGTTCGCCCGCTATGCCACCGACCTGGCGCAGGTACCGGCCCTTTGGGTCAAGCCTGTTGCGGTCGGGGCGATCCTCCTCCTCACCTGGGTCAACTGCGTAGGGATCCGGGCCGGGGCGACCACACAGAACATCTTCACGGTGCTCAAGCTGGCGGCGCTGGCCAGCGTGATCCTCGTTGGTGTCGCCGCCGCCTTGCGGCACGGGGGGGCGCTCGCAGATAGCGCGGCGCCAACTCCCGATCTGGTGCGGGTGATCGGTGTGGCACTGATCCCGGTGCTGTTCACGTACGGCGGGTGGGCGCACGCCAACAACGTGGCGGGGGAGGTGAAGGATCCCGTGCGGACGCTGCCGAGAGCGATGATCCTGGGCGTGAGCCTCGTGGTGATCGTCTATGTCCTGGTGAACGTGTCCTATGTCGCGGTGTTGGGTGCCAGCGGACTGGCGGTGAGTCTGGCGCCTGCGTCGGACGTGATGCGACGGGTGCTGGGCCCGATTGGGGCGACGGTCATTGGTCTCGGGATCGTGGCGTCGACGTTCGGGTTCGTGAACCTGAGCATTCTGTCGGCGCCGCGGGTGCTGCAGGCGATGGCGGCCGACGGGCTCTTCTTCCGACGAGCGGCCGTGTTACACCCGCGGTATCGCACGCCGACCGTGGCGCTCGGGGTGCAGGCGGTGTGGGCGGTGGTGCTCACGGTGTCCGGCACATACGGGCAGCTGCTCGACTACGTCGTGTTCGGAGACTGGATTTTTTTCGCGGCGATCGCAGCCACCCTGTTTATCTATCGGACACGCGACCCACATGAGGTTGGCTACCGCGTGCCGGGCTATCCGGTCGTACCAGCGCTGTTCGTGGTGGTGGCGTTGTTTGTCGTGGCGAGTAGCGTGCGATCCAACCCCGTGAACGCGCTGATTGGGTCACTGATCATCGAGACCGGCATCCCGGTGTTCTTTTGCTGGCGGATGATGGCGTGAAGGCGCTCATCACTAGCGCGGGGTGGAGCCGGCGGTGCTTGAGCGTGGGTTGCGGGCGATCACGCGTGTGTTGACCGAGTGAGGCACATGCGGACCATCATTGGGCTCGACATCGGCGGGACGAAGACCGCGATCGTCGAAGGGACGTTCGCGGGCGAGATTCTGTCGCGGGTGGAAATGGCCACCGAGGCGGAACGGCCGTTCGCGGAGACGGGGCCTGAGTTGGCGCGTGTCGTGTGCTCGATGTGCGACGAGGCGAACCGCGAGGGGCGGGAGCCAGTGGCGATCAGCGTTGCTGTTGCGGGACCGGTGCGCGCCCGCGATGGGGTGCTTGCCAATCCCCCGAATCTTCCTGGTTGGCATGGCGCCAACCTCGGGGCGGCATTCGGTATCGACGTGACAGGGCTGCCGGTTTTCGTCGAACATGACGCGAAGGCAGGCGCGCTCGCCGAGTATCGGTTTGGGGTGGGGAAGGGACGATTTGGACTGACGGGGTTGGTGTTCTTGACGTGTGGGACGGGCATGGGCGCTGGGATGATCGTTGATGGGCGGCTCGTGCGGGGAGCGAGCGACACCGCCGGCGAGTTGTGGGGGATGCGGCTCGTGGGGGACGACGACTGTTTGGTGCGCGCAGTACCGCGGTGGGAAGATGCGGCGTCAGGGCGTGGCCTTGTCCGGTTGGCGGCGGCGATGTGTCCGGCGCGATGGAACGCGCGCACGCCGATTCGCGCTATCGTCGAATTGGCGCTGGCGGACGATCCGGATGCGGTCGAAGTGGTGCAAGAGTCGGGACGGTGGTTGGGCGTCGGGCTCGCAATCCTCGCGGATGTGCTCAACCCGCCGCTCATTGTTGTGGGGACGCTGGGCGTGGTGCTCGGCGATCTCTTGCTGGGCCCGGCGCGGGTGGTGTTGGCGCGTCGGGCGCTGCCGGCGGCCGTCGCCGCGTGTAAGGTGGTGCCGGGGGCGCTCGGGTCACAAATTGGCGACGTGCAGTCGCTCATGGCGGCGATTGGGTCGACCGTGTGACCGCCAAGGTGATCTGGAAGATCGCATAGGGGGACACGCCCCCGTCGGTGTCTTTCATGCAAAGGTACACACTCTCGGCGCCTTCCCGCTCTTCCTCGAGTGATTTCTGACGACGCGTAAACCGATGCACGAACGCGGGATGTCGGGCAGCACGGGCCACGGTGGCGCCGACCAGCAACGGATCGAGGTATCGTCCGTTCCCAAGCGCTTCGTGAGCGCGCGATGAGAACCGCACGCCACCGGCCGCCGGGGCCGCACGCGCGGTATCCGGGGGAGTTCGTCGTCGAGCTCGTGCGCGACATGCGCCTCTTATTCGGTCGGATGGCACAGCTGGGCGACGTCACGGAGATTTCGGTCGCCGGGCGGCGGCTGGTCGTGCTCAATCATCCGAATGACGTCCAGCGGGTGCTGGTGACCGAGCAGCGGAACTTCACCAAGGGCCGGGCGCTGGAACGGACCAAAGCGCTGCTCGGCGAGGGGCTGCTGACGAACGAAGGCGAGTCGCACCTGCGCCAGCGCCGGCTGGCGCAACCATCGTTTCATCGGGACCGGATCGCTGGCTATGGCGCGGTGATGGCCGACTACGCCGAGCGGGCGCAGCGGACGTGGCGGGACGGCGAGACGCTGGATATCCACCAGGCGATGATGGGGCTCACACTCGCCATCGTGACCAAGACGCTGTTCGACGAGGATGTCGAGGCCAACACCAGCGTCGTGGCCGAGGCGATCGAGCTGTCGCTGCGGATGTTCAACTACACGGTGGTGCCGTTGGGGATGCTGTTGGAGCAACTGCCGATCCCGTGGGTGCGGCGCCTGCACCGGGCGCGCCAGCGCATGGACGACCTGATCGCCACTATGATCGCCGATCGGCGTCGCGACGGCGCCGATCGCGGCGATCTGCTGTCACTGTTGATCTCGGCGCAGGACGATGGCCACGGCATGAGCGACCGGCAACTGCGCGATGAGTTGGTCACGATTCTGATGGCTGGCCATGAGACGACGGCGGTCGCGTTGTCGTGGACGTGGTATCTGCTCTCGCAGCATCCGGACGTCGAGCAGCGGCTCCACCGCGAGTTGGACGAGGTGCTTGGGCTCGCGACCGGCGCGCCGGAACGGGTGCCGACCGTGGCCGATCTGCCCCGACTCCCGTACACGAGGAGCGTGTTCGCCGAGTCGATGCGGCTGTATCCGCCTGCGTGGGCGATCGAGCGCAAGGCGGTCGGCGACTTCGAAGTGGGTGGCTACACGGTCCCGGCCGGCGCATTCGTGTTGATGTGCCCGTACCATGTCCACCGCGACCCGCGGTGGTGGCCCGAGGCGGAGCGGTTCAACCCGGATCGGTGGCGCGCGGACGGCGCGGACCACGGATCGAACGGCAGCGAGCGGCCCAAGTTTGCCTATTTCCAGTTTGGCGCTGGCACGCGCATTTGTATTGGCGAGCAATTCGCGTGGATGGAAGGGATTCTGGCGCTGGCGACATTGGCACGACGCTGGCGCATGCGGCACGATTCCACCCACCGGGTGGCGATGGAGCCACTGGTGACGCTGCGCCCCAAGTACGGGATGCGCATGACGCTCGAGCGGCGCCCCGGAAGGTGACGGCGCGCGAGACGGGCGTAACCGGCTCATCGCGGCTGCCGGGAACGCTCCGACGCGGTGTGAGCGTTCGCAGTCGTGAAGGCCGGCGTAGTCGTCGAGTGGGCGTCGCGGCGGTGGCGTGGGGTGCAATGACATAGCTCACGCCGCTGCTCAGTCTTTAGGCAGTGCGTCTAACATGCATACCACGCTCTTGCCGCGCTTTCGTCACGATCGTATCATCGGCCCCCGTGACCCGACCGGCGCGGATCAACAAGGGCGCGATCGCTTCAACACCAGCGGACACCGTGTCGGTGGCGCTGGTGGCGTCGGACGACGAGCGCGCGTTGGTCGCCCGCATCCGCGCCGGCGATGAGCGCGCCTTCGAGGCGCTCTTTCGAGCTTACTACGGTGGGCTATGGGCGTTTTGCGCCGCGCTGATCCAGGCGCCGGACATGGCGGAAGAGTGCGTGCAGGACGTGCTCTGGTGGGTGTGGGAGAACCGTGCGCGATGGATCGTGCGTGACGGCGTTCGGGCCTATCTGTATGGCGCGGTCCGGAATCGCGCGGTCAATGTCATCAAGCGCCGGGGCGTCGCCGCGCGCGGCGAGGGCACGGTGGCCGCCGAGGCGCGCGCGGGCGCGGCGCAGGGTCCGGAGTCGGGCGATGAGCGGGTCCGCGCGCGGGAGCTTGCCGCCGCGGTGGACCGGGCGGTGGCGGCGATGCCCGAGCGCCGGCGCGAGGCGTTTACGCTCCGGACGCGACATCAAATGACGCACCCCGAGATTGCGCGGGTGATGGGAATCACAGTAAAGAGCGTGGAGTTCCACATGGCGCGCGCTCTGGCGGCGGTCAGGGAAGCGCTG
>DATMNB010000266.1:0-7122 GCA_035569435.1 Gemmatimonadaceae bacterium
CCCGCCCCCCGCGACCGGAGATACGGCCGGAGCGCCGCCGCGATGCCGGCATCCTGCACCTGCACCGCCAACTCCCCGAGCGTCCGATACGCCGGCTCGAGCCCCGCGATGAGCTCGAGCGCCCGCGCGATCCGCGTCCGCTGCTCGGCACTCACCACGATGCCCTGCACGGCCACGAGCCCTTCGACCCACTCCGCCGCCCACACCCGCTCGCCCGCTACATCGACACCCGCGAGCGGCTGGAATCGCGCCGCCGACGCATCGATGTCGTGATGCCACCCCCCCGCCGCCTGACACAGCAACCATCCCGAATACCCAACGTCAAACACGAACGTCTGCGCTCGCGCATACCGCTGCCATTGCGCCACGATGAGCCCAACGAGCGTCGACTTCCCCGCCCCGGTCTTCCCGACGATGAGCGTGTGCCCCACATCAGAGTCGTGGAGATGCACCCGAAACGGCGTCGACCCATTGGTCGCCGCCCACAAGAGCGGCGGAGTCCCCGCCGGGAAATACGGCGACGGATTGGTCGCCAACCCCGGCCACACGCTCGTCACCGGCAAGAGATCGGCGACGTTGCCGCTATGCAGCAACGGCCGCCGCACGTTGGGATACCCGTGCCCCGGCAACGACCCGAGAAACGCGTCGAGCGCATTGACCGTCTCGAGCCGCGCCGGAAACCCACCGTCGGTGAGCGCCCGCATCACCGTCGCCGCCCCCGCGTCGGCGGCCGCCGCGTCATCGCTCATGACGACCACCGTCTGCGTCACATGACAGAACCGCACGCGCCCCGACGCGTTGTCGCCCGCCGCGGCGGCCGCATCGCCCGCCATGGCCGTGGCATCCTGATCCTCCCAGAGCGGATTCGCGGTGTTGCTATTGTTGTTGTTCTGCACCCATGCGCCGAGCCCACGCCGCTTCTGAAACCACCGGAGCTGGTGGCGCCGAATCAGCCGCGCCGCGGTCTCTCCACCGAGCGGCAGCACCCGCGTCGACCATCGATACGCCAGCGGCAGCTCGCCCAGCCCGTCGAGCGCCGCCGGCGCCACCGCCGCTGGATATCCATGCACCGCCACCACGCGCACGTGCATGCCCCCCACGCGTGGCTCGAATCCTCCCACCACCATCTGATCCGCCAACGCCACGTTGAGATACACGCCGCGACCGGGCGTCGTTACCGGATGCGAGAGCCCCGTGAGCGTCTCGTGCAGATGCGTCGACACGGCATCGCTGTCCAACCGCTCGAGCGTGAGCCGCGCCGACAATCGTCCCGCCAGCGCCTCGAGTGACCGCTCGAACGCGCCGAGCACATCGTCCCACGCAATCCGCGTCACGGGTGGCCGTCGCACAAACCATCGCGCCATCCGCGCGTACTGCTCACTCGGCGGCCGCCACGTCGCGATGAGCGTGTACGTCGTCTCGAACCGCTGGCCCGCGCGCCGGTACAACTCGCGCCGCTCGTCGTCGATGCGCGCCGTGATCTCGCTCGGAAACTCGCCCGCCGGATACGCCACGGCCGGCCGTCGCACGGCATCGACGTGCCACATCCAGTCGTCGGCGTGCGGCAGGAGCGCATCGCTCACGTGCCGCGAGACGGCCCGCGCCTCATCGATCGACGCCGCCGAGAGATCCGGTCCTCGGTATCGCCACCCCGCCAGCAACGACCCGTCTTTCTGGAGGACGACCCCATCCCCGACCATGAACGCCCAGCCGAGGAGATCCGCCACGCCGTCGCCGTGCTCGCGATACTCGCGGACGCGTCGCGCGGCCACCACACTCGCTACGCCGGCCGCGCACCCGATCATGCCGCTCAGGAGTCCCATGTATAGAAGGACATCCCAAACGGCGATCGGTCTATTCGAGCATGCGAATTCCCGGCAGCGTCAGGAAATCGATGAACACGTCGCCGAGCACCAGTTGATCGAGCAACCCCGCCGCCGGGCCCGGTTTGGCACCGGCCAGCGCCTCGGCGCGCGCGGCCATGTACACCTCTGGCGTCACGACCCCGCCATCCGCCATCACCACGCGATGCCGGATCCACTGCCACAGCTGCGCTCGCGCGATCTCCGCCGTCGCCGTGTCTTCCATCAGGTTGTCGATCGCCACGGCCCCAGAGCCATGCAGCCAGGCATCGAGATAGAGCAGCGCCACGCGCACGTTGCTCTTGACGCCGGCCGCCGTGACCGCGCCGCCGGGAATGCGCACAGCGAGCAACCCTGACGTGTCGTCACCCGGCGGCGTCGCCGGCATCGGCACGCCCCGCGCCGCAAACGCCTCGAGCGCCACGGGCACGAGATCCGGGTGCGCCACCCACGTTCCGTCAAACCCGCCCTTCGCCTCGCGCGTCTTGTCCTCCGTGACGCGCCGCATGGCGACTTCATTCACCGCCGCATCCTTCCGACTCGGGATGAACGCCGCCATCCCCCCGATCGCCTGCGCGCCCCGCTGACGGCAGGTCCGCACCAGCCGCTCGGTGTAGGCGCGCATGAACGGCGTCGTCATCGTGATCTGCGCCCGGTCAGGCAGCACAAACGCGGGATCCAGCCGGAACTTCTTGATGATACTAAAGATGTAGTCCCAGCGCCCGGCATTGAGCGCCGCGCCGTAGTCGCGGAGCTCAAACAGGATCTCGTCCATCTCGAACGCCGCCAGAATCGTCTCGATGAGCACCGTAACCCGCACGGTCCCTGGCTGCACGCCGAGCGTGCGCTCAGCGGCGTTGATCACCTCGCGCCACAGCCGCGCCTCCAGATGCCCTTCCATTTTGGGCAGGTAGAAGTACCGCGCGCCATGCGTGAACGCCACCGCGAAATCAAACAGGCTCGCCGAGACCGGCACGTCGTTCACGCGCACGTGCAGCTCGTCGAGGTGCCACCCGCGCGGCCGCACGAGCAGCGTCGCCACGCGATCGTTGAGTCGATAGGCCCGTCCGTCGGGCCCCGTGTAGTCGAGCGTGCCCCGCGCGGCATCGATGAGGTTGGCGTGCCCGTGCACGACGTTCTCCCACGTCGGCGACAGCGCGTCCTCCATGTCCGCCATGAACCCCGTCGCGCCCGAGTTGAGCGCGTTGATCATCATCTTCCGCTCGGCGGGGCCGGTGATCTCGACCCGCCGGTCCGCCAACGCCGGCGGGGGCGCCGCGACCGTCCAGGCCGACGACCGGATCGCCGCCGTGTCCGGGCGCAGCGTCGGGCGCTCACCGCTGTCGAGATGCACTTGCCGCGCCGCACGTTCGACGAGCAGTCGATCACGCGCCGGCTGGAACGCCCGCGCCAACTCCTCGATGAGAAGCAATGCCTGCGGGGTCAACACGCGGTCCATGTCGTCGACCGGCCGGGCAATTGTCACGGGCATGGGACCGAAGTTAAAACGTTTTCCCGGTCGTCGCTGTCCAACCGTGACTTCGACCGGAGATGCCCATGCACCCACTGGTGTTTGCCCTACTATTGACGCCGTTGCATTGGAGCGGCAAGATGGCCCCCGGCACGACGTTGCGCGTGCTGGACATGCGCGGAGCCATCCACGTCACACCGGCCTCCGGCGACGAGGCCACGGTTGACGGGGAGACCGAGACCCTGTCGAGCGACCGGCATCCCGTGGTCCTCGATGTCCGCACCGATGGACAGACCGTGACGATCTGCGTCTACCGCAAAGACATCGACCGCTGCGAGGCCGGCGGGGTGCATGGCGACGACATCGACATGGATAGCGATGACAACGACGGTGGCGGCCGCCACGGCGCAGCGGACATCACGGTGCACCTGCCCAAAGGCGTCCGCATCCAGGTCGTCAGCGGCAACGGCCGCATCGACGTGACCGACGCCGGCGCCGACGTCACCGCGTCGAGTGGCAACGGCGAGGTGTCCGTGCGTGACGCGGCCGGTCGCGTGACCGCCCGCAGCGGCAACGGCCGCGTGGAGATCACCACCACCGGCGGCCCGGTGAGCGCCAGCACCGGCAACGGCGAGATCGACGTGCGCATGGGCCGCGTGACCCAGGACTCGGACATGCATTTCTCGACCGGCAACGGGACCATCACCATCACGCTGCCGGCGACCTATGCCGGCGAGCTCGACGCGAGCACGGGCCACGGGACGATCGCCAGCGACTTCCCGCTGCAGGTCATCGGCCGCCTGAGTCGAGAGCACGTCCATGCCCAGATCGGCACTGGCGGCGGCGCGCGGTTGCGCCTCGAGACCGGCAACGGGGATCTGGTGCTCCGCAAGAGCTGACGCGTAGGGCGGCCTTGACAACGCACCGGGTATGCTGAATAATCAGCAGACGGTTGAAAAATCAGCACACATCACTCCACCGGAGATGCCTATGCACGCCCTGGCGTTTGCTCTGCTCCTGACGCCGTTGCACACAGGGTTGTATTCGCCGTTGCATTGGAGCGGGAAGATGGCCCCCGGCACGACGTTGCGCGTGCTGAACGTGCGCGGGGACATCCATGTCACGCCGGCCTCCGGCGCGGAGGCGACCATCGATGGGGAGGCCGACGCCGTCCTCGACGTCCACGTCGACGGACACACCGTGACGATCTGCGTCTATCGGAAGGGCATCGACCACTGCGATGCCAACGGCATCCACGGCGACCACGTGGACCTCGCCGCCAACGGCGACGATATGGACATCGATAACGGCGGCGGTGACCCGTCCGGCGGAGCGGACATCACCGTCCACCTCCCCCCTGGCGTCCGCATCCAGGTCGCTAGCGGCAACGGCCACATCGTCGTCACCGATGCCGGGTCCGACGTCAGCGCCTGGAGCGGCAACGGGGACGTGCGTGTGACCGACGCGGCTGGTCGCGTCATCGCCCGCAGCGGCAGCGGCCGCGTCGACGTCACCACCACCGGCGGTCCCGTGAACGCCAGCACCGGCACCGGCGCGATCGACGTCACCATGGGCCGGGTGCCCCAGCCGTCGGACATGCACTTCTCCACGGGTAACGGCACGATCACCGTCACCCTCCCGGCGACCTACACCGGCGAGCTCGAGGCCAGCACGGCGCGTGGGGCAGTCACCAGCGATTTTCCGCTGCAGGCGATCGGGCACGCGACCCCACAGCACGTGCACGCCACGATCGGCGGCGGTGGCGTCGCCGGGCGGTTGCGCCTCGAGACCGGCGACGGGGATCTGGTGGTACGCAAGAGCTGATGGACTGATATCGGTCTACCATGTTGCCGGTTTACGCACGGTTTTGCCGTTGGACAGGATCAAGGGGTCGGGGAATTGGTGCTGCGCGTACTTGCCTTCCGGCACTTTGAACGACAGATCCGCCAGTTGCTGGAGTTCTCTATTGTGTCGACCAAACGGGAAGACGGCACAGAGGCGAACCGCAGGGGCTAGCCTCCTTGCCGCGCGCAGCGCTGGAGCCAGATCCGTGTCGCCCGACACCAATACGATCGTCTCACATGCGCCACCGGTGGCCAGCTCTACGAGTGTGACCGCAATAGCGACATCAGTCTCTTTTTCTTCGTAGATCTTGATACGGGCGCCGCAAGCGCCACACGTCCGGTCCCTGCGTTTGAAGTGCGCAAGCTCGACGATCACACCGGATCCCTTGAGAGCTCGAAGGAAGACTTGGTGGCGGCGAACGACGTCGGGATTCGTCGGTCCGAGGTGTGATGCAAGAGCCGAGAAGTAGTGCACACGATCTAAGGCCGCCGTCGCCCCCAGCTGTGGTAAGTACGACCGGCAGAGACCGGCAAGATCAATCCACTTATATGGACCGGCGCCGGTCGCCTTGGCCGCGGCCTTCACCGAGTGATACAAATTGAAACCGTCGACCAGGAACCTGACGCGGTCGCGGCATGCGGTTGCACTTGGGATAGACGTAAAAACCCCCCGGATCGTGACCCGGGGGGGGCCGCAGCGCCAAGCGCCACGGGGATGATGCAGTACCAATTTACCGCGTTTCCGCGGCTCAGTCAAACCGTACCCAGCTGACAGTGGGGGTAACGGTGTCCCATATGCCACGACCATCTGCCCGCCCGGGTCACGAACGTACGACGACTGGCGTCGAGCCGCAACGTTCGATCTCCACCGCGGTCTACGCGGCAGTTGACGGAACTCAGCGAAGCAGCATCTGCAACCGCTCGCTGTACGATCGACTCGATGCCACACGGGTCCCGTCACGCATCGTGATCATGTACTCCCCATGGCCGTGTGGCTCGAGACGCTGGATGTGGTCGAGGCTCACAATGATCGACCGGTGCACGCGCACAAAGCGGTCGGGCCGCAGCTTGGCGGCAAATGCCTTCATGGTATCGCGTACAAAGTGCGCCCGTCCGCCGGCGTGGAGGCGCACATAGTTGTCCGCGGCATCGACCCACTCGATGTCGGCCTCGCGCACGAAGTAGAGATGATTCGCGGCACGGACGAGAAAGCGGTCGGGATGCGCCCGCGCGCTGCGCAGCGTCTCCAGGAATGCGCGCAGCTCGGCATCGATGCCAAGCGACGGCCGCGCGAGCCGCGACTCGGCCCGCTCGAGCGCCTGCTCGAATCGCGCGGTGTTGAACGGCTTGAGGAGATAGTCGACCGCGCAGACCTCGAACGCCTTGAGGGCATAGGCATCGAACGCCGTCACAAAGACGATGGCCGGCGGCACCTGCGCGGCGTTGAGCGCCTCCAACACGTCAAACCCATCCAGGGCCGGCATCTTGATGTCCAGAAAGATCAGCTCGGGCGCGTGCTGGATGATCCCTTCGACGGTCTCCGGCCCATCACCGCACTCCGCGACGATCTCGTATCCGGCGCGCCCATCGAGCATCATGCGCACGCGCCGCCGCGCCAACGGTTCATCGTCGGCGATCAACGCGCGGATGCTCATCCTCGGATGTGGTACGGGAGCGAGACGGTGGCGCACGCACCGCCGGCGGGCGACACCGGTTCCAGCGTCAACGCCTGGTCCGCCCCATAGAGCTCGTGCAGCCGCGCCCGCGCGTTCGTGAGGCCCACGCCACAGCCATTCCCCCCCGTGCCGTCGGTCGTGAGACCCGGGCCATCGTCCACGACCGTGATCCGCAGGCGATCGCCGTCGCGCCGGGCGCCGATCTCGACACACCCCGGCCCGGGCCGCTGGGCGATGCCATGCTCGAGCGCGTTTTCCACCAGCGGCTG
>DATMNB010000267.1:0-11386 GCA_035569435.1 Gemmatimonadaceae bacterium
CCAGAGCCAGCCGACGGCATTGCCCGCCAGGTCGAGGTAGCCCAGGAAGAGGCGTCGCCACACGATCGGCTCAGGGCGATAGAAGTCGAGGGTGTAGAGCCGTCCACCCGGCTTCATGACGCGCGCGATCTCGACGAGTCCGGCTCTCGCATCGGGCACGTTGCGGAGTGCGTAGCCCGCGGTCACCGTGTCGACGCTGGCGTCTGGCGCATCGAGGCGCGTCAGGTCGCCGACCACGAACGCCGGCGCGGTCTGGCCCTCCACAAACGTCGGCGTGGCCGGGTCTCGCGTGACCAGTCTGGCATTCGCCGCATCGATCATGCGCGCCGACGCATCGATGCCGGTGACGTGGACGCGCGGGGCGAGGGCCGCGACGGCGAAGGCCAGGTCACCGGTGCCGCACGCGAGGTCGAGCGCGACGGTGCGGGGCGCGATGGACGTGGCCACGGCGGCGAGCAACTCGCGCTTCCACCGCGCGTCCATGCCAAACGAGAACACGCGGGTGAAGGCGTCGTACCGTGGCGCGATGATGTCGAACATCGGCGTCACGAATTGCTGCTTGAGCGACGGATCGCTCAGGTACTGCTCGACCGGCATCCCCTTGAGTGGGGAGCCGGCCGGAACCGGAGTCACGAAATGAGCCGCCGCGGCTCTTTCGCCGGCTCGCCGGCGGTCGTCGACGGGGTGGCCGCCGGACCTTCGGTGACGCGATCCTGCGGTGCCGGCTCGCTGATCGCGTCCTTCACGCCGCTCAGGCTCCCCTTGAACTCGCGGATGCCCTTGCCCAGCGACCGGCCGAACTCCGGAAGCCGCTTCGCGCCAAACAACAGGAGCACGATCACGAGCAACAGGAGGATCTTGTCGAAACCGATTTCGCCCATCACTTACCTACCGTCAAAGGGGTTCTCGGAAAGATACACCCCTGAAGCCCATCGTAGGATCCCTGGGATCGCTATTTCGCGACCCCAGCCTCGCGAAACTGGGCCAGCGCCTGGCGCGCCACGGAGATCGTCCGGCCGCACTCGGAGCACACGTCGACCAGCACCTGCGGCACACGGAGCCGGGTGCGGGCGAGTTGCACGGTGCGATAGGTGAGGCGGGTCTGCACCAGTTTGCTGCACGAGGGGCAATGATTCGTGGCGAAATCGCCGTCAGCCCATTGTTCTTTTGGCCTGTACATGTATCTATCCTCAGTAAGTGTCCGTGCCGGCACTACGGCCAACCGGACCTGAAAGTTTTAGTCGCATAATCGGACAACGGCGAGGAGCAAACAGTTTGGGTCCAACCCCTCAATCCGACTTCGTGCCTGGTGCAACTGCGCGTGCGGCGGTCGGGTTGAACTCCGACGCGGTAAAGGTCGACGTACTTGGCTGCCCGGCACTGTCCGAGGGCGACGGCTCGACGATCACCGTCACCGCATTGAGCGCCCCGGCGTGCTGGTAGTGGGTCCCGACGAACGTGGCCACTTGGTAGGCTTGGGCGGCCGGTCCAGTCGCATCCGTGCTATCGGCGGCAGAGTCCGCTTGAATCGTGACGATCAGCCGCCGCCGGCCGTCCAGCATGACTGCCGCCGGCCGGTGAAACTCGGCTTGCAACTGGCGGGACAATACGGCAGCCTCGCCTATCGTTCCCGCCCGGCTGCAACCGACCCCGACCACGATGAGACCGGCACGCACGAGCCACCTAAACACTTGAGTTGGCTCGATTTCGACTGTCCGTATCCCACCCATGCCCGGTGGACGCAGGCCGACCGACCGGGGTCACTAACCCGGTCACAAAAAAAATCCTCCGCAGAGGTTGTTAATTGATTATCTTGGAGAGCTATTGCATCGCCGCTTCGGCGTTCATCTATAACTCATCATTTACCAGGATCGGCACGTGACGAATCTCAACGCGACGGCCGGGGCCGAGACGCGCCCAGCCGCCAGCGGGGACGTCCCGGGATCGGACATCCTCGACCTCTATATCGAAGAGCTTCGCCGCACCCCCGTCCTTTCGGCACAAGGGCAAAAGGAGCTGGCGCGCCGCATGCGCAACACCAAGCTCTCGGCGCACGAACGTGCCCGGGCGCGGGAACAGCTCATCACGGCGAACCTTCGATTTGCCTTCTCGGTCGCGAAGAAGTACCAGAATCGCGGGCTCCCCCTGGACGATCTGATCTCCGAGGCGAACGCGGGGCTCTGCCGCGCCGCCGATAAGTACGACCCCGACGTCGGCGTCAACTTCATCTCCTACGCCGTGTGGTGGATCAAGCAGGCGATCCTGTCGTCGATCACGACGACCGGTCGCTCCATCCGCCTCCCACTCGGCCGCGCGGCTGATGTCGCCCGTCTGGCCAAGGCGCAGGCGGCCCTCCGCCAGGCGCTTGATCGCGAGCCCACGGTCGACGAGGTCGCGCGCGTCTGCGGCCTGAGCGTCGAGATGGTCCAGAGCCTGTCGGCCCTGACCTACCCCGAGCGCTCACTCGATGAGCCGGTGTCGGCGCGCAACGGCGACGACGGCGGGGCGACGCTTGCCAACTTTGTCGCCGCCGAGGATGATGATGGGCTGCCGCCGGGCTTCGATGAGCGGGCGCGCCGCGAGGCGCTCCTCGGTGCGCTCGAGGAGCTCCCGGCCCGCGACCGGAAGATCCTGTCGCTGTACTACGGCCTCGAGACCGGCGAGCCGCTGACGCTCGAGGAGATCGGCCAGCTGTTCGGCGTCAGCCGCGAGCGCGTCCGCCAGCTACGGGACCGCGCGCTGGCTCGTGTCCGGCGCGGTGCCGCGGCCGCCCGCCTGCGCGATTGGGCTGCCTGACGGTCTCGTTGTCGGTGCGTTGAGCTCGGGCGCCTCGCCGGGCTGATAGACGGTAATATCCCCCACGCGCGTCAGCTGACGTGCGTGGGGTTCTACCATCCCCACCACGCGTGGGTCACGCCCCGCCACGATGATGTAGTCGTAATCGCGGTCGATCGCCGTCCAGTCGAGCGGTGTGAACACCGTCGTCCCCCACTCGGGCGGCAACGTGTATAAGTGCCCGGTCTCGATGAAATGCGACATGAACGCCTGCCGCGGCGCGCCGCCGCCGTCGCCCGCGTAGTTGAAGAGCGTGGGCACGCGCCCGCCGCGATCGACCACGTACCAGAACGCAAAGTGACGGTAGGGCGCGATCCGGAGCCCGTGCCGCAGGCTGTCCGCGACCAGCGGCAACAGCCGCCGCCCGGGCGGGAGCCCGTTCAGCACCGTGGCGTAATCATCGAGCTCGCGGTCCACGCGCCGCGTCGCGGCCCACATCGTGGCGGCGTTGACCAACGCGCAGGCGACGAGCGTGAGCGCGACGCCGGTGGTCGGCCGCTTGCCCCCCCGCCATGCCGCCGCAAACGGCAGGAGATACATCGGCATGAGCCAGCGCATGTCGAGGTAGCCCGACCCCGGCGTGTTGGCCGGGAAGATGAGATAGAGGAGGCAGAACGCCCCCGCCGCCCACAGCAGGGTGTTCCACCGCCGGTCTGGCCGGTTAGTGCGCAGAAACAGCACGACCGCGACGATGTACGCCGCGAGCGTGACGGCCATCTGCGGGAACGAGAAGACAAAGAACGGCGAGAGGAAATTCCGGAGCTTGACCCAGGGGGTCTTGAAGGCGATGTCCATCGCGTGGTTCACGTCGGCCGGCTCGGGTGGGATCATCACCCACGACCAGAGTGCCACGACGAGGACGCCCGCCGTGGCCA
This sequence comes from Gemmatimonadaceae bacterium, assembly GCA_035569435.1. Taxonomy (GTDB): domain Bacteria; phylum Gemmatimonadota; class Gemmatimonadetes; order Gemmatimonadales; family Gemmatimonadaceae; genus DASRDS01. The sequence goes on from DATMNB010000267.1 coordinate 3,711, forward strand.
CGAGTGCGGTCTTGAGTCGCGGCATCCGGTGTCCGGGCCCGGCAAACAGCCAGTCGGTCCACACGACGACCAGCATCATGAGGGGCGTCGACAGATGGATCAGGAAGAGCAGGCCCGCCGTCACGAACAGGGCGATGAGGCGCCCGGTCGACGCGTGCTCACGCGCGGGCCACCAGAGGCCGAGCCAGGCCAGGAGCGCCCCGATACCGACCACGTAGTTCATGTAGGACGTGAGCGGGAAGTAGCCGAGTCCGAGCGGCACGGCCGCCAGCGCCCAGAGGCGGATGTCTACCCCGCCCTCGCGGCCCACCGCGCTCAGGAGGATCCAGAGGCCGACCGGGAAGGCGATCACCACGAGCGCGGCCATCACCTTGACGGCGATCGCCGGCCCAAAGAGGTGCACGAGCGTCACGCCGAGGATGTCGAGCCCCATGTACGGCCCGGGCGCCAGTCGCGCGCGGATGTAGGCCGGCGGCGTGCCAAACCAGAACCGGTCGAGCAGCGCGTAACGCGCCAGGTGGTTGGTGACGTCGACATAGGGGAAGTGGTGGTTGGCGAGCGCCACCACGAGGTTCCCCGCCAACGCGACCCCGAAGAGCACGACGGGGTTGGTCCACCAGGGTTTACGCTCGTCCATCCTTGACCTCTCTCAGCGTGGGTTGGCCGGTCCGAAGCAGTACGAACCAGCACAAACCTGTCACCCCTCGCCAGAATCAGGCCGTCGCGCCCGTTCGTCCTCCCCTGCGTGACCGGAAGCACAGCATATCGTCCGATTCATAGATAAGCACATCCTCAGGAAGAGAAAACACATGCTTCGGTGGAAGGTCGGGTTCCTGCTGGTGCCCGCGCTATGGGGCTGTAGTCGCGACGCCAGGCCCGTCACGCTTGGTGCGGCCGGCCCGTGGACCAGTCCCTACGGCGCGCTCGCGCGCCGGGGCATCGACCTCGCCGTGGACGAAATCAACGCGTCGGGCGGCATCCATGGCCGTCCGCTGCGCATCCTGGCCCGCGATGACATGGGGTCGGGGATGAAGGCCGTCGAGGTGGCGCAGGAGTTCGTGGGCAACCATGAGGTGCTGGGTGTGGTGGGCCACCTGAGCTCCGGGGCCATGATGGCCGCGGCGCGGATCTACGACACACAGCTCGCGGCGGTTCCCACGTCGGCGACGTCGCCCGATCTGACCGGGATCTCGCGGTGGGTCTTCCGCGTCATCCCGAGCGACTCGGTGACGGGGATCGACCTGGCGCACTTTGCGGCGCACCTGGGGCGGCGCCGGGCGGCGGTCCTCTATGAGAACGATTCGTACGGCCGAGGCTTGGCGCAGGCCTTCGAGAAGAGCTTTAACGGGTCCATCGTGAGCGCCGACCCGATCGATCCCACGACGACGAGCTACGAGCCCTACGTCGCCTATTTCCGGCGACTCTCGCCTGACCTGGTGTTCGTCGCTGGGACAGACGTCTCGGGGATCGCCGTGCTGCGCGAGGCGCGGCGCGAGAAGCTGCAGGCGGACTTCCTGGGCGGCGACGGGTGGACCGGCGTGGCCGTCGACACCTCCGACGCCGAAGGGGTCTACGTGGCGACGCCATTCACCGACACGGACACGCGGCCCGAGGTGCAGAAATTCGTGGCGGCCTATCGCGCCCGCTATGGCGTGTTGCCCCCGCCGGATGCGGCGTTGGCGTATGATGCGACCAAGCTGTTGGCCACGGCTATCGGTGAGGGTGGAGCGACGCGGGCCGGCGTGCAACGGTATCTGGCGTCGCTCGACGCGCAGCACCCGTTTGTCGGCGTCGTGGGCCCCGTGCACTTCGCGTCGACCGGCGACCCGATCGGGAAGAGCCTGACGATCACGCGCGTGCACCGTGGCGCGCTCGTCGTCACCCAGGGAGGCGCATGAACGGCGACCACCGCGGCGACCAGCGCCGACAGCGGCGTACGATTGCCCAGCGTCTCTGGTCGGGGTTCGCCGTCCTGCTCGTGCTCCTCGGCGCGGCCGGTGCGCTGGGGTGGTGGTCGCTGCACGCATTGTCGGTGACGGTCCGCGCGTCGCTCACGACCGCCGAAGAGGACGCGCAGTTGGCGTCGCGTCTCTCCAACGACATTGCGCGCGAGGTCGATGCGGCCAACCGGCTGCTCGATACGCACGACAACGCGCTCCCGGCCGAGTATCGGCAGCTGAGCGAAGATGCCCACGCGGTGCAGCATCAAATGACGCTGCGGCATGGACAGCGCGGCGACGAGATCACGCTCCTGTCGGACATCGACGAGCGGCTGTCGCAGCTCGAGGTGGAGTTCTCCCTCGCCCACATTCTGCACGAGCTCGGTCGCCAAGACGCGTCAATCGCGCAGCGCGACATCGCGCGGCCGTTGGCCCAGGTCGTGTTCTCCGACATCGACCGGTTGGCGCAGCTCAAGGCGCAGCGCGCCCAGACGCTGTCGGCGGATCTAGCCAGCAATGCGTCGCGGCGCGCGGCGGTGTTCGTGGCGGTGATCCTGGTCGCGCTCCTCATGGCGTGGTGGATCGTCCAGACCACCGTGCGGTCGATCGCCGTGCCACTGACGACACTGGTCACGCACGCCCGTCTGCTGAGCGAAGGCGATCTCACGGCCCGCACGACCGCGGCGTTCCCCGGCGAGTTCGAGACGTTGGCCGACGCGCTCAATCGCACGGGCGAGTCGTTGAGCAAGGTAGTGGCGGTCGCCGCCGGCACGGCCGCGGATGTCGCGCGGTCGGCGCACGAGCTGTCGTCGGTGTCGGAGCAGATCTCGGTCGCGGCCAGCCAGATGGCCGAGTCGATGGGTGAGGTGACGGCCGGCGCGTCGAGTCAGGCCGAGGCGTTGCACCGGATCGATACGGCGCTGCAGGGGATTCGGGCGCGGGCCGAGGATGTGCGGACGGGCGTGGACGAGGTCACGCGGCTGGCCACGGAGGTCGCCGAGTCGACGGGCGCCAAGCGGCATGACGTCGAGCGGGCGTTGGCGATTCTGGTCGATGTCCGGACGACGGTGTTGCGCGCGTCGACCGAGGTGACGGCGTTGACGGCGTCGACGGACGACGTGAACAATTTCGTGAAGCTGGTGCGGGGGATTGCCGACCAGACGAATCTGCTGGCGTTGAATGCGGCCATTGAGGCCGCGCGGGCTGGGGATGCCGGACGCGGGTTCCGGGTGGTGGCCGACGAGGTGCGGGCGTTGGCCACGCAGGCGCGGCATGCCGCCGACGAGATCGCGCGGACGACGGGCGTGGTGAGTCAGCGTGTCGTGGCCACGGCCAAGGCGATGGAGGATGGCGTGTCGCGGGTCGGCGAGATCGAGCGGGTCACGCGCGAGGTCGACGCCGCGCTGGAGACGGTGGGGGCGTTTGCCGGTCGGACCAAGGAAGCGGCCAACGGCGTGACGACGGCCGCGGGGTTCAACACGGCGGCGGTCATGGAGGCCGTGCTCGGGCTGGGGTCGATCGCCAAGACCGCCGAGTCGTACGCGGCCACGGCGCAGGAAGTCAGCGCGTCGACGCAGGAACAGAGCGCGGCGTGCGAGCAGATGACGGCCGCGTCGTCGGAGCTGCTGACCGGCAGCACGCAGCTGCGCGAGATCGTGGCGACACTCAAGGTCGCGTAACTCCCCGAGCGCGTGCTCATGCAGATTGGGGAGCAGACGTCGGATACGACCGACGATCTGGAGCAGTTTCCGCGGGCGGCACCAGCGCCAGTTCGCGCGCCGGTGGCCGCGTCGGGCCAAACGCCACGGCAAGCGATCGGCGCGCTGTTTCAGCACGCGGTCCCGGACGTCGGTGTGCTGGCCACGCTCCTGGTGGGGGCGATCGTCCTGCTCCAATTGCTGCGTCGGATGCCGCGCGACTACCCGCTGCGCGGTGCGGCCGTCGGCTTCACGGCGTTGGGCGCCCTTGGGGTGGGTGTGCTCCTCGCGGCACGGGCCTGGCCGGCGGCGGGGGCAGTCGTGACGCAGGGGCGCGCCGCGTACGACAGCGCGCATGCGCTCTCGCTGCGGCAGCGGCCCGTGGAACCGCTCGAGTCGTACGTGCCGCTCTATCCCGGCGCGTCGCCCGCTGCTCAGGTGCCGTCGACGTCGCGGTGGGAGGCGACGACCACGGCTCCGGTCTCGGCGGTCGCGGCCTTCTATCACGCCGACCCGCACCACGCGGGATGGAAGGTCGAGCTCTCGGCGGCCTCCGGCGTCGTGCTCATGCACCCTACCGAGGGCGGTGAGGAACGTCTGCGCATCCAGGCGTTCCACGGTCATCCCACACGCATCGAGTACGAGCTACGGCGCCACATCCCTTGACACCGCAGGGCGAAAGCCGCATCTGAGCGCAGCCTTTTTCGCTCAGGAGACGACTTGTCATGGTGCGTGTCGCCGTAGCCGCTACGCTCCTTCTGGTGTTTGCTGTGCCGGCACTGGCGCAGGATCGCCGGCCCATCTCGGTCCACGATGTGTACGCGATCCGGACGGTGTCGGACCCCGCGCTGTCGCCCGACGGGCAGTCGGTGGCCTACACGGTCACGACGGCCGACTCGGCCAAGGATCGCCAGGACGCTGACATCTGGCTCACGCGGTGGGACGGGTCGCTCTCGGTGCGGCTCACACAGGGGCACGAGAGCCATCATCTGCCGCGCTGGAGTCCCGACGGACAGTGGCTGGCCTTTCTGTCGTCGCGTGGCGACAAAGACGACAAGGATGACGAGGACCAGCTGTGGGTCCTGGATCGTGTCGGCGGGGGCGAAGCCGAGCGCATCACATCGTTCAAGGGTGGTGTCGACGACTACGCGTGGTCGCCTGACGGGTCGCGGCTCGTGGTGGTGGCGACCGACCCGCCGCCCGACACGGGGGAGCGGCCGATTGTCATCAATAGATTCCAGTTCAAGGCCGATATCACGGGGTATCTCACGGACCGGCGTGACCGGTTGTATCTGGTCGATCGGGCGAGCCATGCGTCGACGCTGCTGTCGCCGGGTGCGTCGGATGCCGGGCAGCCCGCGTGGTCGCCCGACGGGCGATCGATTGCCTATGTGCGGAAGACGGGTGAGGACATCGATCGTGGCAACAACTGGGATCTGTACGTGATGGACGTGGCCGGGTCGACGCCCGGCGCGCCGCGGCAACTCACGACGTACACCGGGTCGGACAACGAGCCGGATTGGAGCTCGCCGATCGCGTGGAGTCCGGACAGCCGCTTCATCGCCTACACGCGGGGCGGTGATCCGAAGATGCTCTACTACACGGTGCAGCATCTCTATGTGATTCCGGCGGCGGGTGGCGAACCGCGGGCGCTCACGGCGTCGCTCGATCGCAGCGTGACGCAGCCGCAGTGGTCGGCGGATGGGTCGACGCTTGCCTTTCTCGTGGAGGATGACCGGGCGGTGCAACTGGCCACGGTGCCGAGCGCTGGCGGGTCGATCGCGCGGGTGGATACCGCGCGGCACGTGATCAGTGGGCTGTCGACGGGGCGCGATGGACGGACGGTCGTGCTGGCCAGCACGTTTGATGCGCCGCCGGAGCTGTTTGCCCGCGAGGGTGGGACCCTGCGGCCGCTCACGACGCAGAACGCGGCGTGGCGCGCCACGGTGACCGTGGCCCCGGTGCAGGAAGTGCGCGTGCCGAGCGATGGGGAGATGGTCAGCGGATTCGTGGTGTTGCCGCCGGGGTACGTCGCGGGGAAACGATATCCGACGATCCTGCGGATTCATGGTGGGCCGGTGCTCGAGTATGGCGACGAGTTCGAGATGTCGTGGCAGCTGCTGGCGGCCCGCGGGTACGTCGTCGTCGCCGCCAACCCGCGCGGCAGCTCGGGGCGAGGGCAGGCGTATGCGTCGGCGATCTTCGCCGACTGGGGGAATAAGGACTCGCGCGACGTGCTGGCGATGATCGACTACGCGGTCGCGCACGGGCTTGCCGATCCGGACCGGCTTGGCGTTGGTGGCCACTCGTATGGCGGGATCCTTACCGACGCGACGATCGCGCGGACGACGCGGTTCAAGGCGGCGGTGGTCGATGCGGGACAGGGCAATGCGTTTGCCGGGTATGGGACCGACCAGTACGTGCGCGAGTACGAGTTGGAGCTGGGGACGCCGTGGGCGCATCCGGAGCTCTACCAGCGGGTGTCGTACGCGTTCTTTCACGCCGACAAGATCACGACGCCCACGCTCTTTCTCTGCGGTGAAAAAGATTTCAACGTGCCGCTGGTCAACTCGGAGCAGATGTATCAGGCGGTCAAGAGCACGGGGCACGAGGCGGAGCTCGTGATTTATCCGGGGCAGTACCACGAGTTCACGAAGCCGAGCTTTATTACGGACAAGTACGAGCGGATCCTCGCGTGGTACGACCGGCATTTGCGATAGTATGATGGCACGGTTCGTCGTTGGCCTGGTACTCATCGCGCGCGCCGCGGGAGCGCAGGGGTACCCGGTCGATAGCGCGTTTCGCATGGTGGACACGACGATGCGCGCCGAGGCGGTGCGGCGGCTCGCGGAGTACATCCGGATCAATACCACGAACCCGCCAGGGAACGAGCTGGCGACCGCGCGGTGGCTCGAGGGCGTGCTGGCCGCTGAGGGGATCGAAGGGCAGATCCTCGACACGGCCGAACTGGGGCCAGGGCGTGCCAACTTCTACGCGCGGCTCAGTGGGGACGGGTCCAAGCACGGAGCGATCGCGCTGGTCAGTCATATGGATGTCGTGCCTGTGTCGAGCGAGTTCTGGAGCGTCGATCCGTTTGCCGGCGTGGTGAAGGACGGCTACGTGTGGGGGCGGGGCGCGCTCGACATGAAGGGGCACGCGATCACGCAGCTCATGGCGATGATCGCGCTCAAGCGCTCCGGCGTGCCACTCGCGCGGGACGTGGTGTTCATCGCGAACGCCGATGAAGAGGCCGATGGGACGGGCGCGATCACGTTTGTCGAGCGGCACCGGGATCTGCTGGACGGGGTGCAGTATCTGCTGACGGAGAGCGCCGACACGCGGGTGGAGCACGGGCGGGTGAAGTGGTTTGGGATCGACGTCGCCGAAAAGCGGCCGTTTTGGCAGCGGCTCACGGTGGTGGGGACGGCGTCGCATGGGTCGGTGCCGACGCCGGACAATCCGGTGCCGCGGTTGGTGCGCGCGTTGGCGCGGGTGGCCAACTGGGAGACGCCGATCCGGTTGACGCCAGCGGTCGATCGATTCTTCAAGGCGCAGGCCGCGTATGAGACACCCGAGCATCGGCGTTGGCTCGGCGATGTGGCCGCAGCGCTCGGCGATCCACGTGGGCGGGCGTGGCTCGTGTCGGATCCCGATCGCAACGCGTTGCTGCGTAATACGGTGTCGATCACGGTGTTAACGGGATCCAACAAGACCAATACGATTCCCGAGCAGGCGTCGGCGGAGCTCGACATCCGGTTGTTCGCGGATCAGGACACGGCCCGGTTTCGGCGACAGTTGGTGCGGGTGATCGGGGATCCGAGGGTCAAGGTCGAGACGATGGCGGAGGTGCCGCCGGCGTTCAGTGCGCCGCTCGACACCGAACTGTATCGGGATATCGCGGATGTGGCGCGGGCGATGGTGCCTGGGGCGCCGATCGCGACGCCGATGAGCACGGGGGCGTCGGATCGGCCGACGTACGCCGAGGCGGGGATCATCTGCTACGGGGTGGATCCGTGGCTCGTGGAGATCGAGGACAATC
>DATMNB010000268.1:0-8328 GCA_035569435.1 Gemmatimonadaceae bacterium
CACCGACCCACCCCGCTCCGCCGCCCGCGACGTGAGATACCCGCCGTAACTCCACCCCCAGATCCCGATCCGTGTCGCATCCGCCCACGCCTGCGTGCCGAACCACCGCGCCGCATCGACCTGATCTCGCGCCTCGTCCTCACCAAGCCTGAGCTCCGTGCCCTTCCGAAACGCCCGCCCGCGCCACGCGGCCCCGCGGTTGTCGACGCTGACCACGACATACCCCATCTGCGCCAACAACTGGTGCCACATGTACCGACTCCCACCCCACGCATCGACGACGGTCGGCGATGCCGGCCCGCCGTACACGTACATGAGCACGGGATAATGCCGCGTACTGTCGAACCCCGACGGCACGATCCGGTACGCGTCGAGCCGCGACCCATCCGGCATCGGCACCTGCAGGAACTCCGGCGCACGCACCCCGAGCGAATCGATCGACCGCCGGAGCGCCGCATTGTCGACGAGGACCCGCGCGGGCGCCTTCCCCGTGAGCGCCACGACTGTCGCCGTCGGCGGATCCGCGATCGTCGAATGCACATCGATCGCCCACCGCGCGCCCGGCGCGATGGTCAACGAATGACTCCCACGCTCGGCCGTCACCCGCACCGGCGCGCCCCCACGCAGCGCATACCGGAACACCTGCCGCTGCGTGGCGTCGGGCGCCGCGGCCGCGACATACACGGTGCCGGCGCGCTCGTCCGCGCCGGCAATCGACAGCACGTCGGCACCGTCACGCGTCACTTGCCGTACGAGCCGTCCGGACCGGTCGTACAGATAGACCTGCCGCCACCCACTCCGATCGCTTAGCCAGAGGAACTGTCTCCCCCCCTCGATCCAGACCGGCTCGATGGCGTCGACGTACGCCGAGTCCCGTTCGCTGAGTACCGTGCGCGTGCCGCCGCTGGTCGCGTCCACCATGAGGAGATCGAGCCGGTTCTGCCGCCGGGGCAACCGCGCGATCTCTAGGCTATCGGACCCGCTCCACTCCATGCGGGCGACGTAGATCCCCGTGTCCCCGCCCACGTCGAGCCAGTGCGTCCCCCCAGACCCGACGTCGAGCACCCCGACCTTCACGGCCGAATTCGGCTCCCCCGCTTTGGGGTAGCGCAGCGGCAGCACCCGCGGATAGAGCGTCGAGTCATCGAGCAGCGGATACACCGGAATCCGCGACTGATCAAACCGCCAGTACGCGATCCGCCGCGAGTCGGGACTCCACCGGAACGCATCGCGCAGGTGCAGCTCTTCCTCGTATACCCAGTCGGTCGTGCCGTTAATGATGTCGGCGCTCCCATCGACCGTGAGCCGCCGCTCGGCGCCGGTGGCAGGCAGTTTATCCAGCGTCACGACCCACAGATCGTGATCGCGGGCGAACGCCACGCTCTGCCCGTCGGGCGCAAACTTGGCGAACATCTGCAGCCCGGGCGCCGTCGAGAGCGGCGTCAGGCGTCGCGTCTTGAGATCGAACACGTGGTACGTGCCCCGCGTGTTCGTCCGCCACAGCCGCACCGAGTCGTGGAACAGCAGCAGCGTCGACTCATCCGGAGACAGGGCGACGTCCTCGATGGTCATCCCATTGAGCTCGGCGGCGCGGACCAGCACCTGCGTCTCGCCCGTGGCGACGTCGGTGCGCACGATCTCGTTGGCCTTGACGTCGACAAACGAATGGCCGTCACGCAGCCACCGCACGGTGGGTAGCTTGGCGCTCTGAAAATCTGCCCGCTTGAAGATGCGGTCGACGGTGAGCTGACTGGGTTGCGCTCCGAGTGGCGCGACAGGCACAGTGACAATCACCGTCGCGCACACGAACGCGAGGAGGGCCCGCACCTACGACCGGTCCGGTGAGAACAGCGCGTGGCTCCGCGCGGCGTCGAGCAGGCGATCCGCGGGCTGAAACCGCGGCGCGTACTTGTCGTTCAACTCCTCGAGCCGCTTCACGACGTGGGCCGCGCCCAGCGTATCGATGTAGCGGAACGGCCCACCGCGAAACGGCGGGAACCCGATCCCCATCACGGCGCCGATGTCCCCATCGCGCGTCGATCGTATGACCCCATCCTCGAGGCACCGCACCGCTTCGTTCAGCATGGCCAACACCGTTCGCTCCTGTATGACCTCGTCCGGGATCGTGCTCCGCTGCGCGCCCGTCGGCAGCAGTGTGTACACCGACGCATCGACACCCTTTTTCTCGCCCTGCTCGTCGTACAGATAGAACCCCTTGCGGTTCTTCCGCCCGAGCCGCCCCGCCGCCAGCACCCGCTGGATCGACGCCGATGGCGTGATCCGCGCCCCGTAGGCCTCGGCGATGATGTGTCCCGACTTGGCGGCCACATCGAGCCCCACCTCGTCGACGAGCGTGATCGGCCCGACCGGAAACCCAAACGCCACGAGCGCCTTGTCGATCGCCTCGACCGACACCCCTTCGTCGAGCATCTTCGCCGCTTCATTGACATACGGCGCCAGAATGCGATTGACGTAGAACCCGGGGCTGTCGTTGACGACGATGACCGTCTTGCCCAACCGCCGGCCGAGCGCCACCGTCGTGGCGATGACGTCGGGGTTCGTCTCGGGCGTGACGATGACCTCCAACAGCGGCATCTTGGGCACCGGCGAGAAGAAATGCATGCCGATGACCCGCGACGGATCGCGCGAGGCGGTGGCGATCGCCGCGATCGGGATCGTGCTGGTGTTCGACGCGATCACCGCGCCGGCAGGCACGACGCGCTCGACCTCGCGGATCACCGCCTGCTTCACGCCGAGGTCCTCGAAGACCGCCTCGATCACCAACCGCACGTTGCCAAACCCCGAGTACTCGATCGTCCCCTCGGCCAACGACATCATGTCGTCGAACTGCTGCCGAGTGATCTGCCGCCGTGTGAGCCGCTCCTTGACGACCGTGCGCACACCAGCCATCCCGGCCAGCACGCGCCCATGCTCGGTGTCCTTGAACCGCACGGCGATCCCCTGCTGGACCGCGACCGACGTGATCCCCGCGCCCATGAACCCCGTGCCGAGCACGGCGATCTTGCGCAGCTCCGTCGCGTGTGCGTTGGGCGGGACACCCGAGTCGCGCTTCAGCGCGTTCTGGGCAAAGAAGAGATAGATGAGCTGCTTGGACACCGGACTCGCCGCCATGGCGCCAAACGCCCGCGCTTCCTCGCGGTAGCCGCGATCGGCTCCGCCCAGATAGCCGGCCGCGATCGCCTCGATCGCCGCCATCGGGGCAGGGTAATGCCCCTTGGACTTGGCCAGCGTCTGCTCGCGCGCCTGACGAAACACGACGGCGCGCCCGACGGGGTTCTCCTCGAGCAGGAGCCGTTGCGCCGCCCCGTCGCTCGACCGGCGGCGCGGCGGACGACGGCCCTCGCCCAACTCGCGCGCCCGCGCCAGCGCGATCTCTCGCAGAATCGCCGGATGCACGAGCTCATCGACGAGCCCCGTCTGCAGCGCCTTCCTGGCCCGCACGTTCGCGCCGCGCAGGATCATATCGAGCGCGGTGCGCAACCCGACGACGCGCGGCAACCGCTGTGTCCCACCGCCACCGGGGACCAACCCCAGGTTGACCTCGGGCAGCGCCAGGATGGTCTTGGGCGTGTCGGCCGCGATACGATACGCACACGCCAGCGCCAGCTCGAGACCGCCGCCCAGACACGCACCCTGGATCGCGGCTACGATCGGCGTGCGCAGTCGCTCGACGCGGGCCAGCAGAATCTGCCCGTCGAGACTCAACCGCTCGCCATCCTCGGGCGTCAGCACATGGGCCAACTCCTCGACGTCGGCGCCGGCGATCCACACATCGGGTTTCCCGCTGAACAGGACCGCCGCCCGCACGCTCTCGTCGCGTTCCAGCCGGTCGAGGAGCGCCACGAACTCGTCGCGCACCGCGCGCGTGAACGTGTTGACCGCCGACCCGGGCACATCGAGCGTGACGAGCGCCACGCCATCGTGCACGTCGACCGTGAGCGCGGGCCGCGTCCCCGACGGGGCGTCAAAGAGCGTCGCGCTCATAGCGCTCGGCTCATGACGCCCGCTCGACGATCATGACGTGCCCGAGCCCACCGGCGGCGCACACCGAGAGCATGCCGAACTGCCCGTTCCGCCGCCGCAGCTCGTGACACAGCGTCGTCAGGATCCGCGCGCCCGTCGCGCCAAATGGGTGCCCAATGGAAATCGACCCGCCCATGACATTGAGCCGCGCCCGATCCACCGTGCCCACGGGGTGGCTGAACCCGGCCCGCTCGGCCCAGGCCTTGGACTCGAACCCGCACAGGTTGGACAGGACCTGCGCCGCAAACGCCTCGTGCATCTCGACGAGATCGATGTCCGCCAGCGTGAGCCCGGCCCGCTGCAAGGCGACCGGCGCGGCCAGCACGGGGGCCTGGAGCAACTGTTCGCCCGGATCAATCGCCGCATAGGCGTACGAGCGAATGAACGCCAACGGCTCGTAGCCCAACGCCTTGGCCGTGTCCTCGCCCATGAGCAGCACCGCGGCGGCGCCGTCGGTGAGCGGCGACGAGTTGCCTGCCGTCACCGATCCGTACCGTCTGTCAAACACCGGCTTGAGCGCGGCCAACTGCTCGTAACTCGTCGTCTCCCGAATCCCGTTGTCCGACGTCACGACGGACTCGTAACGCGGCGCGACGTACACCGGCACGATTTCCGCCGTGAGCCGCCCGTCGGCCGTTCCCGCGGCGGCCAACCGGTGCGACCGCAGCGCGAATTGGTCCTGCTCGTCGCGCGGGATATGATTGATCTTGGCCATCTTCTCGGCCGACTGCCCCATCGTCTCGCCCGTCGACGGCTCGGCGATGGCTGGAGCGACCGGCTTGAGATCCCGCGGCTTGACCGCCGCAAATGCCGCGATCTTCCCACCGACACTCTTGGCGCGGTTGGCCGCCATCAGGACATCGGAGAACCCGCGCGAATGCAGAATCGGAATGTTGGAGAGTGACTCCGCCCCGCCTGCGACGACCACGTCGAGGTACCCGAGCGCGATCTGGTCGGCGGCGTCCGTGATCGCCTGGTTCGCCGAGGCGCAGGCTCGACTGACACTGTACGCCTGCACGCCCTTGGGGAGGATCGGCAGGAGCGCGACCTCGCGGGCAATGTTTGGCGCGAGTACCGACTGGACGACCGTGCCAAAGACAATCGCTTGGAGGTCGTCCCCGTCCAGATTGGTGCGTTCGACGAGCTCGGTGACGGCCAGTCGACCTAGCTCTATGGCTGACAGGGATTTGAACACCGTTCCCGCCTTGGTGAACGGTGTGCGAACACCGGCCACGATGGCAACACGGCGGCCATTTCCAAAGGTAGCCATTACGCGGAAATTAGGTCTGTGACGAGCGCCCTGCCATACACCCCGACCGTAGAGACCCGCGAGACCCGCGATGATGCCTGGGGACGCCTCGGACGCACCACCTTCGACGTGCTCGTCATCGGCGGCGGCGCCACAGGCGCCGGTGTCGCCCGCGACGCGGCGCTCCGCGGCCTCACCACGGCCCTCGTCGAACGCGATGACTTTGCCAGCGGCACCTCGAGCCGATCGTCGCGGTTGATCCATGGCGGCGTCCGATACCTCGAGCACGGGCACTTTCATCTCGTGTTCGAGGCCAGTCGCGAACGCCGCACGCTCATGCGGATCGCCCCACACCTGGTGCGTCCGCTGGCCTTCACGTGGCCCGTCTACGTCGGCGCGCGCGTCCCGCGTTGGAAGCTCGGCGCCGGACTACTGCTGTACGATGCGCTCGCCCTCTTCCGCAACGTCTCCCCCCACCGTCGCCTGCGCGCCCCGGAAGTCCTCATCGCCGAGCCCGCGCTCGCCACCGACGGCCTGGTCGGCGGCGCGCAGTATTACGACGCGGCGACCGACGACGCACGGTTGACGCTCGCGACCGCCATCGCAGCCGCCGACGCCGGCGCGGTCGTCCTCAACCACGCCGCCGTTCGCGCCCTTCGCCACGGTCCCGACGGCGCGGTCGCGGGCGCCATTGTACACGATGAGTTCGGCCGTAGTCCCATTGCCGTCTCGGCCCGGACGGTGGTCAACGCCGCGGGCCCGTGGAGTGACACCATCCGCCGTCTCGATGAGCCGGCCGCCCCCGCTGGCGTGCTCGGCACCAAGGGCGTGCACGTCGCCGTCCCGGCCGCACGGGTCGGCAACCGCGGCGCGGTGACCCTGCTGTCGCGCATCGACGGTCGCGTCATGTTCGTCCTCCCCGCCGGGGACCAAACAATCATCGGCACGACCGACACCGCGACCACCTCGACGCCCGACCAGGTCCGCGCCACCGAGGCCGACATCGACTACTTGCTGACGTCCGTCAACGGCTGCTTCCCGCGTGCCGCGCTCCAGCGCGCTGATGTGATCAGCGCCTGGGCCGGGATCCGACCGTTGATCGCGGCCAGCGCGCCCGTCGATCCGGGCAGTGTGTCGCGCGAGCACGCCATCGAACGCAGCCCGAGCGGTGTGATCAGCGTGAGCGGCGGCAAGCTCACGACCTATCGCTCCATGGCCGCCGAGACCGTCGACGTCGTGGAGCAGGCCTTGGGTCGCGTGCCCACGCCCTCGCGGACGGACGTGCTCCCGTTGCCCGGCGGCGACCGTATGGCCGCGGTCTGGGCGTTGGCCGAGGATGATCCCAACCTGACCATCCCCCTCTCCCCTGGCCTCCCCTATACCGGCGCCGAAGCCGTTTACGCCGCGCAATCCGAGATGGCCTGCACGCTCTCAGACGTGTTGGTGCGCCGGACGCACGTCGCCTTCGAGACTCGCGACGCGGGCCGGGCAGCCGCCAGGGTCGTCGCATCGATCCTGGCCCCCCGCCTCCGCTGGACCGAGATCGAGACCGCGCGCCAACTCGAGTGCTACGACCAGGATGCAGCCCGTATTTTCGGGATCGACTAGGCCCTCAGGCGAGCGCCTCAGGCCCGTTCGTCGTGGATCGTCTGCAGGTTAATGATCTTGAGCCGCCGCGTCGCCGCCGGCAGCTTGAGCACCGTCAGGTCGCCCACGGCTTTCCCCACGAGCGCGCGCCCGATCGGGGATGACATACTGACGTGCCCCTCCTCGAGCTCGACCGAGTCGCCGAAGACGAGATCGTACGTCTCGCAGCTCTTGGTCTGCTGATCCTCGACCACCACGCGTGAGCCAAGCCCCACCTTGTCGGGTGGGATCTGCGCGACATCGATGCTCGCCAGCTTGCTCAGCCGCTCGTGGAGCTGGCCCAGCCGCGCGCGCACGAACTGCTGCCGCTCGAGCGCAGCCTTGTACTCGCTGTTCTCGCGCAGGTCACCGAGCTCGACCGCCTTCCGAATCTCGTTGGGCAGCGTGACGTTGAGCTCGTGCTGGAGGCTCGCGACCTCCTCGCCAAGCTTGGCTTTGAGTTCTTCAATCATGGGAGTAGGGGGCACAACAAGACACAAAACCCGGCCGTTGGCGGGCCGGGCGCTGTTCAAAAGATACAGCGCCGTGACTGGCTATGGCAATTCTTGCGCTATTGACGGTAAACAGAAGGGCCCTGACCAAGGGGCTCTGACCCGGGCGCTCTCGTGACGCAACGGTCGCGTTCGCCACCCCGTACTGGGTTCATGAGAGTCTGGTCTGTGGTGCTCGCCGCCCTTGTGGCGGCGCCGGCGGCCGCGCAGCACGCTCCGCCACCGATTGCCGTCCGCGACACGACGCTCGCCAACGGGCTCCAGATCTACGTCATCGAAAATCACGCCGTCCCGCTCGTGTCCGAGGGGTTTCTGGTGCGCGGCGGCGCGCTGGCGCAGGACTCCGGACAGGCGGGGGTTCCCAACCTCTACCTCCACACCCCTGCCATCGCCGAGCGCGCGTTCCACCGCGATCTCGCGCAGATGCGCGGGTCCGCCACTGTCGCCGCCCAGCAGGAGTTCGTCGCCCGTTTCATTGTCATCCCGGCAGCGAACGCTAACGATGGGCTGTCGGCGCTCTCGCGGGTGCTCCACAATCCCGACTTCACCTACGACGGGCTGAAGCTCGCGCGCACTACCGTATTTGGCGAGCTCCAGACCACGCAGGCGCACCCCGAGTATGCGTTGCACCGCGCCGTGGATGCACGGCTCTGGTCTACCGCGTGGGGCCGGAAAGACATCCTGGGTGACCCGATCACGACGGCGACGGCCACGACAGCGACCCTCGACGCGTTCTATCGTCGATACTACATCCCCAACAACGCCGCCATCGTCGTGAGTGGCGACGTCTCGGCCGCGGCCATCTTCCGTGCCGCCCAACACGCATTTGGCCGCTGGCGCCCCGGGCCCGATCCGTTCGCCGCGCATCCCGTCCCGCCCATCCCCGGGCTCGACTCC
>DATMNB010000269.1:0-37757 GCA_035569435.1 Gemmatimonadaceae bacterium
GGCGATGGTCGCCATCGAGCAGGACATCGTGGCGGCATTGGCCGAGAGTGGCTGGCCTGACGCGACGGTTCGGACGGTATACTCGCCGGCGTGGACCACGGATTGGATCGGCGAGGACGCCCGGGAGAAGCTCAGAGCGTATGGGATTGCGCCGCCGCCGCCGCAACCGCAACACAGCGATGCATTGGTGCCGCTGCGGCGGCGCGCGGAGCGCATCGCGTGTCCGTACTGCGGATCGCCGGCGACGACCATGCGCAGCGAGTTTGGCGCGACGGCGTGCAAGGCCGTGATGTTCTGTGAACGATGCCGGCAACCATTTGAACTCTTCAAGGCAATCTGATGGCGATACAGTCGGTTCCCCAGGTTGGGGCACGTGCACGCCCAACGCGCACCGGGCCCGCGGGGCCTGATTGGCGCCGGATCGCGTACGAGGTCATGGTGTCGAGGGCCCTCGACGAGGTCGAGGAGACGACCAACCGGAACAAGGCGTCGGTCCCGCGCGAACACCTCGTCCTCTATCAATTCTCCGCGCGCGGGCACGAGGTGGGGCAGATCATCCTCGGCCGGATGCTCGACCGGCCGCACGATGCCGCCGGCGCCTACTATCGGTCGCGACCGTTTCTGCTCTCACTTGGACTCTCGATCGAAGATGCCTTGGCCAGCCCGCTTGGCCGGACCGGAGGGTTCAGCGACGGGCGCGACATCGGAGTCGTGTGCAACCTGCCGACGCGCGGCGGCGCGATCGTCCTGCCGATGGCGGGCGACGTCGGTAGCCAGTACACGCCGGTCGCGGGGTGGGCGCAGTCGATACTGTATCATCGGGACGTGCTGGGCGATGCCAGCTATGCCGGGTCCATCGCGGTCGCGCTGGGCGGTGAGGCGTCGGTCGCCACCAACGGCTTCTGGTCCGCGCTCACGATGGCGACGACGCTGAAGCTCCCGATGCTCTTCTATATAGAGGACAACGGGCTGGGCATCTCCGTACGGCGCGACATGCAGACGCCGGGCGGAAACATCGCCGACAACCTGGCGTCGTTTGGCAATCTGCTGGTCCGGGACGGCGACGGGACCGATCCCGCGGAATCGGCGCGGTTGCTCGACGAGGTCGTGACGCACGTCCGCGACGGCCGCGGGCCGGCGCTGATTCATCTGACGGTGCCGCGGCTCTCGAGCCACTCGGGTCCGGACAACCAGGCGGCGTACCGGACGGAAGAGGAGATCGCCGCCGACTGGCGACGGGACCCGTTGCCCAAGCTGCGCGCGCACCTGGTGCCCGCTGTCATCTCGGACGAGGCATGGACGGAGATCGAGCGTGAGGTTGCGCGCGATGTGAGCGCCGGGCTGGCCGGCGCGCGTGGACGGCCGGCGCCAAATCCCGAGACGGTCAAGCGATTTGTCTACGAGGAGCCTGCGCGTCCGGGGGACGCGGAGACGATTGGAGGACTGCCGTCGTTGCTTGGCGGTACGGATGTCGCGACGGACGGATCCATGATGCGATTCGCCGAAGCGGTGCGACGCACGCTGGCGCACGAGTTGGAGGTCAATCGCCGGGTACTGGTGTTCGGCGAGGACGTCGGCGTGAAGGGCGGCGTGCACCTCGTGACGGAAGGATTGCAGAAGCAGTTCGGGGTCGAGCGCGTGTTCGATACGAGTTTGTCGGAAGAGGGGATCATCGGGCGCGCGGTCGGGATGGCGGTGTCGGGACTCATGCCGGTGGCAGAGATTCAGTTTCGCAAATACGCTGACCCGGCGGCAGAACAACTCAACAACTGCGGCACCATGCGATGGCGGACGAACAACCAGTTCGCGGCGCCGATCGTGGTGCGGATGCCCGGCGGATTTGGGAAGGATGTCGGCGATCCCTGGCACTCGTTGAGCGGCGAGGTGACCTGGGTGCACGCCGTCGGGTGGCAGGTGCTGGTGCCGTCCAACGCGGCCGATGCCGTTGGGCTGTTGCGGGCGGCCATGCGGAGTCGGAACCCGAGCATCTTCTTCGAGCACCGATCCCTGCTCATGACCAGCGACGGGAGCGCGCGGTATCCGGGCGACGACTACGTCCTTCCCTTGGGGCGTGCCGCCCGTCTCCGCGCCGGCACGGACGTGACGGTGGTGACGTGGGGGGCGATGGTGCACCGATGCGTGGAGGCGGCCGAGCGGTTTGGCGACCGGGTGGAGCTCCTGGACCTGCGCACGGTGGCGCCGTGGGACCGCGAGGCGGTGCTGGCGAGTGTGCGGCGGACCGGGCGCTGCGTGATCGTGCATGAGGACACGCTGACGGCCGGATTCGGGGCGGAGATCGCGGCGACGGTGGCAAAAGAGGCCTTCTGGTCACTCGATGCGCCTGTCGAGCGGCTCGCGGTCGACGATGTGCCGATGCCGTATCACGAGGATCTGCTGCGCGCGGTGCTGCCGGATGCGGACCGGGTGGCGACGGTGATCGACCGGACATTGTCGCTGTGACGACGATTGGCGATGTCGCGGTTCGGGCCGAGAACGGGATCGCCACGATTCAATTTTCACATCCCAAAGGGAATTCGCTGCCTGGCGCCTTACTGCGACGGATCGCCGACGCGGTCGATGGCGCCGGCGCGGATGCGGGGACGCGCGTGGTGGTCCTGCGCAGTGGTGAGCCTGGCCCGTTTTGCGCCGGGGCGTCGTTTGATGAGCTCCGGAGCATCGGCGATGTGGTGGCCGGGAAGGAGTTCTTCATGGGCTTCGCGCGGCTCATTCTAGCGATGCGGCGGTGCCCCAAGTTCATCATTGCGCGCGTGCACGGGAAGACGGTCGGCGGCGGGGTTGGCGTGGTGGCCGCGGCCGACTACGCGATCGCGACGGCGGGCGCGTCGGTGCGATTGAGCGAGCTGGCGGTGGGCATCGGGCCGTTTGTCGTGGGGCCCGTGATTCAGCGGAAGATCGGGGCGGGGGCGTTCCAGGCGTTGGCGATCGATGCCGGTGGGTGGCGCGACGCCGCGTGGGCGGAGCGGCATGGATTGTATGCGGAGGTGGTCGCGACAGTCGAGGCGTTGGACCCGGCGGTCGCGCGCGTTGCGGAGCACCTGGCCGTGTCGAACCCCGAGGCAATGGCGCGCATGAAAGCGACGTTCTGGGAGGGGACGGACGAGTGGGCCGGATTGCTGGAGGAACGGGCCGTGATGAGTGGCACACTCGTGCTCTCGGACTTCACGCGGAACGCGATTGCCGCGTTCGCGGGTCGCTAGGGTGAGCGACGCGAGGCTGTCGGCGATGGCGGCCGGGATGGCCGGGTCGGCGATTCTCAAAGTCGCGGCCGACGTGCGGGCGCGTGTTGCGGGCGGGCATCGGATCTGCGATCTCACGATGGGGGATTTCGATCCGCGGTATTTTCCGATTCCGGCGCTGTTGCGGGAAGGGATCGAGGCGGCGCTCGAGGATGGG
The DNA here is from genome assembly GCA_035569435.1 of Gemmatimonadaceae bacterium. Taxonomy (GTDB): domain Bacteria; phylum Gemmatimonadota; class Gemmatimonadetes; order Gemmatimonadales; family Gemmatimonadaceae; genus DASRDS01. The sequence continues at coordinate 3,415 of DATMNB010000269.1, forward strand.
CAGACCAACTATCCGGCGGGCGTCGGGATGCCGGTGCTGCGCGAGGCGATTCGGGCGTTCAGTCGCGACGGACTCGGCGTGGACTACCCGATCGAGTCGGTGTTGGTGATGTCGGGAGCGCGGCCGGCGCTCTATGGGGCGTATCGCACGCTCGTCGATCCGGGCGAGCGGGTCGTGTTCTCGGTCCCGTCGTGGCAGAACTCCTACTATTGCCAGCTGGTCGGGGCCGAGGCGGTCGTCGTGCCGTGCGAGGCGTCGACGGGGTTCTTGCCGACGCGGGCGATGTTGGAGCCTGTGGTGCGCGGGGCGCGGTTGCTCGTGCTCAACTCGCCGAGCAATCCCACCGGGACGATGTTCGACTCCGAGTCGCTGGGGGCGATCTGCGATCTGGTGCTGGAGGAGAACGCGCGGCGAGGGATGAACGAGCGGCCGTTGTACGTGCTGTACGATCAGGTCTACTGGATGCTGACACTGGGCGCGACGCCCCATGTCACGCCGGTCGCGCTCCGGCCGGCGATGGCGCCGTACACGGTGTCAGTGGATGCGGTCTCCAAGTCGTTTGCCGCGACGGGGCTCAGGGTCGGGTGGGTGTTGGGGCCGAGCGATGTCGTGCGGAGTATGGGTGACTTCCTTGGCCACGTCGGGGCGTGGGCGCCAAAAGCCGAGCAGGTGGCGACGGCGGCGTTGCTCGGTGCGCGCGGTGCGATCGCTGAGTACCATCGGACGATGAAGGACGGGCTCCGGGCGCGGCTCCAGGTGCTGCACCGCGGCATGATGGCGATGCGCGAGCGTGGGTTGCCGGTCGATGCCACGGCGCCGGCTGGGGCGATGTACCTGAGCGCGCGGTTCGCGTTGCCCGTGGGGGACAACGAGGCGATTCGCACGTATCTGTTGCGCGAGGCGGATTTCGCGGCGGTGCCGTTCCAGGCGTTCGGTGTGACGGAAGACAGCGGGTGGTTCCGGCTGTCGGTTGGCGCGACATCGGTGGCCGACATCGAGGCGGCGCTACCCAAGCTCGCGACAGCGATCGATCGGGCGTCGCAATCACTGACGAGTGCGGTGGAAAACGCCTGACCGCTGTACATTGGGCGTCATGAACTCACGCAGACAGTTTCTGATCCAGGCCCCGCTCGGGTTGCTCGCGGCGGCCGCGGCGTGTCGTGGCGAACAGCAGGCTGGCGGTGGTCCGTCGACGCCGCCGCCACCTGGGGCGCCGCCGACGTTTGGCACGGCGCCGGAGGTTGGGCCGGCGGTGTCGCCGTCGACGTTCGTCGAGGCGGAGAAGCTGATGCAGGTGACGCTGACCAACGCCGAGCGGGACATGGCGGCGGCGAGTTGGCGGGCGTCGATGGCCGCGCTCATTGAGCGGCGGGTTGGGCCGCGCAAGGTGGCGTTGGAGCCAACGCTGGCGCCGGCGACGCGGTGGGACCCCGTGCTCTCGGCCACGCCCGCGGGGCCGGCGCGCGACAGGTTTGTGCGCAGCGCGACTGACCCGGGGCCGATGCCGGCGAGTGACCAGGACATCGCGTTCGCGCCCGTGACCAAGCTCTCGCGGTGGATCGAGCGCAAGCAGCTGAGCGCGGAGCGACTCACCGGGATTTATCTCGGGCGCTTGGAGCGATTTGATCCGAAGCTCCGGTGTGTCATCACACTCATGCGCGATTCGGCGATATCCGAGGCCAAGCGTGCGGACGCCGAGATTGCAGCGGGCAAGTATCGCGGGCCGCTGCACGGGATCCCCTGGGGGAGCAAGGATCTCCTGGACACCGCGGGCGTTCCCACAACCTGGGGCGCCGAGTTTTACCGGAATCGGGTGCCGACGTCGGACGCTGTGGTGGTGCGGCGGCTGCGTGACGCGGGCGCGATTCTGGTGGCCAAGCTGAGCTTGGGCGCGCTGGCGCTCAATGACATCTGGTTTGGTGGCCAGACCATGAATCCGTGGCTGTTGGAGGAGGGCGCATCCGGGTCGAGCGCGGGCCCCGGCGCGGCAACGGCCGCGGGACTCGTTGGGTTCTCGATCGGGAGCGAGACGGGTGGCAGCATCGTGAGCCCCAGCATGCGGTGCGGCGTCACCGGGTTGCGTCCGACCTATGGCCGCGTGCCGCGGACGGGCGCGATGACCCTGTGCTGGTCGCTCGATAAGCTCGGGCCGATGACGCGAAGCGTCGAGGACGCGATGCTCGTGCTGCACGCGATCACGGGACCCGATGCGGGGGATGTGTCGAGCGTGCCCAGTCGGCTCGACTTTGACGCGGCGGGGTCGGTGCGGGGGTTACGCGTTGGGTATTTCCCCGGTTGGATGAAGAAGAGTCCGGCCACCGACGTGGATCGCGCGGCGCTACAGGCCGTGGGGCAAGTGGGCATGGTGCCGGTCGAGGTGAGCCTCCCCGATTGGCCCTATGATTCGCTGAACCACATTCTGTTCAGCGAGGCGGCGGCGGCGTTCGAGGAGCAGACGCTCAGTGGGCAGATGAACGAGCTCAAGGCCCAGGTGAGCGACGCCTGGCCAAATCAGTTCCGGGAGGCGCGATTCCTGTCGGCGGTCGACTTTGTGCAGGCCGATCGGTTTCGGCGGCGGGTGGCGGGGGAGATGGCGCGCATCTTCTCGCAGGTCGATCTCCTCCTCGTCCCGTCGCTCCGCGACGAGATGCTCGTCATTTCGAACAACACGGGGCATCCGTCGTTGACGCTCCGGGCGGGGTTTGTGAACGTCACGGAGGCGCGGAGCGATTGGGCGCCGGACCCGCACCATCCGTTGCCGACGTTCTCACCGCCTCGGCGCGTGCCCCATGGGGTGACGCTCATCGGTGGACTGTTCGAGGAGGGGGTGCTGGGGCGCGCCGGACTTGCGTTGGAGCGGACGTTCGGCGTCGTTGGCGAGGGGCCGCCGGAGTTCTGATCTTCATGAGTCTTTTATGCGGGGCGGCGGAGCTTTAATGCGCAATTTACGACCGCCCGCTCAAGTTCCGTGTCATGAGTGACGACACGTTTTTCGCTCGCTGCGGCGAGCTGTTAGGCCGCTGGACGGCCGCGTTCGCCGACGGATTGCGTCGCGGGCGCGAATACCCCAAGAGTACCCCGGCGCCGGTCGAGCGTATGACTCGGCCCGCGCGCGCCACGAGCGATCCCGAGATGCACCCGTTCAGCTAGCTTCCCGCTTGCTGTTCGACCGGCTGTTGCACTGCCGGGATGATGCCCAACTGCTGGTAGATCGGCCGCATCTCCGCGCGGATGGCGTCGAGCTGCGTCCAGAACCAGAGGGCGCCGGCGATGCAGCAGGTGCCGGTGACCATGACGGTGCGTGGGGCGCCGATCCAGGTGGCCAGCGTGCCGGCCAGCAGGCTGCCAAACGGGGCCATGCCCACGAAGGCCGCCGTGTAGTAGCTCATCGCTCGGCCGCGCATGTCCTCTGGGACGAGCGTCTGGATGATGGTGTTACTGACGGTGAGACCCTGCATCATGCCAAATCCCGTGAGCAGCATGAGGGGCAGCGACAGCCACAACGTGCGGGAGAGCCCGAAGAGGATGAGGCTCGTGCCAAAGAGCGCGGCCGCGATCGGTAGCATCTTGGCGAGCCCGCGCACCGAGCGGCGGACAACCAATGAGAGCGCCGAGATCACCGCACCCACGCCGGCCGCGCCCATCAGGAAGCCGAGCGTGTGCGGGCCGCCGTGGAGGACCTGTGCGGCGAAGATCGGCATGAGGACCACGTAGGGCATGCCCATCAGACTGATCACGGCGAAGAGCAGCAGAATCGTGCGCACGGGTCTGAAGGTCGACACGTAGTGCCATCCCTCGCGCAGTTGGGCGACCATCGTCTGGACCGCGCGGGTGGCCACGGCCACGGGGAGCCGCATGGCGAGGAGTGAGGCGATGACGGCGAGGTAGCTGACGCCATCGATGAAAAAGCACCATCCCTCGCCGCTGGCCGCGATCACGAGTCCGGCCAACGAGGGGCCAATGAGTCGCGCGATGTTCACCATCGAGGAGTTGATGGCGATGGCGTTGGACAGGTCGCCGCGATCCTCGACCATCTGCAGGAGAAAGGATTGGCGCGCCGGCATGTCGAAGGCGTTGATCACACCCTGCGCGGCGCTCAGGACGAGGATTTCGGGGATGGTCACGCGATGTGACAGCGTGAGCCAGGCCAGGGCGAGCGATTGGATCATCGCGGCGGTTTGCGTCCAGACCAGGACGCGCCGGCGGTCCAGACGATCGACCAGGACGCCGGCGAGCGGGGCGAACAGGAAGGTCGGGATCTGGCCGGCAAAGCTGACCGTGCCGAGGAGGAGGGCCGACTTGGTGAGACGGTAGACCAGCCAGGCCGTCGCAATGCGCGTCATCCAGGTGCCGATGAGCGAGATGCTCTGGCCGGCGAAAAACAGCCGGAAGTTCCGGTGGCGCAGGGCGCGCCAGGCGTGATTCATGTCGGGCGCAATTTAATGGAACCCCCTTCCCGTACACGGCATTAGCATCCGTGTGATGAAGGAGCGTTCGGCCGAGCTGGCAGCGTTCGAGTCGCAGTTCAAAGACGTCGCGGGTCCGGCGTACGGCTATGCGCTGCGCCTGACCCAGAATCGGGCGGATGCCGAGGATCTACTGCAGACCGCGGCGCTGCTGGCGTTTCGTGGATATGGGACGTTCATCCCCGGCGGGAACTTCAAGGCGTGGTTCTTCCGGATTCTGGTGCACGAGTACTGGGGACGGCACCGAGCGGCGCAGCGTCGCCCGTCGACGGTGTCCTTCGATGATCTCCCTGACCTCCACATCTACTCTCAGGCGTCTGACGCCGGGCTACCGACGGACGGAGCGGATCCTGGGGCGCTGCTGATACAGAAGCTCGGGGTCGACGGGGTGATCGAGGCATTGGACGCGCTTCCGGAGGAGTATCGAGTCGTGTCGACGCTGTACTTCATGCAGGATTTCACCTACCAGGACATTGCCGCGGTCCTGGAGATTCCGATCGGGACGGTGCGGTCCCGTTTGCATCGTGGGCGCAAAATGCTGCAGCGGGCGCTGTGGCAGGCGGCGTGCGACGCGGGGATCGTGGAGCCGGTCGAGGCGGGGGAGGGGGCCACATGAGGTCGGTCAATCGATTCACCTGTGAGGAGGCGTTTCGTCGGCTCGACGACTACCTGGATCGGGAGTTGAGCGCGACCGAGATGGAGTTGGTCCGCGAGCACCTCGAGACCTGCGCGGCGTGCACCAGGGAGTTCACGTACGAGGCGGGGATCCTGCATGAGGTGCGGCGGAAGCTCGCGCGGGTCGAGGTGTCGCCCGAGCTGCTGGCGCGCATCGCGCGGCAGCTGGAGGAGGCAGCCAACGAGGGTTAGGCGGCGCTAAAGCCGGCGAGAAAGGCCGGCGGAAGTGCGGCGAGGGCGTCGCGAAGGGTGGCGTGGTCGATCGACGACGGCGAGAGGTGCTCGAGGGTCGCCAACCCTTTCACCGTGTCGAGGCCGCGGCAGCGGGCGATGACGGTCATGGAGCAGAGGGCGCCGGTCCAGTCGGCGTCAGTCAGATCGGAGCCGTTCAGGATCGCCAGTGAGAGCTCGGTGTGGCGCATGTCGGCCGCGTTCAGGGATGCGCCGGTACAGACCGTACCCGCAAGCGTGGCGTAGCAGAGGCGCGCCCCGGCCAACGTCGCGAAGGCGAGCGTGGCGTCGGTTAAGTCGGCCCCCGTGAGATCAGCGCCAGTCAGGTCGGCATGCGTGAGGTCGGCACGCCGGAGGTTTGCATTGGCGAGTGATGCGCCACGGAGCTTGGCGGACTTCAAGGTGGCTCGCGTCAGGTCCGCGCCGCGAAAATCGGCGCGATCGGCGTTGGCGGCTTGGAGTCGGGCGTCGCCCATCGTGGCCGAGACGAGGCGGCATCCGACGAGTGTCGCCAGAGAGATGTCCGCGGCGATCAGATTGCCAGCGCTCAGGTCGGCGTCGTCGAGATTGGCCTGGCAGAGATCGGCCGACTGGCACGCGGCGCCGCGCAGGTCGGCGCCGCGCAAGTCGGCGCACATGAGCGTCGCCCGTGTCAGGTCCGCGTCACGCAGCGTCGCGCCGGCGCACTCCCACAGGATGGCGCCGCTGTCTTTGTGCCTGATCGCCGGCATGACCGAAAGCTTGCATCACGCACGGCGATCAGGAACGGGGTGGAACACCCCAGAACTAACGTTGCGCGACGATGGGGCAGTTGACCGTCGCCACATTTGCCGCCAGCACTTTGGCCTCGTGCAGCGTCGCCAGGTCGTGCACCTGGTCAAAGCCGGCGTTGTCGTACACGCTGACCTGCCAGAGGGGCGAATAGCCCGCGTCGTCGGGGAGGGTGGCGACAACGTTGTGCGTCTGTTGCGTTCCCGGCTCGGCCTTGAAGCCCGAGGCGGGGCCGCCGCTCGGCGTGCCGGGGTTGGCGTTGAAGCTGACGAAAATCGGCGACACGGGGACGGTGGTGCCGGTCAGCGGGCGCTCGACAAAAGTGAAGTAGCGGACGGTGGTGCCGTTGTACCATCCGGTCGAGAGTGCGGCCGAGGCACCGTTCAGGCGGAGGCGGGCGGTCGAGCCTTCGGGGACGATGGGGGTATTCTCGATCGTCGTCGTTGTCTCGGTCGGGTAACCGGCCGTGCGAAGCGCGGCCGCCGAGGTCACGCTGTTGGCGACGTAGTTGGCGGGGACGGTGACGCGGACCGTGACGTGAAAGTCGCTATAACCCGAGTCGCCGGGCAGGGCATCGACAATCGCCAGTTGGTCTTTGACCGGTGTGGTTTCGCCCTGGCGGTAGAGCACGTACCGCGGCGCTGGCGCGAGGGGCTGGACGTCAAAGTTATAGTACGTGACGTGTTCGCCGTGCGGGCCAAAGCCGTGCGTCACGAATGGGCCCTGGTCAAAGTTTACCGGGGCGTTTGCGCCGGGGAGATGGTTTGTGGCAGTCCTGACCTGCAGGTGGCCGGCCGCGGCGCTGAAGCGGTCGACGGAGGCCTTGGGGGCAGTGGCCACGTTCACGGAATGGAACGTCACGGCCGCGATGGCGGTGAGTAGTGCATGCATGGAAACAGTCTCTCGGTGTGAGTGTCGGTGAGCAGTAGATCACCGCGTTCCGAATGGTTCCAAGATTGCGCGGGTAAGGTCGGGCCTGCATACTGTCCGGCATGCGGCCGGCGACGAGATGGACCGGATTCGTGGCCTGCATCACCGTCGCCCGCGCGACACATCTCTCGGCCCAGACGCATCTCCGCGTCGTCGACAGTGTCGGTGTCGACCGCGGCAGCGTCGTCGTCTCGACGGACGGGGCCGGCGAGGTGATCATCGCGGCCGCGACGTCGACAGGTCGGTTCACCGTGCGCGTTGACCGACGGATGGCCGCCGCGTGGGCAGATAGTGCGGCCGCGGCAACGGGACCGGTGGTGTCGAGCACGGACCTTCGGTACAACGGCGCGCGGGTCACGCAAGTCGACCCGCTCATCAATGCCACGCGTATCATGGAGCTTTTCCGTCTGACCACGGATTCGGCGAGCCCCTACGCGCTCACCGCCAACAATGGCGCATGGTCTGGCGACCTCACCTTGTCGGACAGCGCGGCGCGACATCTGTTCGCCGTCCTACGCGGTCCGCCGTGGCCGGTAGCCCGGCGAGCGCGCGACAGCGTGCAGTCGGGGTCCCGCGACCTCGTGTTCTTTGGCTTTCAGGTCGAACGACAGGCTCGCCAGGACCGGCCCGCGAATCCCGAGTATCCGGAGACGCTCCGACGGGAACGCGTGCAAGGGGCCGTGCTCATGGAGTTTGTGGTCGACACGATGGGTCGTGCTGAGCCGGGTAGCTTGGCCATTCTCAAGAGCACAAACCGACTCTTCGCGCTCGCCGTGCGCGAGGCCATCCTGGGCGCGAGCTTTCATCCGGCGACGATTGCGAACCATCCGGTGAAGCAGCTGGTACAGCAACCGTTTGTGTTTCTGATTGGGCAGTGATGCATTGACACCGGGGCGATTGAGCTGGCAGCGCGTGCGGGTCGCCGAGTCCCGAGGCGAAACGCCGCGTGTGCACAGCATTGTCCTCGACGCGCCGGGCTGGCCCGGGCATCTGGCGGGCCAGCACGTCGACGTCCGTTTGACCGCCGAAGACGGGTACGTGGCGGAGCGGAGCTATTCCATTGCATCGGCGCCCGAAGACGACCGGCTGGAGCTGACCGTCGAGCGGCTCGCCGATGGCGAGGTCTCGCCGTATCTCATCGACGTGCTTCAGCCGGGGGACGACCTCGAGCTGCGCGGGCCGATCGGCGAGTATTTCGTGTGGACGGAATCGCTGGGCGGGCCGCTGCTGCTGCTCGCGGCCGGGTCGGGCGTCGTGCCGTTTCGATCGATACTGCGCCACCACGTCGCCACTCGGAGTGCCGTGCCGGTGCGCCTCTTGTACTCGTCGCGGTCGCTCGGCGAGATCATCTATCGAGAGGAGCTCGAGCGGCTCGCGGGCGATGACGGGATCCAGGTGTCCTTCACGCTGACCCGCGAGCGGCCGGACGGGTGGGCGGGGTACGCACGCAGGGTCGATGCGGCGCTGCTCGCGGAGGTCGCCTGGATGCCGGAGCAGCGCCCGCTCATTTACATCTGCGGACCAAACGCCTTTGTCGAGACCGCGGCCAACACGCTGGTCCAACTCGGCCACGATGCCGCACGGATCAGGACGGAGCGGTTCGGGCCAACAGGGAGCTGATCCTCACTGCACGGCAAACTGCTTCTGCATGCCGTGGACGAAGTGGGGCTTGCCGTCATGGACGTCGGAGATGAAACAGATCAGCGCATATTGACCCGGCGGAAAGTCGGCGTGCATGTAGCTGACGTTCCCCGGTGACATGCTGGCGGTCCCGGATCCCCAGACGAGCGGTGGGGGTCCCTGCGCATTCTCCGCCCAGGCGAGCACGTCGGCGAGCGATTTTCCCGGGGCGAGTCGGACAATCACCATGTGGTGATCCTGCGTCCCGCTGTTGGTCACGCGGACCGTGTGGGTGCTGGCGGTGATCGGCGTCGAGATGTGGAAGTCGAAGTCGACGAGCGTGATCGCCACGTCGCTCGACGGCGCCACCGCGGTGCTCGTCGACGGGCTCACGGTGAAGTCCTTGACCATGCCCGACATCCAATGCGGACGGCCATCGGGTCCCGGCACGCCGCAGAGCACGGCGTAGTGGCCGGGTGCGAGCATCACCGTGACGGTCGGCTGTCCGGCGCCGGGAAAGGCGGCGGCGGGCCCGCCGACCCAGTGCATCCACGCCGCGTCCGGACCGGGCTTCGTGTAGAAGGCAACCACGTCGGCGCCGGTCTTCCCGCCATCGAGGCGCACGAGGGCGGCATCATGCGGTGCGTTCCCATCGTTTCGGAGCCGAAAGGTCGTCAGGCCGGCGGGAATCGTATCCGGGATCTGCCAGGCAAAGTCGCGCGCGACGATCGTCACCACGTTTGCCCCGGCGGGCGCGACCAACACGGCCGACTGCGTGGCGCCGGGGCTCGGCGTCGGCCGGTCGCATGCGGCGAGCACGAGAACAAGAACGAGAGCGTCCGCGAGCGCATCCGCGACGAGCCAATCGGGGCGGTAGTGTTGCATGGTGACCCTCCGGTCGTAGGCACCAACGGTATGGGATAGGCGGGCGGACCGCTAGCCTGTCGCCTCACAACGACCTATACCGTGACGGTCATCTGCACCGAACTTGCAGGCCTGCCGGGACATCTCTCCTCCGGTGAATCTCATGTCCCATCCGACCATCGCGACGCTGCTCGTCGACACGCTCGCCCGCGCACGCGCGGTCGATGCCGCCGCACATCACGCTCAAGCAGGCGACGAATTTCAGCCTGTATATGCTCAAGGAAACGCTGGCGGGGCACGGCGCGGAACTGGTCGACATGGCGCGGGCCAACGTCCCTTGACATCCAATACCGAGGTAGGGTATATACCGGTCAGGCGGGCGCGCCTGGCCGGTGATGGACGGGCCCATGTCGACTATCGAACACTGAATGTGGAGGCGGCCATGCCGCCTGTTGAACTTGCGCTCCGGCTTGGCACGGCGATCGCCGGCGGCGGATTGATTGGTCTCGAGCGGCAGTGGCATCAGCACCGCGCGGGGCTGCGCACCAATGTGCTCGTGGCGCTCGGCGCCGCGTTGTTTGTCGTGCTTGGCGCCATGACGCCCGGCGAGTCCAGCCCGACGCGGATCGCGTCCTATGTAGTCTCGGGGGTCGGATTTCTCGGGGCGGGCGCCATCATGCGCGATGGCCTCGACGTGCGGGGGCTGAACACGGCCGCCACGCTCTGGTGCGCGGCGGCGGTCGGGTCGCTGGCGGGGCTCGGGTACTTCATGGCCGCGGCGCTTGGCGCGGCCGCGATCGTCGGAACGAATATCACGCTGCGGCCGGTCGCGCGGCGGCTCGGGCGGCCGACGCCGACGGCCGAGGCGCCGGTGGCGTACACGGTGACCGTGCGGTGCCGTCGCGTGCGGGAGGGGCAGATTCGGGCGCTCCTGCTTCGCGAGATTCAGCCCAGCGCGCTCGCGTTGCACCGGCTGCACTCGATTCAGGTCGCGCCGGGAGGTGCCGTCGCGGAGGTACACGCGCACGTGCTGGCGACGCGGCCGTCCGATGCGGTGCTCGAGCAGGTCGTCGCGCGGCTGTGGCACGAGCGCGATGTGTCCGAGGTGAGTTGGAGTCTGGGGTGGGATGAGGGTGACGCTCCGACTGAGGAGGCGCTGGTGGGCGCGGCGCGAGGCCTGGTGGGTGTGCCGGGTGGGCCGCTTATCGACGGGGACGAGCAGCGACGGGCAAATGGGGCGGCTCGCGAACCCCGCTCGGGGCCGGGCGATTTCGGGCGTCGCGGTGACGGGTCATCTCAGCCTCCGTCACGACGTGTCACGCTGGCATTGATGGCGACCACGTAGCGGTCCGCACCGGGATGGCACTCGACCTGGGGCGGCCACACAACCCCTGACGTCGAGACTCGTGAGCACGCGTACCACGACCATCCCAAAAGCACAGATCAATCCAACGGGCGCCCCCGCGGGCGTCGTCGCGCGGCCGGTGGGTGTCCCCGTCCGGTCGCCGCTGCTCTATCGCGTCGTGACCTTTCTCATGGTGTTTGGCCCGGGCCTCATTGTCATGGAGGCCGACAACGATGCCGGCGCGGTGTCGACGTACGTGCAGGCCGGCGCCCAGTACGGCACGCATCTCCTCTGGCTGCTGTTCCTGCTCCTGCCGATCTGCTACTTCATCCAGGAAATGGTGGTCAGACTCGGGATCGCCACCGGGAAGGGCCACGCCGCGATCATCTACGAGCGGTTTGGCACGTGGTGGGGACGGTTCTCGTTGTTCGACCTGCTGCTCGTGAACTTCCTGACGCTGGTGACCGAGTTCGCCGCGATCAGCCTCGCCACCAGCCAGATGGGACTCGACGCGCGTCTCGCCGTTCCGCTCAGTGCGGTCGCGTTGGTCGCGATTGTCATCACGGGCAGCTACCGGCGCTGGGAGCGGTTCACCGTCGTGCTCTGCCTGCTGGACATCGCCTGGTTTGTACTGGCGCGACACGCGCACCACGGTGGAACGCCGATGCTCCATGATGTGCTGGTGCCGCATGTTCCGCCTGGCGGCGTCTCGCCGGATCTCGTGTTTCTGGTGATCGCCATCGTCGGGACGACCATCGCGCCCTGGCAGCTGTTCTTTCAGCAGAGCGCCGTGGCGGACAAGCGACTCCGGTTTGCCGATCTCCCGTGGGCCCGCCTCGACACCTTGATTGGCGCCACGTTCACGGTCGCCGTTGCCGGCGCCATGATGCTCGTTGGGGACGCCGGCTACCGGCATCATCTCCCGTTCACGGACCCGGCGGCATTGGGGACGAGTCTGGCGCCGATCCTGGGCCCGGCATTCAGGACAGGGTTGTTGCTGCTCATGTGCAATGCCGCAGTGCTGGGCACGACCGCGATCTCGCTGGCCAGCGCATGGGCGTACGCCGAGGTGCGAGAGTCGGGCGGAAGCCTCGAGCACACCGTGGCCGAGGCACCGCAGTTCTACGGCGCCTACGCGGCCTGTGTCGGGCTGGCGGCAGGGCTCGTGCTCATTCCGGGCACGCCACTCAACCTCATCATCATCGGCGTGCAGGTCCTCGCCGGCGTGATGCTGCCATCGGCCGTCATCTTCCTGCAACTGTTGTTGAACGACAAGGAGCTGCTTGGCGAGCGGTTCGTCAATCGTCCCTGGAACAACGCCGTCAACTGGACGATCATCGTCGCGCTGTTCGTGCTGTCGCTGGTGCTGGCCGCCCAGCAGGTCGCGCCCAACCTCTTTCCCTCGTCCGCCGGGTAACCCGCCATGTCGCCACAGCCTCGCCTCGTCGTCATCCATCCCCTCGATGACGAACCTGAAATCAAGCGTACGCCGGCCGCGGCGGGCCGCATGCGCATGAGTCGCACCGTGCGGTGGGCGCTGTTTGCCCTGCGCGCGTATCTCGTAGTCATCGTCGCGCTGGTGGTCTACCGCGTGTATGTGCTGGCCAGGTGATTCGTGAATGACCGGCGAATGACGCGGGCGGGTCACGTTCGGGACCATGCACACATCCTTCCGACTGATCGCCGCCCTCGCCGTAATCGCCTGGCGCCCCGTACCGCTGCCCCCAGCTGAGCGTGAGATGACGATTGTCTCGCGCGACTCCAGCTTCGAGGCGCCTGACTCGCTTCCCGCCGGTGTCACCACGATTCACGTCGAGAACCAGGGCGCCGTTCTCCGCCACGTGGCGATCGTGCGTCTGGATTCGGGCCACACGACTGAGGACTTCCAGGCCGCGCTGGCCCGCCAGGGCCCCTGGCCGTCATGGATCACGTTCCTCGGCGGACCGCAGGTGCCGGTTGCCAGCGCGCCGACGACCGTGACGATCAGCCTCGCTCCGGGACGGTACCTGATCACCAGCATCGTGCGCGCCCCCGATAGCGCGTCGCACACCATGGTCTCGCAGATCGCGAGGGGGATGATGCGCCCATTGACCGTGACGGGGCATGGCCAACCGGCGCCGCTGCCCCGGGGCGACGTGACGATTACGCTCATCGATTATCAGTTCTATTTCTCGCAGGCGCTGGACGCGGGCCGGCACGTCATTCGCGTCCGGAACGCAGGGCCGCAGCCGCATGAGATTGTGCTCGTGCAGGTGATGCCCGGCAAGTCGCTGACGGATCTCGCCACCTGGGCCGCGGAACGAAACGGGCCCCCGCCGGCACATTTGATCGGCGGCGTGACCCCGATGTCTCGACTGGCCGAGGCGCTTATCCCCGTCGATCTCGAGCCGGGCGAATACGGGTTGATCTGTTTTGTTCCCGATGCGCAGGACGGCCATCCGCACTTCGCCCATGGCATGATGCGTCAGTTTACCGTGGCCGCGCCGGCGCTACATTAGAGGGCATGCGAACATGGTATGCCAAACAGGTCGCGTGGGTCGCGCTGTGCGCGCTCACGCTGGGATGGTCGCGGGCGTCCGGCCAGACGCTGGCCCCGGACTCCAAGATGTACACGCTCGCCACCCCGGTGGCGGATCTGCTCGCCCTCGTGCGGGCGCAAGTGTTCACCGATGGGGGGCGCTACTACCCCTGCCGCGGGAATCCGTCGTGCGCGGCGTGGGGTCAGAATATCGCACTCAGCGATCCCACATTGTCGATCGACGGCGCGCGGCTGGTGTTCTCGGTGAAGATGGTGGGGACGTATGCGATGAACGCGTATTTGGCGCCGCAGGTGACGGGGACGCTCGTCGTGTCTGGGGTGCCCGTCGTCATCGATAACCACGTGCGGCTATCCGAAGCGAAGGTCGAGGCGGGGCCATCGGATGTGACCTTCCAGGCGTTTGTCGAGGCGACGCACGCGCGCATGGAGAAGATGGTTGGCGAGAGCGGGGGGTTCGACCTGGCGCAGTATCTGGCGTCGGCGTCACGCGACCCGCGGTTGCCGCCCCCGCGGTTGCCCGGGCTGCACTGCGTCGATCCGGCGGAGATCCAACTGCAGGCCGTGCAGGCCGATGCCGGGGCGGCGGCGATCACGGCGACCGTGGTCGGGCCCGCGGCTACGCCGCGTCGGGCGTGCTGATGGCGGTTCGAACCGCGACTAGGGGGCGGTCTCGAGAAAGGTGAGCGCGGTCTCGCGCTCCAGCGTCCAGCGTAGCGCCCAGTTGTCCTCGAAGAGCAGGAGCGGGTTGCCCTTGGCGTCGTAGAGCAGCGTGCATCCGCGGCCCTGGACCACCCGGTCGATGTCCGCCTGGGGGCCAAGGACCCAGCGTGGGTAGCGCGCGGTCAACCGCTCGAACCGGCAACTGACGCCGTACTCGGTCTCGAGCCGGAAGAGCATGACGTCGAACTGCAGGAGGCCGACGGCGCCGACGATCGGCGTGGGGCTCGTCGTGTCGGTGCCCGATGTGTAGAAGACCTGCGCGGCGCCCTCTTCGCTGAGCTGGCGCAGGCCGGTGTCGAGCTGCTTGCGGCGGAGCGGGTCCTGAATGATGACGCGGGCAAAGTGCTCGGGGGCGAATCGGGGGATACCCTGGAACTCGAGATCGCCGTCGCACGACAAGGTGTCGCCGATGCGGAGCGTGCCGCGATCCATGACGCCAATCACGTCGCCCGGCCACGCCTCCTCGACGGCCGAGCGCTCGCGGGCCAGGAAGTGCTGTGGCGCGGCTAGCCGGATCATCCTGCCCGAGCGCACGTGCTTGACCTGCAACGTCGGCTCGAAATGCCCCGAGCAGATCCGGACGAACGCCACGCGGTCGCGATGCTTGGCGTCCATGTTTGCCTGGATCTTGAACACAAAGCCCGTGAACGACGGGTCGGTCGGCTCGATCAGGCCGGCGGTCGACTCGTGCGCCAGTGGCGGCGGCGCCAGGTCGAGAAACGTATGCAGGAACGTCTCGACGCCGAAATTGGTGAGGGCGCTGCCAAAGAAGACCGGTGTCAGCTCGCCGGCCAAGATCGCCGCATGATCGAACGGGTGGCCCGCGGCATCCAGCAAGGCGATGTCATGCAGCAACTGGTCATCGGCGCCTTCAAGGGCGCTTTCCAGCGTCCGGACGCGTGCCTCGGCGCGGGTCGCGCCGTGCTGGTCATCGCGATCGAAAAGGTGGATCTGGCGTGACGGCCGGTCGTAGACGCCGACAAAGACGCCGTTCTGGTGGATCGGCCAGGTGATCGGGTGGCAGGCGATCCCGAGCTCGGCTTCGACGTCGCTGAGGAGCTGCAGGGGGTCGGTCCCGACCCGGTCGCACTTGTTGACGAACGTGAAGATCGGCATGCGGCGTCGTTTGCAGACGGCAAACAGTTGCTTGGTGCGTTCCTCGACGCCGCGGCGGTTGTCGAGGAGCATGACGGCGCTGTCAGCCGCGACGAGCGTCCGGTACGTGTCCTCGGAGAAGTCCTCGTGGCCCGGCGTGTCGAGCAGGTTGATCCGAAAGCCGTCGTACTCGAACTGCATGACGCTGGACGTGACGGAGATGCCGCGTTCCTGCTCGAGGCGCATCCAATCGGACGTGGCGTGCCGCTGAGCTCGGCGTGCCTTGACCGACCCCGCGAGGTGGATGGCGCCCCCGTACAGGAGGAGCTTCTCCGTGAGGGTCGTCTTCCCCGCGTCGGGGTGGCTAATGATGGCAAACGTACGGCGCCGGCGAATGGCGTCTTCCAGGGCGGTTACAGTCGGGCTGGTCACCTCGGAAAAGTAGTCGGTCCGGAGAGGGGTGTGGAGATAGTTGACTCAGTCAACTATCTCCAACTACGTTCTCGGCATGGGTGTTCGGGCGGGAGCGCATGCGAGCGAGCTGCTGGAACGCGTCGAGACGATGCGCCGGTTTAACCGGTTTTACACGCGTCGGATCGGCGTCCTCGTCGAACGGTATCTGGAGAGCCCGTTTACGCTGACCGAGGCGCGTGTGCTCTACGAGCTGGCGACCCGCGAGGTCCCGTGGACGACCCACATCGCCACGGAACTAGGGCTCGATCCGGCGCACCTGAGCCGCATTCTGGCGCGGTTCGAGCGCAACGGCTTGTTGAGACGACAGCGCGCCAAGCCCGACGGACGTCGCCACCGGCTCATGGTCACGGCCAACGGGAGACGGGCGTTCGCCAGTCTCGATACGGCGTCGCGCGAGAGCACGTGGGACTTGCTCGAGCTGCTGCCGCGCGTCGATCAGCGCCGTCTGACCGACGCCATGCAATCCATCGAACGCGTGCTCGCCCCGGAGCGTGATGGGGCCCCGCCGTTCACACTCCGCCAGCATCGGCCGGGCGACATGGGCTGGGTCGTCGAGCGCCACGGCGCGCTCTACTTCGAGGAATACGGCTGGGACATGCGGTTCGAGGCGCTGGTGGCGGAGATCGTGACCGGATTTGTCCGCCAGTACGACCCGCGTCACGAGCGATGCTGGATCGCCGAGCGAAAAGGCGAGCGCATCGGGTCAGTGTTCCTGGTGCGCCACCCGGACCGACCGGGTGTGGCGAAGCTCCGCTTGCTACTGGTCGAGGCGGAGGCTCGGGGGCTGGGCCTCGGTCGGGCGCTGGTGCATGCGTGCACGCTGTTTGCCCGCGAGCGCGGGTACCACACGATCACGCTCTGGACGCAAAGCAACCTGGTCGCGGCGCGCCATCTCTATGCGCACGAAGGCTACACCAAGGTGCGCGAGGCGCCCCATCAGAGCTTTGGCCACACGCTCATCGAGGAGACCTGGGAGTTGGCGCTATAGCACCTCATGAAGCGCGAACGCGACGCCTTGGGGGTCGAGACACTGCGCGATGCGGTGGTTGCCCGGGACGTCCATGGGGCCGTTGCAGAGCGTGCCGCCCTGGGCTTTGACCGTCTCGATCGCGCGCTCGACGTTGGGGACCCGGATGTAGTGGAGCCAGGCCGCTGGGACGTCCGGTTCGCCGGGGGGTTTGCCGAAGATGCCGCCGATCGATGGTTCCGGCCAGCCGAACATCTGGTACGTGCCCATTGGGCCCATGTCCATCGACTCGGTCTTCTGCCAGCCGCAGGTCGCCTCGTAGAACGCAAAGACTGACACGGGATCGTTGGTCGCCAATTCGTGCCAGGAGAAGTGGCCGATGCCCGGCGGTCCCTCGGACGGTCCGGCTGGTCGCGACGGCGTGAAGGGCGCGATGAACGCGCCGTGGGGATCGGCCATCATGGCAAACCGACCGACAGTCGGGATGTCCGTTGGCGGGACGAGTACACGGGCGCCGAGCTTGGTTGCTTGGGCGACCATGGCGTCGGTGTCCGGCGTGGATACGTAGGCGAGCCAATGCGGCATCTCGCCGCGCGCCTTGGCGTCGGCCGGCATCGTCATGATACCCCCGATCGGGGTGCCGCTCGCGGTCCACATCGTGTACGTGGACCCGTTCTGGTTCCACAGCTCCGTCCCCCAGTCCACCACCGCTCCATAGAATCGCTCGGCCGCCGCGGGATCTGTCGTCACCAGATCATACCAGACAAAGCGGCCGCTATGCCCACCACGAGCCATGACACGCCCCAAGGGAAGGTGAGGCCTCGATTTTACGTCCTGGTGCCTGTGAAGACAATACTTTATTCCGTGCTCAAGATCGCGGCGGTCCTGTTCTGTGGTCTCGCGCAGATCGCTCTGGCCCAGGCGCCAGCGCCATATGCGTTTCGCATCGAGCGCCGTTGGCTCCGCATGCGCGACGGTGTGCGCCTGGCAGCAACAGTCGTCCACCCCATTGCGCGGACGCCCGGCGAGCGATTTCCGGTGTTGCTGGAGTACCTGCCGTATCGCAAGGAAGACTCGTTCTACATCTGGGACTACCAGCAGATGACGTGGTATGCGCGCCACGGCTATATCGTCGCCGAGGTGGACATCCGCGGGACCGGGTCCTCGGAGGGGCATCTGCCCCCGCGCGAGTACTCCGAGGAGGAGCTCTCAGACGCCGACACGATCATCGCGCAGTTGGCCGCGCTCGGCGATGCGACTGGAACCGTCGGGATGTATGGGATCTCGTGGGGTGGGTTCAACTCCATCCAGATCGCCATGCGCCATCCGCCCGCGCTCAAGGCCATCATCGCCTCGATGGCGACCGACGATCTGTTTCACGACGATGTGCGCTACATCGATGGCGTCCTGCACATCGACCAGTACGCCCTCGAGATCGACCACGAGAACGGGTTGCCGGCGCCGCCCGACTATCGGATCGATGCGGCGTATCTCCGCGACCGGTTTGGCGCGGAGCCGTGGATCTTCACGTATCTCCGTCACTCGGCCGATAGCGACTGGTGGCGGCGCCACTCGCTCCGGTTCCACTACGACGCGATGCAGATCCCGTCACTGCTGGTGGGCGGCCAGCTGGATGGATATCGGGATGCGATTCCGCGGATGCTCGATAGCGTGCGAGCGCCGGTCAAAGCACTCATTGGCCCGTGGAAGCATGACGATCCGGGCGCAGCCAATCCGGGGCCGTCGATCGCGTGGCGCGAGCTGGCGATCCGCTGGTGGGATCACTGGCTCAAGGGGCGCGACAACGGTGTCATGAACGAGCCGCGGCTCACGCTGTTTGTGCGGGATCCGCATGTGCCTGACGCGTCGTTGTCGATGACGCCAGGCCAGTGGCGGTTCGAGGACTGGCCGATTGCCCGCACGCGATGGCGCACGTGGTACCCGTCCGCCGACCATCGGTTGTCCGATGGGCCAGCCTCTCTCGCGGGGATGGATTCGCTGCGCTACCGGCCCGGCGTCGGCACGGCAACGCCCGTGTGGTGGGGCGATGCGACAGGCGACATGGGTGGCGATGACGCGGGCAGTCTCGTGTACGACAGCCCGGTGTTGCGCGACACGATGGAGATGATCGGGTTCCCGCGCGTGCGCCTCCGCGTCACCGTGCCGGTCCCCGTCGCGGACTGGACGGTGCGGCTGGAGGACGTCTGGCCCGACGGCGAGGTGGGTCTCGTGACCGGCGCGCTGGTGCCCGGGGCATCGACCGAACTGGCGACGGTGTTGCACTTCTCGACGTGGCGGTTCGCGCCCGGCCATCGCATTCGGTTGGCGATCTCGAATGCGCAGTTCCCGATGGCCTGGCCGACGGCCGAGCCAATGACGACGACGCTGGCGGTCGACGACGCGCGTACGGCGTTGGAGTTGCCGACGATCCCCGCGGTCACGCCGGATCGGGTGCCGGTCTTCCTTGGCGCGGATCCCGATCCGGCACCGCCCGACGCGCACACGCTCGACAGCGGCCATTACCCTGGGGCGCTCATCACGCGTGACGAGAATGCCAAGACGACGGCGCTGGATTTCCGGAACGAGTACGGCTATGCAATCGGGCAGCGAACGATTCGCGTGGTCGAGACGGAGCACTATTCGACGCGCGACGACGCGCCGTGGGACTCGCGCTTTCTCGGGGACGAGGTGCACACGGTGCGCACCTCGACCGGTCACCGCGTGCGACTGCACACGGTGATCGCGATCGTCTCCGACCACGACGCGTTGCACGTGACGGAGACGCGGTCCATCTATCAGGACGACAAATTGTTACATCGGAAGGCGTGGAACGAGGCGATCCCGCGCGGGTTACATTAGCGCATGGTTACCGTTGCGTTGTACGTTCGACTCGAAGCCCGTCCCGGCAAAGAGGCCGCGGTCGAGAGCTTCCTCAAGTCCGCACTGCCGCTCGTGCAAGCCGAGCCCGCCACAACTGCGTGGTTCGCGATCCGTATGGGGCCGAGCACGTTTGGCATCTTCGATGTGTTCCCCAACGATGCCGGACGGAAAGCCCATCTGGCCGGGCGCGTGGCCGCCGCGCTCGGCGAAAGGGCGGCTGAGCTGTTTGCCCAGCCGCCCAAGATCGAGCAGATCGACGTGCTGGCGGACAAGCTGCCTGCGTAGCGTCGTCCCTGTCGCTACCAGCCGACGCCGAATCCGCCGCTGATCACCGTTCGTTCACTACCGTGAACGGCCGTGAGGGTGAGCACATATTGGTTGCGGAGAAAGGCGGTCCAGACGCCACCGCCGATGCCATCGTGCCACGCCGATGAGTGATCGCCGGCAGCGAAGACGCGGCCGACGTCGTTGAGCCCCATCACACCGAACGCTGCCGGCGCGATGACGTTGACGGTGAACAGTGGGATGAAGAGTTCGGTCTGGTTGTAGACGGCGGCATCGCCGGTGAAGCGTCCGTTGAAATAGCCGCGCACCGTATACGTACCGCCAACCGACGGCAGATCCTGAAAGGGCGCCGTGCCCCACAGCTTGTCGCCGCCCACGCGGACGCGCAGATACGGTTGCGTGGGAAGGGGGCGCAGCACGAGGAAGGCGCTGGCTTCGGCGTGGGCGGTGCCGTAGGTCGACGTGGCGTTCCAGACATCGGGCACGGCGCGTCCGGAGACCTCGACGCGCACGTGATCAGTGTCGGTGGAGTTCACGGTGCGCGTGTCGAACGCGGCGCCCACCGTCCCGACGACGCTTCCGAATGCGCCGCTGCCGTAGGGCTGTGTCTTGCGGAAGAAGAGCGGCCTGCGCTCCGTGTCCCAATAGCGGACGCCCGACCCGAGCGTGAACGTCAGGTTTGGCGTCGGGACGAACGTCACCGTCGGCGTGGCCGTGAAGTGCGATTGCCGAGCGCGGAAATCGTCATCGGGCAGATGATGGGGCGTCTCGTTGCCGATCCCGTAGAACCACGCATACTCGGAGGACGTGCCGTGTAGCGCCAACGACCACACGGGCGAGCCGCCGGTCGCCCGCACCGAGATCCTGTAGTTGCCGACAAAGCCGCCGGGGCCGATCGTGTACCCGACGGTGCCCTCCTGCTCGATCCCGTACGGGATGCGTCGGAACCCGAAGCCGCTGCACCGGAAACCTGTTTCCAAGGTGAGCCCTGAGTACGTGCTCAGCTCGCCATTGGAGACGGGCGCACACCACGAGCCCGCGTCCCGCAACAGGAAGTCCGCCGGTTGGCGGTTCGACTCGACCACGGTCCCCCCCAGCGTCGGCGCCGTGTAGGGACGGCTGTCCACGAGCGGACTACCGTGCACCACGCGTACGGGATGCCCGCCGTCATAGACCTGCGTCGGGCCCGCGTGCGCCGCATCCTGGTCGACGAGTACGTTGCCGTTGCCACCGGAGACGAGGCGGACCATAATGCCGTCGCCGCCGCCGGTGACGGCGACGCTATCGGATCCGCCATCGAGGTAGAGGCGTACTTCGCGGGTCGTCTTCACGTCGAAGCGCCGGTCGTAGTACGTCTCCTGGTTGGCTTGCATGCGGATCTCGATCGTGTCGGGACGCCGCGTGATGTCGATGACCGACGGAACGGCAACGGCATGGACGTCGGCTTGGCCGGCGACCGTCTTGTAGAACGACGCGGCCATCCAGGGCAGGGCATCGCGGCGACCGCGGAGCGCCCGTCGCATGCGCTCGCCGTACAACTTCTGCTCCGGCGGTGGCAGCTGCGCGACCGCGTCGTCGATCACGGCGTCGGTGAGCTGTGCCTTGAGCCAGGCGGCCGTCGAGTCCCAGACCGGGCGTTCCAGATCCTGGAGCAACCTGCGATCCATGCCCCACGCCTGCGACTCGAGTCCGATGAGGTTGGGATAGTGTGGTTGGTACTTCACGAACCACGGGACATTGGGGCGCACCAGGCTGTAGAGGGCTCCGTCGTGGTTGGCGAACGCCCAGTCGCGATCATGCGGGACGGGGCGCCACAGGTGGTCATGCTTCTCGCCGAACCGGGCGAACCACCACTGCAGGTGGCCGCGATCCCAGTCGCCGATGACGATGTCCATGAGGCGCGCCGTCAGATAGGCGCGGCTGTCGAAGTGCTCGTCCGGACTCGAGCTGATCTCCTTCATCATTTTCTCGGTCTTGACGATCTTGGATGCGCCGGCGAAGCCTGGCGCATCGGGGTCGATCTCTTCAGGACCGCCGGGGCCACGGGCCCGACCCTCGACCCAGACGAGGAGTCCGGCGAACTGTTTCCGGTACTGGCCCAACCGCGGACTGTCGGGGAGGACGACGAGCGCTACATCCTCGTGGAGGACACCCGATGCGCGCATGAGCGGGGCCACGACGAGCGCACCGGTCGCGAACCCGGCGCTGATCTGGTCCCGGAGGAGCCAGGCCACGGTGCCGGAGGACACTTCGGCGGCGAGCTTGACATGCTTGTCGAGCGATCGGAGCAAGTACTCGTTGCCGTCGGCGCCGTACATGTGGAGCGACCACGTCTGGCCGCCCGTCGAGCCTTGCTTGCGCACGGTGAGGCCACCGGCAAAGCGGTCGAGGTCGAGCACCGGCACGCGGATCGGCGTCGTCCATAGATCACGGTAGCCGGATCCGACGAGGAAACGGGTGATCCAGCCCGCCTTGTACTCGGGGCCGGGTACGACGGTGACGCTGTCGACCGTCGGTATGGTTTGAGGGAGTGTGCCCTGGCCCGCCGCCGGCAGTGCCGCGATGGCGCTGATGGTCACCACAGCGAGCGCGAGTTTATTTCGTATCAAAGCGTTCTCGGTTACTGGTTGCCGAGACGATACCTCACTCGCTACTGTTGGCGCCAGTAGCCGAAAGTAGTAAGGTATCCAATAGTACTTGGCCATCGGGCCAGGCGCCGAGGCCCGAATCGCTGTTCAGATGGCCCTTGGCACCGATCGCGACGAAGCGGCTTCCCCACGCGTCGGCGAATTGCTCGGCGCGTGCGAGCGAGATGAACGGGTCGTCGGCGCTGGCCACGAGGATCGTGGGGAAGGGGAGTGGCGCAATGGGCGCCGGTGAGAATCCGCTGGCGACCGCGGGGAATCCGGGTCGGTCGACGTCGGACGGCGCGACCAGGAGCGCGCCGGCGATGCGGTCGCGCGCGGTCGTCGCATGCTGCGCGGCCCAGTGCGCGACGGCCACGCACCCCAAGCTATGCGCGACGAGTGCGAGGGGTCCCTCGGTCGCCGCGATGGCGTCGCCCAGGGTGGCGACCCATTCGGTGCACCGCGGATTTTGCCAATCGCGTTGCTCGACGCGCAGGCAATCGTCGCGTTCGCGCTCCCATACCGTCTGCCAGTGTCGCGGTCCCGAGCCGTGGAGGCCCGGGATGATGAGCACCGGGATGCGCACCTCGGGCAGCGCTCGTTCGAAACAGCTCAGCGGAATCCTGGGCTGGGCGCTCTCGCCGCTCTCGACCCACACGACGCCGCGGTCGGCATAGCCCATCCGGGCGTAGAAGCGCAGGACACGCTCGACTTTCTGGAGCGCATCCAGTCGGAGATAGCGCGCGCCGGCCCTCGCGGCGATGCGCTCGGCGTGTTTCAGGCACCATGCGCCGAGGCCACCGCCGTGTAGCGCGGGGCTGACGGCGAGCCGGTGGAGGTAGCGCGCCGGCGCGTCCGGCTCCGCCCAGGCGACGTCGGCGAAATAGCCATCGGGGGTGTCGCAGACCGCGAAGGTCGCGACGAGCGCGCCGGCGGCGTCGGTGACGGTATAGAGGTGCCCAGCCGCGGCGTCGCTGGCGACGAGGCCAGCGACGCGGGGATGGTTCCAGCTTATGCGCCCGAGCGGGCCCGCATCGTTCGTCGATGCAGAGCGCAGGAGCGCCAGGCACGCGACGGCGTCCTGCTCGGTCGCGCATCGAACGGACCAGGCCATGGCTGCAGCATAGAGCCGCGGCCAGCGGCCCGCAACAACTAGTGCCAGTTCTTGCTAGTGCCGGTTCTTGCCCTTGGTGCGTGTTGGCTTCTTGGCGCCGCCTTTCTTGGGCGGCGGCACCTTGACACCCGCGTGCCGGGCCTCGGACAGGCCGATGGCGATCGCCTGCTTCTTCGACTGCGCGCCGTGCTTCCCTTCGCGCATGTGGTCCATCTCCTGCCGCACGAACTCTCCGGCCTGCGTCGACGGGGATTTTCCTTCGCGCTTGTCGCGCTCGACCCGTTGGATCGTCTCACGATCTGGCATAACCACTCCTCACGGCTCGCGCCCAAACGCGCGGCGGAGCTCCCCCTTGGCGCGTTCGAGCGTGGCTCGTCGGGACTTGGGCAGCTGGGAGCCGGCCCGGTTGATGTAGAAGGTCAGCATGGACATCGCCGACCGGAACGGATCGCTCTTGCGCCGCGAGCTTGTCTCGGCGGACCGCTTGAGGGATCGGGCGATCGCCCGCGGGTCGCGGAGGGTAAAAACGTCGTGACGGAGATCGAGCGCGTTGCTCGTCTCCGTCACGTGTTGCGACCACCTGCGCGGCGTTTGTCGCTTTGTCGCCATACCCCCTACAGCAGCGGGCGTGCCAACGGAGCGGCCGCGCAGGCGGCTAGAATTTATTCCACAGGTACTGGTTGTAGACCTCGTGATGGTACTGGACCTCGGGCGGCTTGACGATGGTGCCGAGCAGTCGCGGGCACCGATCGGCGGAGGCCTGCTTGAGATCGGCGTACCGCGCCTTCACGTCCGCGCCGAGCAGCTCGGTGGTCCACTTGGCATCCCGGAAGTGCTCGATGGCCGTGTAGATGTTGTCGGGCAGATACCGCTCGGCTTGGCGCAGATTCTTGATCTTGGCGGTATCCCCCTCGATCCCAGCCCGGAAGATCGAGTACATGACGAGATACGGGTTCGCATCCGGCGCGACGGACCTGACCTCGACGCGGGCGCTCTTTTCGTTGCCGATCGGAATCCGCACCATCGAGCCGCGATCGGTCGGCGAGGCCTTGATCTGATTGGGCGCCTCGAAATGCGGATCGAGCCGCCGGTAGGCGTTGACGCTGGCGTTGAGCAGCAGGCAAATGTCGTTGGCGTGCGTCAGGACGCGATCGACAAACGACCAGGCGAGCGTGCTCATCTTCTCCTCGCCCTTGGGATCCCAGAACAGGTTCTTCCCGTTTTTGTTGATCGAGACGTTGGTGTGCATCCCGTTGCCGTTGACGCCAAGCACGGGCTTGGGCAGGAACGAGGCGGTGAACCCCATTCCGGTGGCGACCTGGCGACAGATCAGCTTGTAGAGCTGAATCTGGTCGGCGGCGGCCAGGACTTCGCCATACCCGTAGTTGATCTCGAACTGCGACGGTGCGACCTCGGGGTGATCCTTTTCGTTCTGGAATCCCATGGCCCGCTGCACTTCGGCGCACGTATCGATAAAGCGACGCAGCGGATCACCCGGCAACGAGTGATAGTAGCCGCCCGTATTCACGTACTCGAACCTGCCAGTCCGGTAGTAGCGTCGCTCGGCGTCGGTGCCGTTGAACAGAAACCCCTCGATCTCGTTCGCCGCGTTCAGTGTGTAGCCTTCCTTCTCGTGCAACCTGTCGGCGAACCCTTTGAGGACACCACGGATGTCGGCGCTGTATGGCGACCCATCCTTGTCGACCACCTCGCCGAACACGAGCACTTTCCCTGACCCAAAGACATCGGACGGCGCCCAGTAGAACGCGCTCCAATCCATTGACAGCCTGAGGTCGCTCTCGCGCTGCGCGGTGAACCCACGAATCGATGACCCGTCGAATGTGAGGTTGTCCCAACTCTTGACGAGAAACTTCTTATCGTAGTCGAGCATGTGGAGCCGCCCTTCGAGATCGCTGAACAGGACCGTCACGGCCTTGATCCGCTTCTCGTCGGTGAGATACTTGAGCCGCTCTTCTTGAATCTTGTGCGCCGCCACCCGAGCTCGGCGTTGCTCCTTCGCTTTGAGGTTCAGCTCTTCCAACTCGTCGTACGAGAGGGCCAAGTAGTTGCGCAATTCGCTCGACATGCCACTCCTTCGGGTGTAGGGATTTTCAGGGTCTCTCCATAGGGTATCGCGGTCGGCCCAGGACCGTCAAATACCTGGTCGCGGTCTTAACTGGTAAACGTATATGAGACAATCGTTTACAACAGGGGCGCCATCGGGCCGCAAGCCGCTTGACGATGAAATCGACGTGTATGGGCTCACGCACAAGGGGCGTGTCCGCACGGTGAACCAGGACAATTTTCTCATCTGCTCGATGCGCAAATCGGTTGCCGTGCACCTGACGAGCCTCGCCGACCTCGACCGACTGTCAATCGGCACGGAGCGGCTGGCGTTCCTGGCGATGGTCGCCGACGGCGTCGGTGGCGGGGTGACCGGTGACGCAGCGAGCCGGCTCGCGGTGGAAGCCGTCACCGAATACGTGGCTCGGACGATGGACTGCTATTCCAGCGTCGACGAGACCAACGACGTCGAATTTGCCAGGGCGCTGGAGGATGCCGCACTCCACGTGCACTCCGACATCCTGCAGCAAGCAGAGGAGAACCCCGAGCTCGCGGGGATGGCAACGACGCTGACGCTGTGGCTGGGTGCATGGCCCCGGGCGTATCTCCTGCAAGTTGGCGACAGCCGCTGTTATCTCCTGCGCGACGGGGAGTTGATTCAGGTGTCCCGCGATCAAACGATGGCCCAGGAGTTAGTGGACTCGGGGGCGCTCAAACCCGCCGAGGCGTCGCGGTCGCGGTGGGCCAACGTGTTATCGAGCTCCATTGGGGGGCCACAGACCGCGCCGGTCGTGTACCGCCTGACCCAGGTCTGGGGGCAGGTGGGGTTGTTGTGTAGCGACGGCCTCACGAAGCACGTCTCCAACGAGCGCATTCGCGAGCGGCTCTCGTCCATGACGTCGGCGCGGCAGGTCTGTCAGGACCTGCTCCAGGATGCGCTGGACGCCGGCGGCACGGACAACATCACGGTGGTCGTCGGCCGGACGGTGCCCAATGCGGCGGAAAAGGCCGTGACCTCGTAGCGACGCACCGCTAGATTCTGGCGCCATGACCCGACTTCGGCTGGCTGTCAGACTCGGTGTCGCCGCCCTGCTGTCGGCGCGTGTCGCTGGGGCGCAGGTGTCGTTACCACCCCTCAAGGTCATTGATCCCACCTACGTCGACTCGACGGCCAACGCGTGCGTCGACTTCTTTCAGTTCGCCAACGGCGCGTGGCTCAGGACCGACACCATCCCCGCGGCGTACTCGTCGTCGGGTGTTGGGAAGGACATGGCCGACCGTAATGAGTTGGTCGTGCGGTCGGTCCTCGATGACGTGATGCAGCGCCGCACGCAGTTGGCGCCCGGCAGCACCGACCGCAAACTCGGCACGTTCTACGCGACGTGCATGGATTCCTCGGCTGCCGAGTCAGCCGGCGTCGCACCGGTGCGTCCAACGCTCGACTCGATCACGGGCATGCGGACGCGCGACGATCTGGTGCGCGAGATCGCCGTGCTGCAACAGCAGGGCGTCGACGTGCTGTTTGGCTTTGGCCCGGGGCCGGACCCACACGACGCAGGCCATTACGTGGCGTGGGTCTCGCAGGGCGGGCTGGGCATGCCCGATCGCGATTACTACACGCAGACCGATGCGTCGACGGACTCCCTCAGGCGAGCCTATGTCGCGCACATCGCGGCCACGCTGGTGCTGGCTGGCGAGACGCCGGCGCTGGCGCGCACCGACGCTCGGCAGATCCTCACGCTCGAGACGGCGCTGGCCAAGGCATCGCTCCGGCGCGAGGCGCTCCGCGACCCGAGCGCCACCGACCATCCCATGCAGTTGGCGAAGTTGCAATCCAAGTTCCCCGCGGTGCGCTGGTCGGTGTTTTTCCGTGAGGCGGGGCTCACGGTGCCGGTCACCCGGCTGAACGTTGCCGAGCCGGCGTTCGTGCAGTGGGTCGATCACCTGCTGACGACCGTGCCGATGCCGGTGTGGCGCGCGTATCTTCGATACCACATGCTGGCCACCGCCTCGCCCTGGCTCAGCACACCGTTCGTCGCCGAGGACTTCAGCTTTCGGGCGCGCTTCTCTGGCGCAAAAGAGCTGCTGCCGCGCTGGAAACGATGCCTGCGCGAGACTGACGGCGACATCGGCGAGGCACTGGGCCAGGCGTACGTCGCCAAGGCGTTTTCGCCGGAGGCCAAGGCCCGCGCGCGTGCGGTGATCGACGACGTCCGGGAGGCGTTTCACGCGCGGCTGCTACGGTTGACGTGGATGTCCGATTCGACGCGGCAGCGCGCTCTCGACAAGCTCGCGCGGATGCACGAGAAGGTGGGGTATCCCGATCGGTGGCGCGACTACACGCGCCTCGAGTCGCAGGACGGCCCATTTGTGGCAAACGTGTTCCACGCCAACCGGTTCGAGTGGCGGCGCACCATCAATCGGCCGGGCACGCCGGTGGATACGACCGAATGGGGGATTACCGTCCCCACGGTGAACGCCTATTACGATCCGTACAAGAACGAGATGGTCTTTCCGGCAGGCGCGCTCGTGCCGCAGACGTTTGACGCGGCGGCGGATGACGGGGCGAACTATGGCTCGTTGGCCGGCAGTTGGGCCGGGCACGAGATGACGCACGGGTTTGACGACGAGGGGCGTCACTTCGATGCCCATGGCAACCTGCGGGATTGGTGGACCGCGACCGACGCCAAGCGATTCATGGCGCAGGCCGACCTCGTCGTGGGTCAATTCAACGGCTACATCCAGGTCGACACGTTCCACGTGAACGGCCGGCTCACGCTGGGCGAGAATATCGCCGACTACGGTGGAGTGCTCACCGGCTACGACGCGTTACAGCGGGCGCTGGAGCGCCGACCGCGGCCAGGGCCGATCGATGGGTTTACACCCGAGCAGCGGTTCTTTCTGTCGTACGCGCAGAGCTTTCGCGACCATGACCGGCCGGAACGGTTGCGCACGCGCGTGACGACGGACCCGCACTCGCCGGCCCGGTGGCGGGTGAATGGGCCGTTGTCCAACGATCCGGCGTTCGCGCAGGCCTTCAACTGCAAGGCGGGCGATCCCATGGTCCGCGCACCGGACGTGGTGGCGCACATCTGGTAGGAAAACGATGGGACTGGTGCGGAGAATGATGTCCGCGCCGGCGCGGGGCACGGCGATCTTGGTCCCGTGCAGACTCCGGCCCTGTTGTTGGAACTCCCGTCAGTGCATCACCAGCAGGTGCGCGACCGTCTGAGTCGCGCGCTCGCTGAGTATCTGGCGCCGTTCGATCTGCAGGACTCGGTAGTGACGGCGCCATGTATTGTGGTGGGCCGGCAGTTGGCGCAACCCGACGTCGCCGTGTATCCGCGGGGCGGCCTGGGCCACCTGTGGTACGACTGCTTGCCGCCGCTCTTTGTGGCCGAGATTCTGTCGGCGGACACGGCGATCGCCGATCGGGTGACGAAGCGGCGGTTTTATCTGGACCAGGGTGTGGCCACGTATTGGGTGATCGACCCCGATGGCGCGCGGGTCGACGTCTGGTTTCCAACAGACGTCGCCCCGCGCCAGGTCTCGGGCGTGCTGCGGTGGACGATGCAGTCGGCGTGGCCGCCGTTCGAGATTCACGTCGGCGAGCTCACGTCACGATGATGACGCCTTGCATGGTCGGGTGGAGGGTGCAGAAGAACTTGTACGTGCCCGGTTTGGCGAAGGTGAAGTTGTAGCCTTGATTGGTATCGAGCACGGGCGAGAGCGGGAACTTGCCGTCGGCGCTGCCGATCCGGTGCGGGATGTCGTCGTGATTGACCCACCGGACGGTCGTGCCAGCGGCGACGCGCCGCTCTGGTGGGGAGAAGCTGAAGTTGTCGATCGCCACCTGGTCGTCGGGGATGGTGGCCGGATCGACGCGGTGCGCGGTCGTGCTGGCCGCGGCGCCGACACCGGCGGTGAGGATGCCGCCCTCGAGAGCCGAGTCGACAACGGCGAGGCTGCCGGGTCGGGCGAGGTAGGTGACCGTCGAAAGGCCGAGGTAGTGTCGGAGCTCGGGCGCGTCGACGGTCACGGGTCCCGGCGCCTGCGCGGTGCCCGGCGACGGCTGGGGGAATGCCGTCGAGAGGGCCGTATGGAACGTCATGTGTCCCTCGACCTTCTGGACGACCTGGTGGATGTGGCCGTTCAACACGGTCACGGATCCGAACCGCGCCAATAGGGCGAGCGCCTGCGTGCCGTCGTCGGTGCCCCAGCCCCACGTCGGGTAGACGGCCCAGAGTGGGACGTGGGCGAACACGACGATCGGTGTGCTCGCTGACAGGCCGGCCACATCGCGCTTGAGCCATTCGAGCTGGTCGGCGCCCAGGTTGCCGAGGCCACCGGCCTTGAGGCCCAACACGTTGACGAGTCCAATGAAGTGCACGCCGCGTTCGTCGAAGCTGTACCAGCCATCGCCTTTGGCGCCGGCGGCATAGCGCTTTTTGTATTGCTGGCCGTTGTCGCTCAAGACGTCGTGCTCGCCGGGCACGTAGAAGACCTGGCCGCTCTTGGTTCGCGCGCCCAGGATCATCTGGTCGACCTGGTCGAATTGCGCGGGCATCGAGAGGTGGCTGATGTCGCCGGTGTGCAGGAGGAACGACGGCTGGACGGGCAGGGCATTGATCTTATCGATTGCCACCTGGAAGGTCGCGGCAACGTTGGAGTTCGCCGGCTTGTCGAAGCCCATGTGGCTATCGCTCAGCTGGACGAAAAACAGATCGTGTGCGGCGGCTTCGCCGATTAGGACAGAGCGGGGGACGCCGCCCACCATGGCCCACGCCAGACCCGTTCCAGTCCAGGCCATGCATTTGAGAAACCCGCGTCTATCGATCCCATCGTCAATGCTCAACGCCGCGCTCCGGTGAAGGTTGGTGTGTGGTTACGGTATATGACCGAGGGACCCGGTGATATATTCCCGCCATGCACCGCGCGCGGTTCGACGCCGCCGTCCTGCCATATTTGGACGACGGGTATACGTTGGCCCGGTATCTCACGCGTGACGACGAGGCGGCGCGCGACGTCGTGCAAGAGGCCTGCTTGCGCGCGTTGCGGCACGTCGAGGGGTTACGGGGCGACGATGGGCGGAGCTGGTTCCTGGCGATCGTGCGGAGCCGGTGTGTGGAGTGGTTTCGCGAGCAGGGGCGGGGGTCGGTCTTCGTCGAGTACGATGAGACCGTGCATGTCCCGGAGGCCGGCGATGAGGCAAATGGGACAGACGATTATCGCGGCGCGACGTCGGAGCGCGTGCTGGCCGCCGTCGATGCGTTGCCGGCGGTGTTTCGCGAGGTGATTGTGTTGCGGGAGTTGTGTGGGTTGTCGTACCGGGCGATTGCCGAGGTGACGGGGGTCCCGGCGGGGACCGTGATGTCGCGGTTGGCGCGGGCTCGGGACCGGCTGCGGGTCATACTGACCACGCGGGAGGAGCCATGACGGGGCACTTGGCCGAGCGGCTCGATGCGTTTGTCGATGGAGAGCTCGACACGGTGGCGCTCCACGAGGCGGAGTTGCATCTGGCGTCGTGCGCGGTGTGCAGCCGGCAGGTGGCCTCGCGCCGGGCGCTCTCGGGGGTGATTCGGGGGTCGCTGCCGAGGTTTACCGCACCCGAATCGGTCACGCGCATGCCGGTGACGCGAACGCCGGTGACGCGGCGGCCGTGGATGGGACTGGCGGCGGCAGTCGCACTGATCGCGGCAGCTGGCATTGGTGGCTATGACATCGGCCGACGACAGGCGGACGCGAGCGGGATGCGCGAGGCGGTCGTGTCGAGCCACATCCGGTCGCTGCTCGCCAGTCACCTGACCGACGTCACGTCGTCCGACCGGCACACGGTCAAACCGTGGTTCACGGGGGTGCTGGATTTTGCGCCGACGGTGGTCGATCTCTCGGCGCAGGGGTTTCCGCTCATCGGTGGGCGCCTGGACTACATCGCGGGGCATCGCGTGCCGGCGTTGGTGTACACGCGGAATCGACACGTGATCAACCTCTTTCAGTGGCCGACGACGCGCGGCGATGTCCCGATCGGGAGCTCAGTCGACAACGGATACAACGTGCTGCACTGGGTGACGGATCACACCGAGTACTGGATGATCTCCGACCTGAATGACGCCGAGCTCAGACAGTGCGCGGTTCTGATCCACTGAGGGGCACGTTTCGATTCCATCCGGGTGTCGAGCTCGTGCTGTATGACAGGCTCGATCCCGCGCATCAGGCCCGGGTCGCGCATCTGACGCGCGACCCGGGGTTTTATGGGCTGCTGGTGACGGCGTCGACGACCAAAGCGGTCGATCGGGACAGTGCGTTGTTGTTGTTGACGCTCCGGACGCCGGGGCCGATTCCGCAGTATGCGCTGCGCGCGCTAGGCGGGAATGCGGGGCGAACGGTCGCGGGGCTGGTGCTGGACGGCATTCTCGAGATCGAGCATGAGGGGGTATTCCGGTCCGGGGCGGCGGCAGTGTCGCTCGTTGGCGAGGCCTCGGGCGACGACGCCGCGACGGGGGTGATCGATCGATTGTCGATCGATGCCGTGCGGTACGCGGCCTCGCTGCCGATACGGGAGACGTCGATTCTCGCGGGTCGGTTATATCGGTACAATCAGATTCCGCTGACGCCGCGGTATCAGCGGGCGTATGAGGCGGAGTCAGACGATGTGCGGCTGGGGCTTGCGGTGCCGCGTGCCGCGGCGATTCTGGCGCGGAGTTGGACGCGGGTGTCGCCGACGGGTGCGCCGTGGATGAGTTGGATCGCGCGGCGGGAGGTGGATCGGCCCGGGGAGAGACAGGGGACGTACAAGCTGTACGTGAGTCCCGCGGTCGATGCGGTGCGGTGGGTGTTTCCCGAGGTGCTGGGGGCGGTTACGTCGCATCGGCCGTTTGCGTGCAAGGTTGGGAAGGGGATGTACGGGTTGTTGCGGGCGGACAAGATGGTCATCTATTTCGCGCGGCGGGACGATCTGCATGGCGCGGCGAGTGCGGTGGCCGACGCGTTGAGCGGGGTGTCGGCGCAGGGCGTGCCGTTTTCGTCGGCCATCACCGCGGATGGGCTGCTGTCGTGGGGGATTGATCCGCCGGACGATGTCGGGTTGGCGGGGTTGCTGCGGTCGGAGAGTTGGCGGGAGCGGCTGACGAATCAGATGGCCGCGGCGCTCGTTGGCGCATCGCCTCGGGGTGACGGGCTGGACGCGGTCGTGCGATTTGTGCTCCGGCGGCTCGAAGCGCATGGCATCGACGTGCGAACGTGGCGGCCGGCGTCGTGATCACGGAGCGGTTTGTGTTGCCCGCTGGGGTCGATGTGCGGCCGGTGGATGCGTTGGCCGCTGACATTCGGGCGCGGTTCACGCATCGGCCGGGGGATTACGTCATCTCGCGCAGTGCCGGGCGTGCGGGGACGCACGTGGTGGATGTGTCGTCGGCTGGACTCCTGGAGCGGTTTCGGGCGGGGACGACGATCAGTGACGCGGTCATTGCGTTCAGTCGGGAGGTGGACGCGGACCCGGAACAGGTGCTCACCGATGCATGGCCCGTGCTCAGGAAACTCATCGATGCCAGGCTGCTGGTGCCGGAGCATGCCGTGGAGATCGGGCCGACGCTCTCGGTGGGGGAGCGCATCGGCGAGTGGACGGCCGTGCACTGCGTCTACATGCTGGAAGACACCGAGCTGTGGCAGGTCAGGGATGCGGTGGGTCGGATGCACGCGCTCAAGTTGGCCCGCAATCCGATTGTCGCGGGGCGGTTCGCTCGGGAGAGTGAGATCGTGGCGTTGTTGGGGGGGAGTGTGGGGCCGCGGCTATCGGGGCGGGGGACGTATGGCGACGCGGCGTATCTCGTCCTCGAGTGGTGCGCGGGGGTTGGGGTGGAGAGTGCCGCCGCGGAGTATCGGGCTTGGCCTGGCGAGGAGGGGCGGCGGGCGTTGCTGCGGCTGGCCCTGGGGGTCGTCGAGGCGTACGTGTCGCTGCACGCGGCTGGGGTGCTGCATTCCGATGTGCATCCGGGGAACCTGCTTGTCGACCGGGACGGGCGGGTGACGATTCTCGATTTTGCGTTTGCTCGGCGGGTGGTGGGCGACGAGGGCGTGTCGCGGGGTGGGGTGCCGTTCTACTATGAGCCGGAGTTGGCGGTAGCGGTCCGCGCCGGGGCGGCGCCTCCACCATCGAGCGCGCTCGGCGAACAGTTTGCGATCGCGGCGGTCGTGTACCGGTTGCTCACGGGGGAGCATTATCGGGAGTTTCCGCTCGATCGGGGGGCGTTCTGGCAGGCGATCGCCGAGGAGCCGCCGCGGGCGTTTCTCGAGGCGTGGCCGGCGGTCGAGGCGGTGGTGACGCGGGCGTTGCAAAAGACGCCGGAGGATCGGTATCCGAGCGTCGCGGCGTTTGGGACGGCGTTGTGTGGCGCCGGTGAAAGTGCCTCTCGGCCGACCCGGGAGATGCCGTCGCTCGGCGAAGAAACCAGAGGGTTTCTCGATGGCGTGCTCCGGCGAGTCGCACAGCAAGCCGTAGGCGAGCCAGCTATGGGCGAGCCAGCGATGGCCGGGCCGGCGATGGCGTCTGTCATGTATGGCACCGCGGGCGTGGCGTATATGCTGTATCGCGTGGCGCTCGGGCGGAGTGATCCGGCTTTGTTGGCGCTGGCGGACCTGTGGGCCGAGCGGGCGCGTATCGAGGCGGCGGAGCCGGAG
>DATMNB010000270.1:0-8525 GCA_035569435.1 Gemmatimonadaceae bacterium
GGCCGCTGCCGTCGCCGAGGCAGTTGGAGAGGCCCGTCCGGTAGAGGAACGCACCGCCGGCACCGTGCGACCCAACGACGGTGGCGCGGAACCCGCTCGTCGGGGCCGCCTCGACGAGCGCCGCCCCCGCGCCGTCCCCAAACAGGATGCAGGTCGTGCGGTCGGTGTAGTCGCTGACTTTGGTGAGGGTCTCGCCCGCGACGACCAGGACGCGGCGTTGCAGACCGGAGCTGACCAGGGCATTGGCCGTGTGCAACCCATACATGAATCCCGCGCACGTGGCGTTGAGGTCGATCGCGCCGGCGTGTGGGAGTCCCAGGCGATCCTGGACAACGCAGGCGACGCTCGGGAACCCGTAGTCAGGGGTGCTCGTACAGGCGATCACGAAGTCGATGTCTGCCGGGTCGACCGGGTGCCGGCTGAACAGATCGTTGGCGGCGGCGACGCAGAGGTCGCTCGTGAACTCGGACGGCGCCGCCGCGTGTCGCTCGCGGATGCCGGTGCGCCGCACGATCCACTCGTCGCTCGTGTCGACCATGCGAGCCATGTCATCGTTCGTGACCACGCGTTCCGGCACATACGTCCCGATCGCTGCCACACGCGCGCCCAGTAGAGGGGCCATCAACGCTCCGGGGCAGCGGTGGCTGCCTGTTCTGCCTGTTCGGCGAGGGCGCGCCAGAGGGCGACGCGCTCGCGGGTAATCGCGTTCGGCGGGGCGGTGTCATACGACGGTGGATAGTCGCCGATGGCAAACGCCGCTCCGTACGCGGGAGGGTAACTCACGTAAATCTCGCCGCCCCGCAGGCTGTATTCGAGGCCGACGCTGTCGCGGAGCGTCGCGGGCGCCGAGGACGGCTCATCAGTCATATTCCGAACGAATACGTCGCCTGCCGGATACATTACAAGGGGTATTTTCGGGAGGTCGCGTATGGCATCGGAGCATCGCGAACACCGCGCGGCGTCGCATGAGCGCACGCTCGAACAGCTGTTTCAGCATCCGGTCGCGCATAACGTGGAATGGCGTGACGTCGTCAGGCTCCTCGAGGCGGTTGGGACGATCCAGGAGGAGCACAACGGGAAGCTGCGCGTCGAGATCCACGGGCAGACGACGGTGCTGCATCGCCCACGACACAAGGATCTCGCCGACGTCGAGCAACTCGTCGAGATCCGGCATTTCCTGGAACGGGCAGGCGTCAAACCGCCTGCTTGACGCCGAGGTTGGCAGCAACTTGGTTGTGTGCGTGCACAACTTACTACGTCAGTGGTTCCGTGCCGCGCTGTTTGCCGTCCTGCTAGCCTCGGGCGTCCTGCTCGCACCGCCGCTCGCACCGCCGCTCGCCGGGCAACAGCAAGGCGGGCAGCCTGCCACCGGCCTCCCGCCGGCATTCGGCGCGCAGGATTCGACGGAGCCTGAGACCGAAGAAGAGGCCCAGCCAAAGCCCCCGACGAAGCGACACCCGCTCAGGAACACTCCAGCCCGGTACACGCCGCTCATTGTCTGGCGCGAGGCCGCGGTCGAAGCGGCCGCGTTCTCGCTTATCGCGGCGCTTCTCCTGTCCCTGCCAATCGCGGGGGTGTACCGGCTGACGACACCGGCGAGTGAGTTCGACCAGTCGATCGCCCATAGCATCCTCGTGCTCCCCGCCACCGTGGCCGGGATCATTCTCGTGGTGCAGAACAGCCTGGCGTTGGCGTTCAGCCTGGCCGGGGTGGTGACGGCGGTCCGGTTCAGGAGCTCGCTCAAGGACACCAACGACGCCGTCTACATCTTTCTGTCCGTGGCGATCGGCGTCGCGGCCGGCGCACGGGCGTTCGACATCGCGGTGGTCGTCTGCACCATCGTGTGTTTGGCGCTGTTGTTGATTCGCGCGCCACGATTCTTGCTAGTTCGTCCCCGGCTGGCGCCGGTTCTGCCATCGACGGCGACGGGAGGGGACCCCAAGGGCGACGACGGGACGGGCGAACCGTCCCGGATCTACACGGTGCTCGTGCATAGTGGGAACATCGGGCAGATGCAGCCGGCGGTCGAGCAGGTGCTGACCGAGCTGACCAAGGGGTATCAGCTGACGGCATCGGGTCCGGCGAGCGGGGGGGTGTCCCGGCTCGTGTACGCTGTCAGGTTGAAGAAGAAGTTCGATGCACGTGAGCTCGAGGCGGCGCTGAATGACGTGGCGGCGCAGAACGGAGGGCATGCTGACGTCACGACCGGTCCGGCCAGTGAGGCACACGCTCAGGAGTGGGAGGCGTCAGAGAACCGCCCCGGCGGGACGCCGTGAGGGGTCTGCTCGCCATTGCGCTCGGGCTCGCGGTAGGTGGTGCGGTGATCAGTGACAGCGGTACACGCGTGCGGGAGAGGTCGGCACCGGCGACGGTGCGGGCCATGCCGGCCGATTCGGGCGATACCGATGTCACGCTCTATCTGATTGGCGACGCCGGCGTGCCGCACCCTGGCTTCGAGCCGGTGCTCGCGGCGCTGACGACCGAGGCCAGCGCGCCGACGCGCGCCAAGCGGGTCATCGTCTTTCTTGGCGACAACATCTATCCGCGCGGCATGCCGCCCGTCGGTGACCCAGGGCGCGCCGAAGCCGAGCGCCGGATCAACGACCAGATGGCCGTGGCCCAGCGCACCGGCGCGCAGACGATCTTCATCCCCGGCAACCATGACTGGGATCACGAGGCGCGCGGCGGGTGGGACGCCATCCGCCGCGAGGGGGAGTATGTCCGCACGGCCAGCCACGGCACGATCGCGTTCTGGCCGGCCGACGGGTGCCCTGGGCCGGTCGTGGTCGATGTCGGCGCGACGGTCAGGCTGGTGCTCCTCGATACGCAATGGTGGTTGCAGCACGGGCCGCGACCAGGCCCGGGATCGTCGTGCCCGGCCGCCACGCCCGACGCGGTCGTCGACAGCCTGCGTGCCGCGCTCGCCGGGGCGGGGAATCGCCGAGCGTTTGTGCTCTCGCATCACCCGTTGGAGTCGGGCGGGGCACACAGCGGGCGCCGGGGCCCGGTCGGGCTCTTTCAGCACCTGATCGACTCGGACCAGGACCTCTTTGGCCCGCGGAACAAGGTGATGCGGGCCGCCATCGAACGGGCGTTTACAAACAACGAGCCGGTGATCTATGCCTCCGGCCACGATCACGCCCTGCAGGTAATCGGCGCCGGCGTGCGGCATTACCTGGTGTCCGGGGCCGGGGACTATGAGCATCTGGACCCGGTCCACCGGATCGACAGCACGTATTTCGAGCGGGAAGCCAGCGGATATATGCGGCTGGATGTAATCCGCGGCGGACCAATCCGCCTCGGCGTCCATCAAGTCGATGGATCGGGCGGCATGCAAGAGGTATTTACCGAAACGTGGCCTTGAGAACCCGCTCGATGACCCGATTCCGACTCACGCGGATGGCAGTGATCGCCGCGCTCCCTGCCGCCGCGCCGGGGTTCGTCGCCGCCCAGCTGCCGACGATGGCGGGGGCCGACACGGTCTCCACGGCCGACACCACGGGGCGGGAACGCGCGCCTGGTCGACTGATTCCGCCGCCTCCGCCGCCGACGGGTGACCGGCCGGAGTCGGTCACCGTCGTGCCGGGGCCCGAGTACCATGCCAGTGGGATTCGGGGGTGGTTCGCGGGGTCGCGGTACCGGGACCTGTGGCAGACGCCGATCCGCGTGCCGGTGCTCGACCTCGCGCGGTACGCCGGCGGCCTCACGCCGCTCAAGCACGGCGGCGGGTCGCAGACCATCTCGCTCCACTTTCTGGGCGCTGACGGCGTCGAGTATGTGGCCCGATCGGTGGACAAGCGGCCGGTGGTCCCGCCCGAGTATAAGGGCGTGATCGAGAGCGTCGTGCGCGACGAGACGAGCGCGTCGCTGCCCGGCGTGGCGCTCGTCGTGGCGCCCCTCATGCAGGCCGCCGGTCTCTTGCACGTGCCGGAGCCGCAGCTCGTGGTCATACCCGATGACCCGAGGCTCGGGCGCTACCGGGACGAGTTTGCCGGGATGCTGGCCGAGCTCGAGACGCGGCCCAAGACCGAGGATGGCGAGGAGGGGTTTGCCGGCGCCAGCAAGGTCGAGAAGAGTGACAAGCTGCTCGCCGATCTCCAGAAGAGCTCCGGGAATCGGGTCGATTCGCGCGCGTATCTCACGGCGCGGCTCCTGGACACGTACATCGGCGACTGGGATCGCGGGCCGTCGCAGTGGCGGTGGGCCGGATACGGCGACAAGGGCAACCGACTCTGGAAGCCGATCGCGCTCGATCGCGATTGGGCGATGCAGCGATCGAACGGCTTGCTGGCGAGGGTGGTGCGCTCGGAACGTCCGGAGCTCACCGTGTTCGACGAGAAGTATCCGTCGTTGATCAGCGCGATGTTCCAGGAGTGGACCTTTGACCGGCGGCTCCTGCAGGATCTCGACTGGCCGGCGTTTGATTCGACGGGCCGCGCGTTGCAAGCCGCGCTGACCGATTCGGTGATCGATTTCGCGGTGGGCCAGTTGCCGCCGGAGTTTCAGAAGAAGCGTGGCCCGCAGTTGATCAAATGGCTGCGGGCTCGGCGCGCCAGGATGCCGGCCTTCGTGCGGGCGTACTACCTCATGATCGCGGAAGGGGCCGACGTGCACTCGACGGCGGAGCCGACGCTCGTCGAGCTCACTGGGCGGCGCGAGACCCTGGAGTTGCGCATGCGGCGCCGGGATGACCCGGACACGACGGTCTACTACGACCGCCGATTCGTGCGGCAGGACACCAAGGAGCTGCGGCTCTATCTGGATGGCGGGCCTGACAGCGTCGTCGTGCGCGGCGGGCACGACGGCATTGGGACGCGCGTGATCGCCAACGTCGATGGGACGGTCGTGGTCGACTCGTCCGCGCCGGGCGCGACGTCGACGCGGATCTATGATGGTGGCCACCCGGCGCGGGTGATCGACCGGCACCACGTGTCCGAGGACGATACGCGGTGGACGGCGCAGGCGCCGCAACCCGGCGTGTTGAAGCGCGACATCGGGCGGAGCTGTGGGTTCACGCCACGCGGCGCGGCCAGCTCCGACGTCGGGCTCGGCATCGGCGCCTACTACACGTGCGACACGTACGGATTTCGGCGCGAGCCGTGGGCCATGCGGCAGACGATCGGGGTCGGTTATTTAACGGGGCCCGGTGGGGTATCGGGGCTCTACCAGATCCAGATCCGGCCGGTGGAGAGCAATGTCATTTGGGGGCTACGCATCTCCGGCGTGAGCGCCGAGTGGAGCCGGTTCTTTGGGTTTGGCAACAGCACGTCGCTCGTCGTCGGCGGCGCGCCGCGGAGCGTCAACTTCTTTCAGGTGCGCGAGAGTCGGTATAACGTGTACCCATCGGTGACCCTCCCGCTCGCGGATGGGTTGACCTTTCAGGTGGGGCCGCAGCTCCGGTACTGGGCCACTGGCCATACCAGCGGGACGTTGTTCGCGGTGGATCACCCCTATGGCGCCGGGCCGTTTGGCAACATCGGCGGGTTGGGCATCCTTCGCTACGATACGCGCGATGCGATCGGGCTCCCGACCAAGGGCGTGCTGATCGACGTGGTGGGCCGTGCGGTGCCGGCGGTCTGGGATGCGCAGAGCGGGTATGGGAGCGTGCGGGGACAGGCGTCGACGTATCTCACGCCGGGCGGCTTCCCGCTCGAGCCGACGCTGGCCCTGCGGGTCGGGGGCATGAAGGTGTGGGGGACCGCGCCGTACCAGGACATGGCGCACATCGGGGCGACGCAGAACACCGAGGATCCGTACACGGTGCGTGGATTTTATCCCGACCGGTTCACGGGCGATGCGTCGGTGTGGGGGAACGCCCAACTGAGCTTCATCATCGCGCACCCCAAGCTGCTGGTGCCGACCGACCTCGGCGTGGTGGCGCTCAATGACGTCGGGCGGGTGTTTTTCCCCGGCGACCACTCGAGCGACTGGCACGACGGGTACGGCGGTGGGCTTTTTGTGGGGCTCTTCCGGCGTTCCGTCACGGTGACGGCGGTCGCGGTGCATAGCTCGGAGCGGACGTTCTTCTACTTTGGGACCGCCGCGGGCATCTGAGCGCGCGTCAGAGTTATAGCTGCGGCAGGTTGGGCTCGTTGGGCTGGCCACCGCGGCGGTGCCAGGCCAGCTCCTCGGGCGTCATGGGGCGCAGCCAGAGATCGATGGCCAACCATGTGGTTTTGGCGAACGGGTAGCAGACGAACCCGCCGATGAAGACGGCGATGGCGGCGCCGTACTGGAGGGCGACCCACGGCGGGTTGGGGAGCGTCAGGACCAGTGTGATGGCGAGGATCGCGCCGAGGATCAGCTCGACGAGGATGAGATTGAAGAGGTAGGCCCCGATGAAGTAGTCATCGGGCTCGCCACGATCGAGGCGCATGCCACAGTGCGGGCAGGCGGGGCGGAGTCGGAAAAACGTCTCGAAAATGTCGCCGTGGCCACAGTTGGGACAGCGGAGGCGGATGGCCC
Source organism: Gemmatimonadaceae bacterium (assembly GCA_035569435.1). Taxonomy (GTDB): domain Bacteria; phylum Gemmatimonadota; class Gemmatimonadetes; order Gemmatimonadales; family Gemmatimonadaceae; genus DASRDS01. The sequence goes on from DATMNB010000270.1 coordinate 6,466, forward strand.
GCCAGAGCAGGGTGCGGGCCCGGTGTATGTTGAACGCCTTGTTGTCGAGCTCGCGCGCTGTGATGGCCGGATCCTGGGGCGTGCGGTCGCGATCCCGGAGCTCGGGGGGCAGGGGCTTCGATGCCATGATCAAAGCACGCGTCCGACGGTGGCGGAGTCAACTAGTCGTTGGGTTCGTTCTGTTGGGCGTGTCGTAGTTAGCGCACGGCGGGCGACATCAGGTGGTGACCATCGCGAGCCGGTAGTTCGTGCACGTTGTCGCCTTTCTTCCCGACCGGCTGCTAGAGACGGTGCGGATCGTCGCGTCGCGGCGGCATAGCCTGGTGGAGGTCGGCTCGGTACGCGATCTGGGCCGGGCGCTCGGCGGGACCGGGATTGATGCCCTTGTCGTGGACCCACAGGGACCGGGGTGCCCGGGCGCGGCGGGTTTGGCGCCGGTGCTTGGCGGCGCGGTGGGCGTCGCGGTCATTGTCTACACGTCACTGTCATCGGCGGCGGCGCATGACGTGGTCGCGCTCGGTATGCGCCACGTGGTGCTGCAGGGGGTGGACGACGGGATCGGGGCGTTTCGCGATCTCTTGGAGCGTGCGCCGGCGGACCGGCTGAGCGCGGAACTGTTGGCGCAGGTGGCGCCGGCGCTCGAGGATGCCCCGCACGAGTTGGGGCGGGCGATTCGAGAGCTCTTTTACATGCCCGAGTCGATACGAACGGTGGCGGCGTTTCGGCAGGCGGCGGGGATGCCGCGGATGACGTTTGAGCGCGCGCTGGGTCGCGCGGGATTTGCATCACCACGGCGGTTGATGTGGGCGGCGCGCGCGCTTCGGGTGTTTTACTTCCTGCGATTGCGCTGCCAGCGCGCCAACGTGGTGTCGGTGCGGCTCGGGTATCCGACGCCGCGGCAGATGGCCGAGGAGTTTCGGCGTGTGTCTGGATATCCGCCATCTCGGTTACCAGCGGCGATGACGTCATCGGTATTTGTCGCGGCGGTGGCATCGGGAATACGCGGCTGATTCGATTGCGTCGCGTATACGAGCGTGACTCGATCACGTCTCTGATTCTCTCCAAGACTGCCTAGACTGTCGCCTAGGCTTGGCGTGGCACTGATGCCCTTCTTGTGCACAATGGCAGCACGGGCGAAAGTGTGACTCCACAGGCGGGCGAGCTCATCACTACGACGTGTGGGAGTTGGCAATGCACGATCAGGAGTCGTGGGCGGCGGCGGAGTCGGTGGCCGTGGCGACGACGAATGGGGAGACCGTGTTGCTCGATCGGCGCCGGGGCAACTACTTCGTCCTGAACGAGAGTGGGGCGGTGATCTGGCGGCTCGTGCGCCGGCCGGGTGGGGCGACGATCAGTGAGATCGTCGCGGCGTTGGACGCCGAGTATGACGCGCCGGTGGAGCGGCTGCGGAGTGACGCGGTGGCGTTGCTCGATCGGTTGCGGCGGGATCGGTTGGTGTCGTGCCGGAGAGTGGCGGCATGAGCGGGCGGGCGGTGCGCTACTCGGCGTGGCGGTGCGTACCCGCGGTCGTGGGGCTCAAGGTCGTGCTGGTGATCTTGGGGTTTGCGCGGACCATGCGGCTGGTCGACCGGCTCGTGGCGGGGCGGCGCGTGGCGGTCGAGCCGGTGCCCGCGTGGATCGAGGCGGTGGCGCGTGGGGTGGTGACGGCCGCGGTGTTCTGTCCCGGGCGCGTCGAGTGTCTCGAGCAGTCGATGGCGTTGTATTTCCTGCTCCGCCGGCATGGGGTGGCGGCGGAGCTGCGGTTTGGGGTGCGGACGCATCCGTTTGCGGCGCATGCGTGGGTGTTGCACCGCGGGGTGGCGGTGAATGAGGAGCTGGAGCGGTTGCAGCAGTTTGCCGTGTTCGAGTAGGGGCGCGGAACGGTGGTGGCGTTTCTGTGTGTGGTTCCCGTCGGTGGGCGGCCGCTTGGGCCGGCGGTGCGCGAGCGGGCGATGGCGCGGGCGGTGTCTGCCGTGCCCGGGGCGTGGCGGTGGATCGTCGAGCCGGTGAGTGGGGCGCTCTTTGGCGTCGTCGGCGAAGGGGAGACGGCGCGGACATCG
>DATMNB010000271.1:0-6552 GCA_035569435.1 Gemmatimonadaceae bacterium
GTTCCGCGTGCTCACCAGCACCCGTCGCAGGTTCTGGTACCCATGCCCGGGCAGCGACCCCAGATACGCCTCCACCGCGTTCACGCTCTCAATTCGGCCCCCATACCCCTCGTCCGCGCACCGCCCCAGAATCAACCGCGCCACATCGGTCGCCACAACCGGATCAGGATCCGTGACCACGATCACCTGCGTCGCGTAGCAGAATCGCACTGCGCCACTCGCCAGCTCCGCCGCCGCCTCGCCTGCGTCCTTCGCCATCCGTACCGCGTCATGATCCTGAAACAGCTCTTCGTTCGCCTGCTCCTGCGGTGACGACGGCGTCGACCCCGCCCCCTGCTTCGCCGCCATATCCCGCGCCCACGCCCCCATCCCACGCCGCTTCTGGAACCATCGGAGCTGCTGCCGCCGAATCTCCCGCGCTGCCTCGGTCGGCCCAAGCATGAGCAGCCGCGTCGACCACCGATATGCGCACGGCAACGTCCCAAGGAAATCCAGCGCCCCAGGCCTCGACGCCCGCGGAAACGCCGTAATCCCCACCACGCGCACGTGTCGCTCTCCGATCCGAGGCTCGAACCCTCCCACCAGCGACTGGTCACCCAGCATCAGATCGAGGTATGCCCCATGATCCGGCGCCCGCACACGGTGCCCCAGTCCCGTGACACACTCATGGAGATGCGTGACTAACGCGTCGGATCCAAGCCGCTCGACCCACAACCGCCCACGCAGCCGGGATAGCACGGTTTCGACGGCCGCGTCGAACCGTCCTACGATCGCATCCCAGTCGACGCCAGTCACCTGCGAGCCCCGCACGAACCACCGCCCCGTCCGCACGGTCAGCTCTTCCGCCGGCCGATGCGTCACCACGAACGCATAGGTCGTCTCGAACCGTCTCCCACCGCGGTCGTACGCCGTCCGCCGTTCCTCATCGATCGCCGCCGCCACGGCATTCGGAAAGACGCTGGCCGCATACGCCACCGCCGGCCGCCGCACCGCGTCAACGTGGAACATCCAGCCACTCCCATACGGCAGGATCGCATCATGCACCTGCCGCGCGAGCGCCCCCAGCTCCAGCGCACTCGATGCGTTCAGGTCTGGCCCCCGATAGGCAAAGCCCGCCACGAGCGAGCCATCCTTCTGGAGCACAATCCCGTCGCCGACGAGAAACCCCCAGTTGAGCACATCAGCCAACCCCACGGGCTCTCGTCGATACTCCCGCAGCCGCTGCACACCCGCCGCCGCGCCGACGCCAGCGACGCACCCGACGAACCCACTCACCGGATCGATCACCACTTATCGCCCGTTCGGCATCGACATCCGAATGCCACTCGCACGCGCCGACACCCGCGCCACCGCCGGGTAATAGTCCTGGGCCGCGAGGCTCCGCAGATAGACCGCCGAGATCTGCGGATCCTGACTCGTGACCCACACCGCCCCCGCGTGCACGACAGTCGCATAGACCGCCGCCAGCGCAACCGTCACTACATGGATGCCGACCACGATCAGCAGCCCCATCACGATCGCCGCCTCCATGATCACAAACCCCGGCTCCGCCCCTGCAAGGAGTATCGGCCGCCAGAGCGACGCATGGATCACGTGCTCCTCCAGCGCGCTCACACGATCGCTCCGGCAAACGCCAGCGCCGCCACGATCTGCGCCGCCCCGAACATGATCGCGATGCCGAAGATCGCCTGGCCGATCCGCTTCACGCCTTCTTCATGGCGCGTGAACCCCCACAACGCGCCCCCAATCACCAACATGATCGCCGCCAACACCTGGGCCGTTGGCCCCGACAGGTTGCCAAGCAATGTCTGGAGCGGCGCATCCCACGGCAGCTCGGTGCCGCCCGTGCCAGCCCATGCGACCGCTGGGATCGTCATGCTCACCAACAGCCACTGACCAACTCTTCTCACGAAGCGACGCATGCCACCTCATCCTCCACGCGAAAGCGATGCAGATCATAGGTCCCATCTGGCCCAACGCCGAGGACCTTCGCCAGCTCACTCACCCGCCGCACGCCAGCCCCAGTCGCACTCCCACCAACCATCATCACCACCCAGTCCACCGCCTCCGCGATGAGCCGCGCCTGCGACGGCACGTTCGCCCGCTGCGCCAACCGATCCAGTCGCATGAGCGCCCCATGCGTCGTCGACGCATGCACCGTCGCGACCCCACCCGGATGTCCCGTCGCCCACGCATCGAGCAGATCGAGCGCCGCCTCATCCCGCACCTCTCCCACGACGATCCGATCCGGGCTGGTCCGCAGTGTCGCCTTCACAAGCTGCGAGAGGCGCCCGCCAACGGGGGTGGTCAACGCGAGATGGTCCGGCGCAAAGCACTGCAACTCTGCCGTGTCCTCGAGAATCACGATGCGATCTGATGGACATGTCACACTGATCTCTCGAATCAACGCATTGGCGAACGTGGTCTTCCCCGAGTTGGTGCCACCGCAGACGAGGATGCTCTCCCGCCGCTCGATGGCGGATGCCAGCAGCGCGCAGTGCGTCTGCTCCAGCGTCCCCCGTGTCACGTAGTCGTAGAGCGCGTAGATGATCGCCGGCGGCTTGCGAATGGCGAACGCCGGCCCCCGCGTCACCGGCGGCACAAAGCCCTGCAACCGACTATGGCGGAAGATCCCCCCAGGCAGCGTCGTTTGCAGAAACGGCGCCCCCGGGCCCAACGTCTGCCCTGCGCGAGCCGCGGCAGTATTCAGAAACATCTCCGCCCGCGCCGCATCCAGCGTACAGGGAAAGTTGGTACGCCCCGTCGACCGTCGATCCACGCGAACCTCCCGGTCCTGCGGATTCACGTAGATCTCCGTGACGTCGTCGTCCTCCATCGCCCCCATGATGACCGGCCCCAGATTCCGCGTCATCATTTCGATCAGCCCTTCTTCAACCACCTCCCCCACGCGCGTCCACCCCGCGGGTCCGCTCCGCTCTGCCACGGCCACTCACGCCTCCATCCCTGAGGGTCAATCGTGCCTGACAGGATGAAGAACACGCCAGAGGGTATGGATGTGGAACGCGGCCGAAAACTCGCGCTCCTAGATCGTCGGAGGCGGCGTGACCGCCGTGTCGACCTGGATCATCTCCGGTGTCACTCGCACTACATGTCCCGCCGACACCATGATCGGCCGCCCTTCCTCATCGGCCGCGAGGCGCACTGCGACCTCCCCTCGCGTCACCCACACGGTCACCGGCTGCGACGGGTCCGTGTGGTCGACCGTGTACTCCGTCCCACCCCGGAGCAACGCCGGACCTGCCGCCACCTCGAACGGAAACGTGCCCCCAGGAGCGACGGTAAACCGCGCTCGGCCAATCAGCCAAACATTTCGCGCCACATCCCCCATGTGCTCAGGGTAGGACAGCCAGGTCATGAGATCGAGCACTGCCGACGACCCATCCGGCAGCCGCACCAGCTGCGCGTTCCCATGATTCGTGACGACGTCCACGATCGGTCGATGCAACCGGTGATGCACCGCACGCCACATGTGCCCTTGCACCCAGCCAGGCCCCAGAATCAGGTAGAGGCCAGGCCCATACACTCCAACCACGTACGCGAGGAGCGACAACGCAACCGGAACGACGATCCCCCGATAGACCCGTCGCCGCCACACGACGGGAGCACTCCGCCCGCGCTTCGCCGCGCCCGCATCCCCGCCACGGTCCGCCGGGCGAACGACGCCCTCGTTCGCAGATCGCCCTCCGGTCTCCGCCAGCGACCCATCTGAGTCGTGTGCCACCGCACTCCCCGTCCCTGCAATCCGCTGGCGCACCAGATGCCACGCCGCCCGCGTCTCGCTCTCCCGGCGGGTCACGCTGTGCGCGTGCGCCCCGCTCCGCACGGTGAGCGTCCACGCCGCGATCACCGGTTGCGCCCGCATCGCGTACGCCACATCGGTCTCCAATCGCCGCCGGAGTGCCTCGCCCTGCTCGGGGCCCAACTCCCCTGCGAGGTAGTCAACCAACTCCGCGAGCTCCGCCTCCCCAAGCTCGTCGCGCTCACCGTGCACGGCCGCCTCCTTGGGAGCGCTTCCCAGCCCCAGGTCGCACCGCCCCATCGACTAACCCCAGCTCATCCAGCTGTCGTCCGAGAATCTTCGTTGCCCGGATGAGGTGCGTCTGAATCGTCGTCCGATGGACCCCGAGGATCGCCGCCGCCTCGTCATAGGTCTTCTCGTGCACCCGCACCAACAGAAACGCCTCTTTGCATTTGAGCGGCAGCTCCGCGATCAACTGCCGGACCCGATCCGCGATCTCGCCCCTGAGGACCACCGACTCTCCCTCGTTCCACGAGACCGGACCATCCCGCGCCCCATCCAGCACGCCGCGCGCCCACCGGGACCGCACCCGACCGTCCCTGACCACATTCAGCGCCCGGTTCCGCACCGCCCGAAAGAGGTAGACCCTCATATTCTCGTCAAGGCGGAGTCGTTCACGATCGACGAACAGGCTGACGAAGACCTCCTGCACCACTTCGCGTGCCTCGTCGCGCGACCGCAGGTAGCTCATGGCGTACTCGCACAGCCGGTGAAAATGCTCGTGGAAGAGCGCCGCATAGGCACTCTCGTCACCAGCGCGCAGGTCTTCGACGAGCACACGCGTCCCCGGCCGCGACCCATCCGCCGCCGGGACGGGCAGCTGCGGTTCCTCCTCCACCACGCCCTCCCCCCGCGGTCGACTCGCGGACACACCGCCGCGCACACCGGCACTCAGGGCTGACACAAGAAACACCAAAGTCCGGACCGATGTGGAACGGCACACGGTGGAATTTTGAACGATGGCCAGAGCCGCAACGGCCCGATGCCCAGCCGGTCGTCCTATCTCCCTCGCACCCATAGATGAAGAGCGTTGCCACACACGAACGGTCTATGCAGATCGTGTGACACCACGGGCGAGAGCGTGACTCACCCCTTGCGTGCCGCGACGGATTCGGCGTATGTACGGGCCCATCGCGTCCGTTTCGCACGACAACCGCTCAATACGATAGCAAGCCTCATGGAAACCACCGTCCGTGACCTCACACGCGCCATCGTCCGCCACTTCGTGCTCGCCGTGCTCGGCGCCGTCCTTACCGCCGCGCTCTTCACCGTCGCCACGAGGTTGACGCCCACCTCACCGCTCCGCGATCTGGTGCCGCCGCTCCTCATGATCTCCGCCATCGTCACCTACTACCATTTCGCGGAGTTCCGCGGCAAGACGCGTCGCTATTTCAACCAACGCCATCGCGCCGCCAACGAGCTCCTCCGCGCGGATTTTCGCCGCCGCGTGTAACACCGTTCCACGTTTCGGCCCGGTGGCGTGTTTTGTAGCCCATGACACGCCACCCCACGCGATGACGGATGTACGCGATCTACTCGTCGCCTGGCGACATCGGGCTGACGTGTTCGCGACTCATGGCGCCGGCCAGACCGCGACGACGATCAAGGCATTGGCCGCGGAGCTCGAGAGCGCCATCCGCGCGGAGGACGAGCAGCCACTCACGCTTCGCGAAGGCTCCGCCGCCTCAGGCTTCAGCGTCGACCACCTCGGCCGCCTCGTACGCGAAGGCAAGATCCGGAACGTCGGACGGAAGTTCGCACCTAGGATCCTTCGTGTGGATCTGCCAACGCGGCCCGGACATCACAGGCAGGTTGCGAGCGTCGACCGAACTGAGTATGATCCCGCCGCCGATGCTCGGTCGCTCCGTGAGCGCCGTCTCCAGCGTGGAGGCGCGCATGGCACAACGTAGCGGCTGGTACAAAATCAATGGAAAGTGGACGCGCACGCTCGGGGAGCGTGGCTGTCGTGTCCGGCTGTTTCAATATCGAGAGGGTGGTGTGTTTTATCGCGCGACGTGGGTCGCCGGCCAAGGCAACGACCGACGGTCGCTACAGACCATGGACCGCGCACAGGCGGGCCGCTTGGGGAAGCAACTGCTGGCCGAGCTCCGACGTCCGACTGCAAGCACGGAACGGACGATTCGACGACTCGCCCTGGGCGATCTCTGGGAGACGTTTCGGACGTCGTGCGTGACGTTCAAGGCCACCGGCGCCGACATCCAGGCCGACGCGGCACGGCGCGCGGCCATCCTAATCGCGTACTTCGGCGCGAAGTGCGACGTTCGGGATTTGACGGTCGACGATGTTGCGGCGTTCCGCAACGCGCGGCGTGTGGGTGGAATCCGCGTATCGGAACAGTGGACCACGCAGCCGGTCCGTGCTCGATCTGTCGTTGAGGACGTGGCGTTGCTCCAGCGGATGCTGAACTGGGCGCGCACGACCCGAGTCGATGGCGTCCGACTGCTGGATGCCAACCCGATCGCTGGCATCCGGACGTCGCGTGATAGGCGACCGCGGCGGCCGATCGCGACGTGGGATCGGTTCCTCACCACGTGTACGGCAATGCACAAGCTCGCCACCGAGGCGCAGACGCCGGCGGGACGCGCGCGATGGCGGAAGGCCGAACTGGCGCTGAAGATGGCCGAGGGGACCGGGCGCCGACTCAGTGCGATCCGTCAACTTCGGTGGGAAAAGATCGACTGGGAGCAGGAGACCATTCAGTGGGCCGCTGA
>DATMNB010000272.1:0-25357 GCA_035569435.1 Gemmatimonadaceae bacterium
GCCACATCACCAACGTGTGTGTGACGTTGTTCCTGCACCGGGCTCAAACGCATCGCAGCGTGAAGTTCCACGCGCTGGCCTCGATCCCCATGCGCGTCTGGCTGTGGCTCTCCACGTCGATCGTCACCAAAGAGTGGGTGGCCGTCCACCGCAAGCACCACGCGTTCGCCGACCGCGATGGCGACCCGCACAGCCCCCTCCTCGAGGGCCTGCGCAACATCGTCATCAAGGGCGCGTTCTATTACCGTAAGTCGGTCAAGCTCCCGGGCGTCCTCGAGAAATACGGCAAAGGCACCCCGACCGACTGGCTCGAGCGCCACATCCTGAGCGCCCGCAACACGCTCGGCATTGTCCTCATGCTCGGCATCGACATCTATCTGTTCAAGCCGCTCATCGGCAGCGTCGTGTGGGGCGTCCAGATGCTATGGATCCCGTTCTGGGCGGCGGGCATCATTAACGGCGTCGGCCACGCGATCGGCTACCGCAACTACGAAGTCAAAGACGAGAGCCGCAACATCCTCCCCCTCGCCATCTGGCTCGGCGGCGAAGAGCTCCACAACAACCACCACCACGACCCGCACTCGGCAAAGTTCAAAGCCAAGTGGTACGAGTTCGACATCGGCTGGGTCTACATCCGACTGCTGGCCCTCGTGCGCCTTGCCAAGGTCCAGTACGCCCGCGCGACGTCCTGAAGAAGGTATTGCTCCATGGCAGATGTGCAGTGCACGCGCTGCGGCCAGACGCGTGAGGGATTCGAGAAGGGGCCGTTCCCCGGCAAGATCGGGGAACGGATCGTGGCGGAGATCTGCCGCGACTGCTGGGGCCTGTGGTTGAAGCAGCAGACGATGCTGATCAATCACTACGGTCTCAACGTCATGGACCCGCAGGCGCGTCAATTCCTGACCAAGAACCTCGAGGCCTTCCTGTTCAAGGCGGGCCGCGAAGAACACGTCGATACGACAAAGCAAGGCACGATTAACTGGTGATCATGTCCTGGCGACTTCCAATCGCGGTCGCGACCCTCGGGGTCGGGGCCGCGATACTCGTTTCTGGAGGCGTTTCTGGAGGGGCCGCCCCGGCGCCTCCACCCGCGCCTCGCTCGTGGGCCGACTCGGTCCTCTCGACGCTGACCCTGCGCCAGAAAGTGGCCCAGATGGTCTGGCCGTCCACCGTCGGCGACTACGTCAGCACCGACTCCCCCCAGTGGCGCAGGCTCCAACACGCCGTGGCCGACGAGGGCGTCGGTGGCCTCACCGTGTCGATCGGCTCACCGACCGAGATCGCGGCCAAGCTGAACGCCCTGCAACGACTGGCGCCGCTGCCGCTGCTCGTGGGCAGCGATCTCGAATTTGGCGCCGGCCAGCGGGCGCGCGGCGGGTACTTCGTGCCGAACGCCGTCGACCTGGGCGGCGCGACGATCTTCCCGCCTGAGATGGCCTTTGGCGCGACCCGCGACACGATCCTGGCGTACGAGGAAGGCCGCGTCACCGCCATCGAAGGCCGCGCCCTCGGCATCCAGATCGACTACGCGCCGGTGCTCGATGTCAACAACAACGCCAATAATCCGGTCATCAACACGCGCTCCTACGGCGAGTCGCCGCAGCTCGATGCGGCGTTTGGGCGCGCATTCATTCGAGGCCTGCAAGAGCACGGGATGATCGCCACCGGGAAACACTTCCCCGGACACGGCGACACCGAGACCAACTCGCATCTGGCACTGCCCGTGGTGCACGTCTCGCGCGCGCGGTTGGACACCGTGGAGCTGGTGCCCTTCCGCGCCGCCGTTCAAGCCGGCGTCGGCGCGATCATGTCGTTCCACGGGTCGATGCCGGCCCTGGACCCATCAGGCGCGCCAGGCACGCTCTCGCCACTCGTGCTGACGGACCTCCTGCGCGGGCAACTCGGCTTCAAGGGGCTCGTCATCTCCGACGCCATGGACATGCGGGGCGTGCTCGATCAGTACGGGGCCGTCGACGCCGCGAAGCGCGCCGTGGCCGCGGGCGCGGATGTCTTGATTCAGCCGCTCGACGTGCCGCAGACAATCGATGCCGTCGTGGCTGGCGTCCGCGAGGGACGCTACCCCGAGTCCCGCATCGACGCGTCGGTGCGCCGCCTGCTCACGATGAAGCATGACCTGGGACTCGACCGCCGGCGGACGGTCGACCTGGATAGCATCCCCAACCTCGTTGGCGACTCGTCGCACTTGGCCGTCGCCCGCACCGTGGCCGACCGCTCGATCACCGTCGTGCGCGACTCGGCCCACCTGCTGCCCCTCGGCCGTCTGAACAAGGGCGCGCGGGTGCTGTCGATCACGATCGCCCGCCGCGCCGACCTGGGCGCCGGCGTCGCGTTCAACGCTACGCTCAAGCAGACCTTCCCGTCGCTCCGAGCCGAGTACGTCGACCCGGATGATGCAAATGATACACCATGGTCGCTTTTGAGCGCCGCCGACTCGGCTGACGTGACGATCGTGAGCTCCTACGTCGCCCAGGCCTGGGATGTGACCTCGATCAGCGCACCGCACGCCATCGTCGGCTTCGTCCACCAACTGGTCGAACGCCGCCGCCGCCCAATCGTCGTCGCACTGGGCAACCCCTACCTGCTGAGTCAGCTTCCCGAGGTGGGCACCTACGTTGTCGCCTGGGGCGGGTTCCCGGTCTCCCAGCAGGCCGCGGCTCGCGTCCTGGTCGGCCTCGTACCCGCGACCGGCCGACTGCCAATTACGATCCCTGGGTACGCGCAGTTCGGTGCGGGTGTGCGCCAGTAGCGCCACTCTTTCTTTTGTCGCTGCACACGACTAATACTGCCATGTGCGCTATTCAGTCGATACGGTGCTGCTCACGCCGGTTGACCGGCATCTAGCCGTTCTCCTCGTGCGAACGCCCAGCGGATCAGGCGAGCGCTGGATGGTCCCGTGGGGCACGCCAAAGGCATCAGATGCCGCGCTGCCCGACACCGGCGCGCGGATCGCCCGCGCTGCCCTCGCCTCGGCTCCGACCTGGATGGACCAGGTGGGAGCCTTCTCCGACAGCCGGAGACACCCGAGTGATGCCGACCTCTCCATCGGGTTCGTCGGGACGGTGCCGCTTGGATTGCTGTCGCCGCCGGGAGATGACGCGGCGTGGTTTCCGGTGGTCGAACTACCGCCACTATCACCGCGTCAACGCGCCATTATCGACTCATCAATCGCCTTGATCCGAGCCAAGGCTGACTCGGCTCCCGTCGCCTTCCGGCTCCTGCCGCCGACCTTTACGTTGAGCGATCTCCAAGGGGTCTACGAGATCCTGCTCGGCCACCGGCTGCACAAGGCGAGCTTCCGGCGGGCGCTCCAGGCCTCATCGCTGGTCGAGGCGACCGATGAGTGGCGGAGCGAGGGGCGCGGGCGTCCGGCGCAGCTGTTCCGATATGCCCCACGGCGGCGCCGGCGGGTGCGGCGGGGCCTCAGGTTCGACCAATTACACGTCTAACTATTAGTATCAGTTCGAGTTGAATTAGCCTGCCAGCGCTGGATGGCGCGGGCCACCGCGACGTTGTCGGCGGCGATCTCGACCAACGCGTTGGCTTCGGGTGCGGAGGCCAACACGGGCGGGGTGTGGCCCACGCGCCGGTGCGGGTCGGTGCGCCGCTCGACCCAGAGGCGGGCGCCGTCCGGCTCTGTCTCGACGAACACGAGACCGCCCCCGGGGAGTGACCGCGAGTAGGTCACCATTCGCGGTTCGTCGCTGGCAGCAGTGACATCGTCGGCTCGCCGCGCGCCGGGACGTAAACAAATCCGTCGAGTGGGAGGACGCGGCGCACGGCGATGAGGCGCTGGTTGAACCAGCTGCGGCGGGCGCCCGCGCTGGTACTTGCTTTGGTGAGGACATCGAGGCGGACGTGGTGCGCGGTGCTCGAGGCGTGGATGATCGTGTCGCCGCCGACGTACATGGCGATGTGCTGGGCGCCCTGGCCGCCGTAGAAGAACAGCAGGTCGCCGGGGAGGAGCGAGTCGCCGACCGCCGGTGCTTCGCCGATACCCGCTTGCTCGTGGGCGGTGCGCGGGAGGAGGATGCCGTGGCGGGCGAAGACGTAGCGGACGAACCCCGAGCAGTCGAATGCTTTCGGCGTGGTCCCGCCCATGAGATAGCGCACGCCCAGGTAGTGACGGGCGGTGGCGACGATGGCTTGGCCGTCGACGGGGCCGCGGACGGCGACGACCGGTGCCGTCGTGGCCATGCGCGCGGGTTGCACTACGGCGTGGGTCGGCGTGCGCATCTGCGCCGCGCTCACGGATGGCGTGAGCGCGAAGAGGGGCAGGAGGAGCGCGCGAATGGATGGCATCTCGAACGTGACGACCCACCAGCGCTCGCGTCACGCCCCCGCCGGAAACAAAAAAAGACTACCTAAGGCAAAAGCCCCGGCGCGGCCAGCCGGGGCGTGGTACGTCAGGTGGAGCGCGCGAAGCTAAACCTTCGTGACGTCAGCGGCCTGCGGACCCTTTTGCCCTTGTACGATCTCGAACTCGACGCGGTCGCCTTCGGACAAGGACTTGAATCCATTGCCTTGGATCGCGCTGAAGTGGACGAACACGTCGGGGCCTCCCTCACGCGAGATGAATCCGAAGCCCTTCGCGTCGTTGAACCACTTCACTGTGCCGTTGAGCCGTGCCATGAAACCGTTCCTCGTCCCATACTGGGGCTAGCTGTGATGCTTTGGTCTCGTACCCCATGAAAAATAAACGGATGTACGGGATTTGCTGGTAGCCCCTACAAAGGCAATTTTCGTGCAGACGAGTTTTGGTTTAGTTTCCTAAGCGGCCCCGGCGATATAGCGGGCGAATCGGCCGCACCGCGTGCATTTCAGCGTCACGTGCGACTTGGGCGGCGGCGGAGTCCGCACGGGATCACGTTCGATCGGTCCAGAGCAGGACGGACAACTCAGCGGGGAGCCGCTCCGATCGCTCGCGATCAGGTGGAGTGCTTGAGCTGGGTTATATGTGTTCGGGCGTGGCTTCCGCATGGTGCCTCCTCATAAAGTGCAGCCCGCGCCGACGTACGGCCGGCGGGCGCTCGAACGGTGAAAAGTAACCTCCTATTGTTACACTTCACAGTCTGGCGGCCTCCGGATTTTTTACAACGGAATGGGCGATTTCGTTCCCTCAGCGCGCCCGCTAGGTCACGTAGACGATGTCGCCGTCCGCGTCGATCCCCATCTCGTGCTCCATGCCGCACACGCCGCAGGTCTTGGTGACGTGCCACGCCTCACCAAGCTCCGTGCGCCCGGCCTCTGACGCCGCGCGCACGACCAGCTTCTTGTAGCTGTATTCCCCGCAGTTCTCGCACGCGTGGGATTTGGCGATCCGCTGCGCACGCTCCTCGGTGATCATGACTTGCCATCACCGCCGGATGTGAGCGCCGGCGGTTTTGGAATTGTTGCTGGTGTGGCCGAGCCCACGGCGCCGCCCACGGCGCTCTTCAACAACTCGCGAATCCCACCGACCGCGCCGAGCAGCCCCGCGGCGTCAGCGGGCAAGAAAATCGTCGAGCCCTTCCCCTGCGCCAACTGCGGCAACGCCTCGAAATACCGGAGCCCGAGCAGATACACAGCGGCCTCGCCCTCGGCGAGCGATCCAGAGATTTTCTGAATGGCCTCGGCCTCCGCATTGGCCATGGCGAGCCGCGCCTCCGCCATACCCTGCGCCCGCAGCACCGCCGACTCCCGCACACCCTCAGCCTCGAGAATCGCCGCCCGCTTCCCAGCCTCGGCGTTCGTCACGGCAGCGCGTCGCTCGCGCTCGGCCCGCATCTGCAACTCCATCGACTGCTGCACGTCGTGCGGCGGCTCGATCGCCTGCAACTCGACACGCGTCACGTCGACGCCCCACCCGATCGACGCTTCCTCGATCACGTCGCGCATGCGGCGATTGATCGTATCGCGCGACCCGAGTGTCTGATCCAGCTCCATCTCGCCGACGATGTTGCGCAGTGTCGTCCGCGTCAGCGTCTCGAGCGCGAACGGCAGATTCTGCACCGCATACGTGGCTTTCTGCGGGTCCGCCACCCGGTAGTAAATCACCGCGTCGATCCCGATCGACACGTTGTCCTTGGTGATCACCGATTGGCTGGGGAAGCTCAGCACCTGCTCGCGAAGATCGATCCGCGCGGTGGAGCCCGACCGAATGCGCTTCACACCGGTCACATCGGTGTCGAACACCCGCACGTCGATCGTCCGAGGCCGATCGATTCCCGGCAGGAGCAAGTTCATGCCCGACCGGGCCACTCGATGGAACCGTCCCAATCGTTCGATCACCATCACCTCGGCTTGGCCGACGATCTTGACCGAACTGGTCAGGACAAATCCGGCCACCACGACGAGGAAGGCGACAAGCAGGATCGCGAATCCCATGTGCGACTCCGGTTAGAGCGCGTACACAAAGATAGATGAAAAAACGGCGCCCGTTTGGTCGCCGTTTTTCCCATCTATCTTCCTGTCTCATTTGATCGACCGCCTTTCGGCGGGCGCGTGCAAAAACGGCCCCCCGTCGGGAGGCCGTCTTTGTAGACATGCAGGATTTGTTACTGACCCGCGTGCGGCTGCCGCTGGGCGACCACGAACAGGTCTTTCTGCGTCGGCCCCTGCTGCAGGAGCTCGACCGCCTTCTTGAGCTGCACATCCTCGGCCATCTCCCGCCGCTTTGCCGTCGAGTCGCCGTAGACGATCCGCGCCACGCGCGTCTCGATCAGCTTGGAGACGTACGGCCCGACGGAGTCGTACTGCGCCCGCGGAATCACCACCCCTGCGGCCGTGAGCCGCCGGTACAACGTGTCCCGCCACGTCGGCTGCACCGTGAAACTGGGCGACGTGATCTTGGGCTTGAGATCAAGCGCAAAGTTGGACAACGTCTGCAACACGACCTGCCCCTTGGGCGCCAACAGCTTGTTGAACTGCTGCTCGGCTGTCGAGAAGGTGTCCGGCTTGATCACGACGTCCGGCGTGATCGCTCCACCGCCGTAGACGATACGCCCAGCGTCGGACTTGAACGCCGGCCGGGCCTTCCGCGCCGAATCCGTCTCCAGCGAGTCGGGGTGCACCTCGATGAACTCCCCGTCCGGCAGCAGCTTCCGCTCCTTCTGGATCGACCGCCCGCTCGGCGTATACCACTTGGCCGTCGTCATCTTGAGCGCATACCCGCCATCGAGCGGGAACAGCGTCTGCACGAGCCCTTTGCCAAACGACGTCGTCCCGACGACGAGCGCGCGGTCATGATCCTGCAACGCCCCCGCGACGATCTCCGATGCCGAGGCGCTCCCGCCGTTGGTCAGCACCACGAGCGGCACCGTCGGCACGATCGGCTTGGTGCGCGCCTGATAGACCTGCGGCTCCTGGTTCCGGCCCCGGACGCTGGCGATCTCCTGTCCTTCCTGCAGGAACAGGTTGCTCACCGACAACGCCTGGTCGAGGATCCCGCCCGGATCGTCGCGCAAATCGAGCACGACGCCCTTGGCACCCTCGGTGATCACGAGACGGCGCAGCGCCGCCTCGAGGTCATCCCGCGCGTCCTCGTTGAACTGCTGCAGCGGGATGTAGGCGATGTTCCCGTCGAGCATGATCGCGTACGGGACCGCCGGGATGTGAATGATCGACCGCGTGAAGTGGAACACGAGCGGCTCCGTCACACCCGGACGATTGAACTTGACCGTGACCTTGGTCCCGGGCGTGCCGACGAGGTAGTCGGAGACCTGGTTCAACTTCCACCCGATCGTCGCCGCCGTGTCGACCATGACAATGCGATCGCCCTCGGTCACGCCGGCCTCCTCCGCCGGCGTGTGCGGGAACACGCGATTCACCACGATCGCGCCCGCCGGGTCCTGCCCGATCTCCATGCCGACCCCGCCGTACCGACCACCCGTGTGGCGCGAGAACTCCGCCAGCTTCTTGGGCTGGAGCAACTCGGTGTACGGGTCGTTCAGCTCATGGACGAGCCCCTCGGCCGCCTTCTCGTAGAGCGCGGACTGATCGAGCGTGTCGACGAACCGGTCCGACACGAGGCTCACGACCTGGTCGAAGAGGTGCGCGCCGTCGCGGGTTGCGCGGGCCTGCAGGATGAACCCGCCGGCAATCAGCGGGACGAGCACGAGCGACACCAGTGCGACGCGACGGGCAGGCGACATGGACACAAGGGTCAGAGACGAGGCACAAACGACGCCCGAGCGCCGTCAGCGGGGATCGCCCAATCGGCACGCGAGCGAAAAAGTACGAACTGTTACATACCGGATGAACCGCCAGGAGTTCCCCCGTGTGACCCACTACCAGCCCCTTCCTCGGTGCCGAGCGCCCAGAAGGCCTTCCAGGCCATCTCGCGGCCTTTTCGGAAACCCTTTTGGGTCAGTTTGACCCCTTCGGGCGAGATCGCCACTGTATACGCTTGGCCGTCCATGTCCAGTTCTCTCTTGATCGTCTTGTCGAGCTTCGTAGCCATTTCGAGTGACTCCGTTTAGGTGCGCCCCGCCAGTACGTAATCGACGAACCAGTCGCGCTGATGTTGCCGTACGGTCGCGTCCTGCACGACTCCGGCTTCCTTCAGCATGTCATGCGCCGGTTGCAATACCCGCTGGAGGTGCGACGGATACCGTTGGGTGAGCGGAAGCTGTTCGGCCAAAGCGTTGAGCGCAACACGCCAGAGGGCCCGCCCCTCCGTTCGAGCGACCTCGACCAACCTATACAAGCGTCGTGCGGTGGCCGAAGGGAGGGCGCCGTATTGCGCAGCCGAGATCGTTACGGTGTGACCCCCGCGGACGTTGGCCAAGAGCAGGGGGGATAGGGTAACGCGGGCGTCCCCGGGTTCGCCGGAGGTGAGCGTTGGGAAGAGTCCCAGCTGCTCACGGTCCGCTGATCGGCGGCGGTCGATCGAGACGGCCGTCAGGATCGAGAAGCGGGTGTCGACGGGGCGGATGCCAGCGCCCGCATCGATGCTGGCGTAGGCGCCGGCGGATTCCAGGACGGTATGGGCGAGTCGCGCCAAAGCCGAGCGCAACTGTTCGTAGGTGCGGCCATCGACGCGACGGTCCATGGACCGGAGGAACGCGTGAAGGGTGAAAGAAATGACACCGTCGCTCGGCGTCCCGGCCTCCTGGTACCGATGGAGGAGCTCCACGTAGACGTCCTGGTCGAACGTGCCGGGGAGCCGGTCGCCGGGCGCCGGGAGGACGCGCCAGCGGCCGCCGGACTCCGGGGCGTAGGTGACAGCCCCCTCGTCGGCCGAGTCGCTGAGTCGGAAGAGAGGCAGCGCCTCGAGTGACCGATCGAGCAGGATCGGCCGGGTGGCGGCAGCGCGCCGCCGAGTCATGGGCTAGCGAATCTCGGAGCGTCCGAGGGCGGCGCGGACGGCTTCACGCATGGCGAGGACGGTGTCATCGCGGGCGGCGAGGGAGTCGTCGCGCACGTGAAGCTCGATGCCATCGGCAACGGGAACGCGTCGCCAGAGCGGCGGCTCATCGCCGTCCTTGGCGACCACGTCGACCGCGCCCGAGTTCAAGGCGGTGCCGAGTGATTGGGCGACGCGGCGTTCGAGCGCGTCGCCGGAGATCTCGCCCATCTCGCGCTTGATGATGTCGAGCGTCTGTCCGTCGCGTTGGCGGATCTTGATCGAGAGGAGTTGCAGGAGGTGGCGATAGTTGTAGGTCGCCGACGTGCCGGTGCCCTCGGGGCGGTCGAGCAGACCGCTTGCCACATAGAAGCGGATCGCGCGTGCACTCGGCGTTGCGCGCGCCGAGGCGTTGGTAGGTCGGACTCCGGCCGCGTCGACGAGTGCCGCGGCGTGTGAGGCGAGGCCGCGGGCGTTCCATGGTGCGTATGTCGCGTGCGATCGGAGAAGTGCGACGGGGGAGTCCATTGGCAAACTATAATCGGAATGAGTGAGAATTAGGGACTAGGGACACTCACGACTAGGGGTTCGGGTTCGGGGTTGTGCTCTGCTCCGGACAACAGCACGCAGGACGCGGGCCTCGCGTGCAGCGTGGCGTGTTGCGTGCGCTCAACGTTCGGTTTCAGTGCAGATACAGAGCAGAAACCGAGCAGAAACCACGCAGAAATCACGCAGACGCCGGAGGGGCGCACGCAGGGCCGTATGCAGGCCGTATACATCTCTGACGTTTGTAGTTGTCGTTCGCCGGTGTCGTTGGGACGTGTTAGGCCCCGCAGCACCAAGGGCCAGGGACGCGACGACTCGTCCCTGGCCCTTCGCGCGGGTGCGAACAGAGGGCGAAGCTACCGCTTGCCCTTCTTCGCTTTCTTGGCCTTCTTGCCGCCCGCCTTTGGCGAGGACGCCTTCTTGGCCGAGACCTTGGTTACTGACTTCTTCTTGGCTACCGCTTTGTAGGCAGCCTTCTTGGCTCCCTTCGTCGCGGCCTTGGCCGGTGCCTTCTTGGCAGCCTTCTTGACGGCCTTGGCCGGCGCCTTCTTGGCCGCAGCCTTGGGGGCCGCCTTGGCCACCGGCTTGGGCGCAACCTTGGCCACGACGGTCGGCGCGGTCTTGACCGCCGCGGGCTTTGGCGGGGCTACGCTCTTCTTTGCCGGGCCACCAGAGACGGCAGGTGCGGGGCGCGACACGGGGAACTCGTCCTCGTCGTCCTCGATGACTTCCACCTCGGCGACCCCGACCTCTTCCTCGTCGTCATCCTCGCCGTCTTCCGCGCTGTCCCACAGGTCCTCGCTGTGGTCCTTGGTGATGGCCCACCCTCCCCCCTCCTCTTCGTCCTCGTCGTCGTCGTACGATGCCCCCCCGCCCCCGGCCGGGTACCCCAGGTCCTCCCCCTCATCGTCGCGATCGGAGAACTGCAACTCGTCGCCGCGCGGCATGGCCGCCTCCTGTCTCAGTATGTGTTTCAAGCCTACGGGTGTTCTTTTGGCAAACGCGTTGCCAAACGCGTTCCGCTCCGAGAACAGCGAATACTCGGTATTTCACGACACGTCAAGTCATGGGCCGCGAAGACCGCGGCCCACGACTCGACAGCTGTTTTGTTTGCGTTACTGGGTGTCGTCGATAAACAGCGACGACAGCGTCTTCCGCCCGAGCACGACCGTGCGCAGGGCGTCATAGACGCGCGGGTCGAGCAGCGCCCCGGCGTGGGTCCGCAGGTACTCGACCACGTCCCGCGGCGGCTTGGGCTCGCGGTAGGCGCGATGCGACGTCAGCGCATCAAACGCATCGGCCGCGGCCAGAATCCGCCCGCCGATGGAGATCGCCTCACCGGCCTTCCCGGCCGGATACCCGTGCCCGTCCCAATGCTCGTGGTGATCCTCCACGTACACGAGCGCCCGAGCCACGTGCGTCAACGGTTTCAGGATCGTCATCCCGATCCGGACGTGCTCCTTGACGTGCTCATACTCCTCGGCCGTCAACGGCCCAGGCTTATTGAGCACCGCCTCCCGGATCCCGATCTTGCCCACGTCGTGCAACCGCCCCGCCACGCGGATGTTCTCCACCGTGTCGGCGTCCAGCCCCAGCTCGTCGGCGATCGACGCGCCGAGCTCGGCGATTCGCTCGGAATGCCCCCGCAGATAGATGTCCTTGGCTTCCATGGCGTAGATCAACGCCTGCACCGTCCCGAGCGTGAGCTCGCGCAGCACCTTCTGCTCCTCGACGAGCTCGGCCGTACGCGACGCCACCTCCTCGCGGATCATCCGCTCCACGTTCCGCCGCTCGATGAGCAAGCCGCGCTTATGGAGCGCCCGCTCGATCGCCTGTTCCAGATCGGTCAGCTCGACCGGCTTGAGCAGATAGTCAAACGCGCCCCTGGCCAATGCATCCGTTGCCGTCGGCGCGTCGTTGACGCCGGTCAGCATCATGACGGCCAGGTCCTCGTCGAGGGCCAACGCCCGCGACACGACCTCGACCCCCGACAACCCGGGCATGCGCACATCGCACAGAATGAGCTCGTACGACTCCATCTCGAGCCGCTCGAGCGCCGCGTCACCCGACGACGCCGTCTCGACCTGATAGCCGCGCGTCCGTAAGTACCGCGCGATCGCCGAGGCGATCGGCAATTCGTCGTCCACCACCAGCACCCGGGGCCGAACCTCCGCCACCCGCGAGACACTCGGCGCCGCGCTCATACTCATATACGATCCACCTCGAGCATCGGAAAAGTGATCAGAAAGGTCGTCCCGACACCGGGGGTACTCTCCACCTGAATCGTCCCGTTGTGCGCCTGGACGATGCCATAGCTGACCGACAGCCCGAGCCCGGTCCCCACCCCCACCGGCTTGGTCGTGAAGAACGGCTCGAAGATGTGCTTGGCGACCTCGGCGCTCATGCCCACGCCGGTATCGGCGATTTCGACGACGAGGGCGTGCGCCGCATGGTTCCGGGTCGCGCGCACGGTCAGCCGTCGTGTCGGCACGCGGTGCATCGCGTACTCGGCGTTCACGATGAGGTTGAGGAGCACCTGCTGCAACTTCTGGTCGTCGCCCGGGATCGTCGGCAACGTCGGGTCGAACTCGGTCTCGACCTGGATCCCTGCCGTCTGGAGCGCGTAGGATCGCAAGCGCAGCGTCTGTTGGGCCAACGCCGCGATGTCGACCGCCACGGAGCGCGGCCCGGTCTTGCGCGCGAACACCAGCAGGTCCCGGATCACCGCCACGGCGCGGTCCGACTCGCGCTTGATGGTCCGCACGGATTCGATTTGCTCGGCGTCGAGCTTCTCGTCGAGGAGCAGCTGGGCAAACGTGGAGATCCCGGTGAGCGGATTATTGAGCTCATGGGCGACGCCGGCTACGAGCTCACCGAGCGCGGCGAGCTTCTCGGTCTGGTGCATGGCTTCGGCGACGCGCTGGGCCTCTGATGCGTTGTGGACGCTCACGACCTGTCCCGCCGTCTCCCCGCGCCCGTCCCGGAACTGGCTGGTCGTCACGGTGGCCGGGAACTCACTGCCGTCGTTGCGCCGGTGGAACTGGTTGGTGCCCGCGTCGGGGTCAAACAACTCCGCGATCGGTAACCCGTTCAGCGTCTCGACGGCCTGGCCGTACTCGCGACTCGCGGACGGGTTGGCGTAGCGGATCCGCCGGTCCGGATCCAGGACAAACACGGGGTGCTCCATCGTCGCGAGCGCGGTCGCCAGCATCTGCTCCCGGTCTCGCCCGCTGCGTTCGGCCGAGGCGAGGAGCGCGTTCCGGACGGCCACTCCGACCTGCGTGGCAAAGTCCTCGAGCAGTTGCCGCTCGTGCTCCTCGAACCGACGACGCGACCCGAACCGTAGCACGAGGACGCCCCGCACGGCCCCCTCGGCGGACAGCGGGATGAGCGCGACCGATCGGATCCCGGCCGCCTCCATCGCGGCCACGGCGGGCGCGCCCGCAGACCATTCGGCGTTGAGGTCGGCGATATCGGATACGTACCGTGGCCGCTGCGACGTGAGCACGCGCGCCGACGGGCTGTCCCAGAACCGCGGCCAGAGCCAGTCCCGGAACCAGTCGCCGCCCATCCCTTCGGAGTGCGCGATGACGCCCTGGCGCGTCTCGGGATCGCCGGTGATGACGCTGAACCCGCTGGCGCCCAGCGATTCGTGGACGATCTCGGAGATCCCGCCGTAGATCGCATCCGGGCTCGAGCTCATGGCGAGCGTCCGCGCCGTCGCCGCGAGGACGCTGGCGTGACGCGCCGTGTAGGCCGCCGCCCGATAGAGTCGCGCGTTCTCGATGGCGACCGCGGCGTGGTTGGCGACCGACTGCAGGAGGTCAGCGTCCCGCGGCTCCGGGTCGCGCACCTCGAGCCCGAACACGGTGATCGCGCCGATCACGCGGCCGCCGACGAGCAGGGGCGCCGCCACGCCGTTGGGGCGTCCTTCGCCCTTGGTCACGCCGCGTCCGGTCCGCGCCCACTGATCGGCGTACGACGTCAGGTCGTCGGTCCGCACGGCGTGGCGTCGCCGCATGGCTTCGCCGGCGAACACGGTGGCCGGGTCGACCAGGGCGCCGATCCGATCGCTGGCGTCGCCAAACGTCGCCACGGTGATGAGCGAGGCGCCGTCAAACAGCGTGACGCGTGTGCCGCGCGCGCCCACCAGCCCCGCCGAGTGGCGGGCGATGAGGGACAGGACGCGCTCGAGCTCCAGCGATTGGTTGATTTCCTGGACGATGTCGGAGAGGGCACGGGCGTCGCGGGCGGCCGCATCGGACCGGCCTACGAGCTCGCTGTAGCGGACGGCGATCGCGCCGTGGTCGGCCAACCGCTGGAGCAGCGCGCCATCGGCCGGCGCGAAATAGCCCTTGGCGCTGTTGAGGGCCATCACGAATCCACGCGGGGCATCGGCCACGATCATAGGCGCCACCACGAGCTGGCGCGGCGAGAACGCGCCCAGGAAGTGCGCGTCGACGCGCGTGTCGCCGGTCGTGTCATTGAGCACGACCGGATGCCCGCGCCCGAGCGCGTCGGCCGCCAACGACCCCGCGAGCGGCGCACCAAAACCCACGAGGGGGATCAGTCCGCCGGCAGCCGCCTCGACGTGGAAGCGATCACCGTCGGATCGCGCGACGATGGCCCCCTCGGCCCCGAGGAGTCCGACCGCGCCCGAGGCGAGCAGATCAAAGGTTGCGGTGAGATCCCCAGCTCCCGCGAGCCGGCGGGCGATCTGGGTCAGCGTCTCGTTCTCGGCGACACCCTGATCCGCAGCGGTTGACAAGGGGGTCGCGAAGAAGGGATGAAAGGCGGATGACGTCGCTAACTCCACGGCTCAAAGGAGACTGGCCGAAAGACGCCCGATCGACGAACGGTGTAACCAACTGTATCGCGACGGTCAGTCCGAGGCGAACTCGACCTGCACGTCGTGCGGGATGAGGCCGGCACGAGTGCCCCGAGCCAGCAACGTTCGGACCGCTTCGCGGCCGCGGACGCCATAGTCAAGCGTCCAGTCGTTTACATACATCCCGACGAACGTGTCGGCCTTTGCGCGGTCCAAGTCGCGGGCGTAGCGCATGGCGTGGTTCAAGGCCGTGTCGCGGTGCTGCAATCCGTACGCGATACTCTCGCGTAGGTGGCGAGATACTGTCGCGATAAGCTTGGGCCCAAGGTCCTTTCGGATAACATTCCCGCCCAACGGCAGGGGGAGGCCGGTCTCCTGGAACCACCACTCGCCCATGTCGGCCACGAGGTGGAGGCCCTGGTCACTGTACGTGAGTTGGCCCTCATGGATAAGCAAACCCATGTCCACGTCACCGGCGAGGACGGCCGCGTCGATGGCATCGAACGGGAGCTCGACCGCCGTGAACTCCGGCTCATAGAGCCGAAGGGCCAGATAGGCCGTGGTCAGTGGGCCCGGGATGGCGATGCGTGCACCGCGCACATCGGCGCGCGTTTTGGGGGTGCGGGCGACGAGCCGCGGGCCGTAGCGGTCGCCGACGGACGCGCCGTGCGGCAGAAGGGCGTAGCGGTCGGTCAGGTACGCATAGGCGTGGATCGAGACCGCCGTCACCTCCAGCTCGGCTCGGCGGGCGCGCTGGTTCAGGGATTCGATGTCTTGCAGCGCGTGGACGTAGGTGATGCCGTCGGTGTCGATCTTGCCCTCGGCCAGGGCGTAAAACATGAAGGCGTCGTCCGAATCGGGGCTGTGGGCGAGGTGGATGGTCGTCACGCGCCCGTCGCCCGAGCTTCGGCCAGCGCCGCATCGATGTCCGCGCGGTGGCGCGTGTACTCGGGCAAGTTCTTCTTCCGCTCCGTCGAGGCGGCGGCCAGGAGTCGTTGGTAGAAACGATGTGCCGCTGTGGCGTCCTTGGCGGTCGTTGCCGCGCGGGCGGCAAGGGCAAGGCCGAGGAGATGCGTCGAGTCGAGGGACAGAATCGTGTCCGCTTGAGCGCGGGCGACGTCGGGAAGGCCGACGACTTCGCCGATCCGGCCCAGGTCGTAGCGCTGATCGAGGGTCAGCGAGTCCATCATCTGGTACGAGGCGAGCGCCATGGGCGCGAAGGTCTGGGCGCTGTCGTCCTTGCCCTCGCTGTGGAGGCGCATGACACGATCGAAGAGACGGTCGGCGCGTTCGGCCGGGGACATCGCCGAGATGTCGGGCGCGCGAGCGCTGGTGGCCTCAGGGGGTTGGGCGGCCTGCGCTGATGCGGGCGACTCGTCGGCGGCCTGCGCGCGGTGCGCGCCAAAGTTGCGGCCTGCCACGAGGGCGATGAGCGCAATCAGCGCGATCGACGCCACAGCCCACGGGACAGTCGACGCGCCCCGTGGGTCGGTCGGGGGCGCCGCGCCGACGGCCGTGCCGCAGCGGTGGCAGAATTTAGCGCCGGCGGTGAGCAGCGAGCGGCAGGCGGGGCAGACCGCGCCCTCGAATGGCGCACCGCATGACGAGCAGAACCGTCCTCCCGTGGACGGCGTAGAACAGACCGGACATGTCATGACCCAAAACTATATGCTGATCGTCCGTGTCGGGGTGTAGTTTGCCTGCTCAGTGCTAGACGACAGCGAGTTGATCGAGCGCATGTGCGCCGGAGACGCTGAGGCGCTGGCGCAATTCTACGATCGGTGGGCGCGGCCCGCGTATGCGTTGATCGTGCAGATGGTGCGCGATCCTGACGACGCGGATGACGTGCTGGAGGACGCGTTCTATCAAGCCTGGCGGCAGGCCTCCCGGTACGAGCCAGGGCGCGGGTCGGTGGCGACATGGATTCTCACCATCGCGCGGAGTCGGGCGCTGGATCGATTGCGGTCGCGGCGGCGGCTGCGGGAGGAGCCGCTTGCGCCGGGCGCCGACGACATGATCGCTGACAGGGCCGAGCGGGTCATGGACGTGGCCGAGGTGGCGGAGCAGCGGGAGCGGGTGGCGGAGGCGGTGCGGACGTTGCCGCCGGAGCAGCGGGAAGTGGTGGAGTTGGCGTACTTCCGGGGGCTCAGTCAAGCGGAGATCGCCGAGCGGACCGGGCAGCCGCTCGGGACAGTGAAGACGCGGACGCGGTTGGCTGGGCAGAAGCTGCGTGAGCGGTTGGCGGTCCTGCGCGAGGGGGAGGGGGAGGTGCGATGACCGCTCGCGAGGCGAGTCATGACGAGGCGAGCGCCGCGTTGGCGGCGGCGGCGCTGGATGCGTTGGCGGCCGAGGAGCAGGCGGCGGTCCTGGCGCACGCCGAGCGGTGCCCCACGTGTGGGCCTGAGCTGGCGGAGCTCCGGGTGGCGATGGCGAGCCTGTCGCTGGCGGCGCCGCCTGTGGTATCGAGTGGCGACGTCGACGCGCGGCTCGAGCATGTGCGCGGCCGGCTGTTGTCGCGTGTGCGGGCTGAGGCGGCGCCGCGGCCGCCGCGCGACGCGCGATTCGGTGCGAACGGGTGGCTCCTGGCCGGGCTCGCGGCCAGCTTCGTCGTGGCAGCCGTGCTCTGGCAGCACTCCAGATACTTGGCGCGCGCGCTGGACGACGCGCGCTCAGCGTATGCGAGCAGCCACGCGGCCCTCGACTCGGCGACCACGGCGCTTGCCGCGACTGAGCGCCAGCTCGATCTGGTGACCGGGCCGAGTGTGGACGTGGTGTCGTTGACGGCCGCCGGTGCCCGGTCGGCGTCGGCGCTCATGTTCTGGGACCGCGGGACGAACACGTGGTCGATGTACGCCCGCGACCTTCCGCCCGCGCCCCCTGGCCGCACGTACGAGCTCTGGCTCATCACGTCGGACGGCAAGAAGATCCCGGCTGGGACCTTTGCGCCGTCGTCTCGCGGCACCGCGCACGTCGAGGCGACATATGCCCTCGATCGTGCGGCACTCGTGACGGTCGCCGTCACCGAGGAGCCCGCCGGTGGGGTCGAGACACCAACGGGTCCGATCGTTATCGCCGGCTCCCCACCGAAGAAGTGAACGACCCAACCAGCGGCCTCGACCGCAGATTCCTGCTAGCGCCATCGGCCGGGCCTGGATACACTCGGACGCGTGTGCATGCGGCGCCCGACCGGGGTCTGTCTCGTGGCCTCGGCCGTCCTCGCGTCGATCGCTCCAATGCACGCCGTCGCACAAACCGCGCGCCCCGACAGCATGCCCGTTCCGCCCGGCTGCCCGGCGGGCGGCCGCACGGCACTCGTCCTGGGCGGTGGAGGCGCCAGATCGCTCTCTGAGATTGGCGTCATCATGACGCTCGACAGCGCGGGCATCCGTCCGGACGTCGTGATCGGCTCGAGCATGGGCGCTGTCGTCGGCGCCCTCTACGCCAGCGGCTACTCGGGCCGCCAACTCGACTCGATCGTCCACACGCTCCCGCTCCAGTCGCTCTTCCGCTCCACCCCGCCCGACATCCCGCAGGTCCTGGGCACGCTCCACCCGCTGCTCGTTGTCGAGAGCGGCTCCCGCGGGCTCTCCCTTCAGAGCCTCGCCACCCGCGAGAACGTGATCAACGCCCTGATGGACGCCCTGATGCTCCGCGGCAACCTCATCGCCCGCGGCAACTTCTCGGCCCTCCGCATCCCGTTCCGCGCCGTCGCCACCGATCTCAGGGACCGCTCGCCGGTCATCCTCGACCACGGCGACCTCGCCCAGGCTGTGCGCGCCAGCTACTCCCTCCCGATCGTCTTCAAGCCGGTCCGGATGCAGAACCACGTCCTCGTCGACGGCGGCGTCTCGGCCAACGTCCCGATCCAGGTCGCGCGCAGCGAAGGCGCCACGCGATTGATCGTCGCCGACCTCACGCGCTCCGATGCGTCGATCAACCCCGACTCGCCACTCGACGTCAGCGGCCGCCTCATCGACTTTCTCTTCGAGCAACGCGGGGACACGGTGTGGCCGGGCGACATCCACATTCGCTCCCCAGTCGCCGACATCGGCAGCCTGTCGTTCAACGATCACGACATCGATGCGATCATCGCCGTCGGCCAGCACGCCGCGACACGCGCGCTGCGCATGGCCGACTGCCTGCCGGTCCCCAACGGCCCGGAGAACCCGGGCACGGTGCCCGCGCGGGTCACATCGATCACCGTCCAGAACGCCGGTCACCGCGAAGCGCGCATTCTCCGCGACTACCTGAACGTCACGCTGGACCAACCAGTCGATGTGCCATCGTTGCAGCAAGCGCTCCGGCGACTCTCGGTCGGCGGCCGCTACCAAGCCGTGTGGCTCGAGCCACGGGGCACCGACGACACCGTGGCGTTCGACGCCACGATCGATCGCTCGCCGCGCGGTCGCGCCGGCCTTGGCCTGGCCTACGACGACGACGTCGGCGGGCGCGTGTGGCTCGGCGGCTCGTGGCGTCCGTTCAGCGATCGTGATCTCACGGCGGACGCGTTGGTCGCGGCCGGAGCCTTGCGCACGTCGGCGGTGATCGGATTCACCGGCTACGATCGGGTCCGGTGGCGCCTGTTGCAGCCGTTTTTCCTGATCGGTGTGACACAGGAACAGATCCGTCAGTTCGATGACCGGCAGCGCGTGACGGGCGAGCTCACCACGCGAGAGGTGTGGTCGTCGTTTGGGGTCGAGCGCGAGTTGCCGGCCGGATGGACCGCGGAGTTGGGCGCCGAAGCGCGTGCCTGGGAGCCGCCCGACGCGCCCGATCTTGCGGCCGTGGGCGGGGTCGCGCGGCTCCGGAACCGCTCGCCGTCGGGCGATACGCGCGTGCAGTTCGAGGGCGCGTGGACGACACGGTACGACCGGCAGTCCATCGACCTGGCGTACCCCATGGATCTCGGGAGGCTTTCACTGACGCCCCGGCTCCGGTACGCAGTCGGTGAACATCTGCCGCTCGAGCTCACCTACCCGTTGGGTGGCATGAATGGGTTTCCCGGGCTCCGGATCGACAACGACCGCGGCGATCGCGAGGCAATGGCTGAGCTGGACGCCGCGCGGCGGATTTTTGGGCCGGTGGCGATCCGGGTGGAGGTCGCCACAGGGCAGACCAGCACGGGCGGGTTGGCGTTTCCCACGGGGGCATGGCTCGTCGGGGTTCGGGGTGGGTTGGGCGCCGATACCCCGGTTGGGCCGGTTCGCCTCGAGTACGGTGCCACGGACCGCGGACAACGGGCGCTCTTTGTCCGGATCGGATACTGGTTCTAGCAGAGTGCTAAAAACCAGCACCTGCTAGAGCCGGTCGGTTGAACTGAGCTCGGCTCCGCCGAGCTCTAGATCCTCTTATATTGCGGTGTAATGCCGGTTGCCAAGTACTTAAAACGGCTCGTGTTTGGACGGCCGCTCGCGAGCGAGCGCCTCGAACACGAGCGTCTCAATAAGGTCACCGCGTTAGCGGTTCTGTCATCGGACGCCATCTCGTCGGTCGCCTACGCGACAGATCAGATCCTGGCGGTCTTAGCCGTCCTCGGCGCGATGGCCCTGCAGTTCGTGGTCCCGATCTCCGGGGTCATTGTCGGTCTGCTGGTGCTCGTCGGCCTCTCCTACCGCCAGACGATCTTTGCCTACCCCGGCGGCGGGGGTTCCTACACAGTTGCTCGCGACAACCTTGGGGTCACGGCCGGCCTGGTGGCCGCTGCCGCCCTGCTGACGGACTATATCCTCACGGTCGCCGTGTCGATTGCCAGCGGCATCGATGCCATTACGGCGGCGTATCCCGTGCTTCACCCAAGTAGTGTGACGCTGTGCGTGGTCGCCGTATTACTGCTCATGGTCGTGAACCTGCGCGGTGTGCGCGACTCGGGGTTGGCGTTCCGGCTGCCGACGTACGCGTTCATCGCCATGATGCTCCTGCTCATGATCGCAGGCGGCATCAAGTTGGCGACCGGAGGCGCGGCGCTCCACGCCGCTACGCAGGCTGCGACGCTGCATGCGGCGACGTTGGCGTCCGCGCCGGTGGCGCACGGGATCGGGAGCGCGATGGCGCCGGTGGGGTTGTTCCTGCTCCTGCGCGCGTTCTCCGAAGGCTGCGCGGCGATGACGGGGACCGAGGCGATCTCCAACGGCGTCATGGTCTTCAAGGATCCGGCGCCCAGGAACGCGGCGACGACGCTCGTCTGGATGGTCACGATCCTGGCCGTGTTCTTCCTCGGAACGAGCATGCTCGCCAGGCAGTTCGGGATCGTCGATGTGTCGCACGAGCCGGTGCTGTCGCAGCTGAGCCACCGGATCTTTGGCACGGGACTCGTCTACTACGTCTTCCAGTACTCGACGTTCTTTGTGTTGGTGCTGGCGGCCAACACGGCGTTCGCGGATTTCCCGCGGCTGTCGTCGATTCTGGCGAACGACCGGTACATGCCGCGGCAGCTGGCGGCGCGCGGGGACCGGCTGGCGTTCTCCAACGGGATCGTCGTGCTGTCGCTGTTTGCGATCCTGCTCATCTGGATCTTCCACGGGAAGACTGGGGCGTTGATCCCGCTCTATGCCGTGGGGGTGTTCATCTGCTTCACGCTGTCGCAGGCCGGGATGGTCGTGCACTGGTTCCGGTGCCGCGACAAGGGTTGGCAGTGGAAGGCGACGCTCAACGGGCTCGGGGCGGTGGCGACGGGGGTCGTCTCGCTGATTCAGATCGTGACCAAGTTCACGACCGGGGCCTGGATCGTCGTGATCATCGTGCCGGCGCTGATCCTGCTGCTGGTGGCGATTCACCGGCACTATGTGAAGTTCGGCGAGCTGCTCAAGTTCGATGGGACGAGTCCGATCGCGCCGTTGCACCACACCGTCATTGTGCCGGTCAACGGGATCTCCAAGGCCACGGCCGGGGCGCTCGTCTACGCGACGACGATCTCCGACGACGTGCGGGCGGTGTATGTCGAGGTCGAGCCCAAAGAGACCCCGCGCATGCGCGCCGAGTGGGAGCAGTGGGACATCGGGGTTGACCTGCACGTGTTGCCGTCGCCGTACCGATCGGTGCTCCGGCCGCTCGTCGAGTATGTCGACAGTTTGCGGTGCAACACGATGGGCGAGCTGGTGAGCGTCATCGTGCCGGAGATCGTGCCCAAGCACTGGTACGAGCATCTGCTGCACAACAAGACGTCGCTCTACATTCGGACCGCATTTCTGTTCCGGCCGAACGTGGTGGTGATCGCCGTGCCGTTCCTGCTCGGGCATGCGGCGCGGTTGCGCGATATGCTCAATCGCGAGGACGACGACGACACGGGGGAGACCGCGGCCGTCGCCGTGCCGGCCACGCCGGAAGCGCCCTGCGCGCCGACCGCGGCCTGAGGGTGGAGCGCGGCGTGCCGTCTGGCGTGCCGTCTGTTGGCGGCGGATCGTCTCGTCCTCGATGAGCTACGTCGACAAGAATCTGATTCCCGGTGAGCGGATCGTGTATCGGGCGACCCGGCAGCGGTTTGGGTATGCGATCGTCGTGGTCCCGGTGGTGGCGTGCCTCTACGGGCTTGCGCACAAGTACTGGGTGCTGGCAGGCGCGGGGGCGGTCGTGGCGCCACTCACCGCCCTGGTCACGTGGGCGCGGCTGGCGTCGAATGAGTTTGCGGTCACGACCAAGCGGGTGATCGTCAAGATCGGCATGCTGCAGCGGCGGACGGTCGAGATCATGCTGAGCAAGATCGAAGGGATCAGCGTCGACCAGACCATCCTCGGGCGCATTGGGAACGCCGGGACGGTGATCATCACCGGGACGGGGGGGACGCGGGAGTCCTTTGACAAGATCGCGGACCCGCTCGAGTTTCGGCGGCAGGTGCAGGCGCAGTTGGCGCGGATGGAGGACGAGCGCCTCCAGGCGTTGCGCGGCGCATGAACGCGCGGCGCATGCGCGACGGCCATCCGGTAGATTTGATCCCGTGATCAGCGTCAATTTGCGGCCGCGGTTCGAGGCGGCACAGTCGTTTAGTGAGTATCTGGCGGCGACGCACGAGTACGCGGACCTGTGGCACGGCGTCTATGGGATCGCCAAGGTGACCGATGCGGCCGTGGCGCGGGCCGTGGCGCTCGATAGTCCGTGGCGGTTGCTGGCGCTCACCGAGGACTGGTGTGGCGATGCGGTGAACACGCTGCCCGTGCTGGCCCGGCTCACGGAGCGCGCGCCCAACATCGAGTTGCGCACCCTCTCGCGCGATGCGAATCCCGACCTCATGGACGCGCACCTCACGGGGACGGCGCGGGCGATTCCGGTCGTGATGATTCTCGACGGCGACTACGACGAGCGCGCCTGGTGGGGGTCGCGGCCGCGGGTCTTGCAGAGTTGGGTGAAGTCGCCCGAGGCGCAGGCGATGGCTAAGGCGGATCGGTATAAGGAGGTCCGGCGGTGGTATGCACGGGACCATGGGGTGACGGCGGTCGATGAGATTCTGACGCTCATCGAGCAGGTGCGGGTGACGACGGGGAGTCGGGAGTAACGGGCATCGAGCCCAGCGCCGTTTGGCGTGGAACGGGCGGCGGCCGTGTGTTGTGGGTCACATGTGGCAACACGTCGAACGCTCGACTGCCCTCGATATTGCAGGACTGCTGACCCGAGGCGATGCGCCTGCTCGAGGCGGGCGAAACGCTGGTGGAGATTAGCGATCGGGGCGGCGACTAGGGGATTCCGACCGGCCAGGTAGAGCTAGGGGCGGTAACGTAACCGAAGACCGGTTCGTCAGTTACTCAGCGCACCCCTAGAACTCACCAACGATTTTGCCACTCCCACCGCCGCTTCCCCCGACTTCGGGGTTTCGTATGCCGACGCCGAATGGCGTGCCGGCCGTCGCGTCACCGGGCGGCGGGCGCGGGGTGCCGGTGGTGCCGGCGATTGTCATCCTCGGGGCGGATACGGTGTTGGCGGCGCGGCCGGCGACGGCGGTGCAGTTGGCCAATGCGTGTTTGGCGGCGGGGTATAGCGCGGCGGTGCCGGCGAGTTGGGGGGATGAGCTCATCGCGTCGGCGTGTCTCGAGGCGTTGGCCACGCGGGGGGACGAGGCGACGGTCGTGTGCTCGTGTCCGCGCGTCGCCGAGCGGCTCAGGCGGGTGCCGAGTGTGCGGAGTAGTCTGCTCATGTTTGTGGCGCCGCCGGTGGCTGCGGCGCGGTATCTGCGGGCGCGGGCGGGGGCGGCGGGGCTCACGATTACGTATGTGGGGGATTGTCCCGGGGCGGCCGACCCGGCGATCGATCGGTATGCGACGCCGGCCGCGCTCATGCGGAGTCTCGCGCGGCGGGGGATCGTGCCGTCGGAACAGGCGACGACGATCGATCCGCGCGTCGAGCGGGATGCGCGGCGGTTTTATTCGCTCGCGGGCGGGGTGCCGGCGCCCAATTGGGTGTATGCCGAGGGGCGTGGCGCGGGAGTGGTGCAGCCCGAATCGGCGGATTATCTGGCGGAGATCGCGCATCATGTGACGGCCCGGGATCGCGCGGTCATCGATATCGCGCCGCGGCTCGGGTGCGCGTGCAGCGGCGCGGTGGCAGGGGAGGCGTGGGCGGGCGCGCGGCAGGTGGTGACGGAGTCCGAGCCGGAGCGGGCCGTCCACGAGGTGCTCGATCACGATGTGATCGTCGACGTGAGCGGGGCGATCGAGCCGTGGGTCGGGTCGGTTTCGGATGGGACGCCGACGTTGGCGACGACGTTGCAGGGTTTGGCGGCGCAGTACGATCCGGAGCGGAAGGCGCCAGTGATCCGGCGGGCGCCGCCGTCGCCGGTGCCGTTTCCGGTCCCCACGGCGCGAGCCGCGCGGCGGTCGGGGCGGCAGCCGGCGGTTCCGGCACCGCCGCCGCCGAGCCCGCGGGCGCCGGAGCCGTTCACGGCCGGCCCGCCACGCAATGCGCCGTCGTTCGTTCCCGCGCCTCGCGTGCCCGAGCCGTTGACTGGTGGACCGCCGCACGCGTTTGATCCGTTCACACCGGTCCCACCAGCCGCGATCAATCCGTTCGCGCCAAGCCGGCCGGCCGCGGCCAAGTCGGTCCCGCCTGCACCGTCGTCGAATCCGTTCGCGGCCACTCCGCCGCGCCGGGCCGCTGAGCCCAAGACACCGGTGATGTCGCCCAAAGCGCCGCCTGACCGCGTGCTTCCGTCGCGGTCGGTCGAGCCGATTACGGCGGCGACCTTCGCGGCGCTGCGGCCAAATCAGACGGCGCCGCAGGCGACGGGCGGGATCGGGCCGATCACCGCGGCGGGAATCGATGTCACCGTGCCTGGGGCGCCGTCGGCCGACGGGTGGGATGGCACAAATCGCCGGCGGTGGGATGGTGTGGAGCGTCGGAAGGGATGGGCCAACGGTCAGCCGCCGCACCCGGAGCCGACGACGAATCCACTGCCGGTCGAACCACGCACCGCGCCCATGCGCCAGCCACAGGGCCGAATGGGCGCGGGCGTCGACCGCCGCAGCATCCTCGGCCTCGCCGTCGCGTGCAGCGCGATCGTGGCCTCGGCGACGAGCATCGTGACGGTCCGCATGCTCACGCGCGGGCACCCAGCGGTCGCCGCTCCGAGCGTCACGACCGTGCCTCTCGCACCCAAACCCATCGTGCGCGACTCGGCCCCGCCCCCGCCCCCACCCCCGCCGGTCGACACCGCCACC
>DATMNB010000273.1:0-63982 GCA_035569435.1 Gemmatimonadaceae bacterium
ACTAGCGATCTTGCTAGTTGCCGCCGCCATCGCGTGCCGCGGCGGTGATGCCGCGCCCGCCCGCCAAACGCTGGTCGACTCGCGGTCGACGTACGACCCCCGCTCGCTCGATCCAGCCCATGCCAACGACATCCCCAGCGGCCGGCTGGTGGCCGATATCTTCGATGGGCTGACCCGATTCACCCCCGAGGCGACCCTGGAGCCCGGCCTGGCCGAGCGCTGGGAGCTCTCCAGCGACGGGCGAACCTACACGTTCCACCTCCGGCGCCATGTGTTGTTCCATAACGGGACGCCACTCACCTCTGGCCACGTCGTCCGGAGCTTCACGCGCGCCCTCGACCCGGCGATCCACGGGATCCCGCTCTTCCCGCTCCTCCCCATCGCCGGCGCGCGCGAGTTCAACGCCGGCAAAGCACTGTGGGTCACCGGCCTCGCAGCGCCGGATGACAGCACGGTCATGATCACGCTGACCGAGCCGTTGGCCGTCTTCCCCAAGATGCTGGCCATGCCCGTGGCGTCGATCGTTCCCGATTCGGCGGGGGCCGACTTCAGCGAGCACCCCGTCGGCACGGGACCGTGGAAGTTCGTCGAGTGGAAGCACGACGACTACGTCAAGCTGGCGCGCAACCCGCACTACTTTGCCGGACCGCCCAAGGCGGACTCGCTCGAGATCCGGGTGATCCCGGAGCCCAGCACGGCGGTGGCCGAGTTCGAGAGCGGGGCCGTCGACCTGCTCTACGTGCCGGAAAGCGAGACGCAGTCGTGGCTCCAGACCGACGAGAAGAAAGCGCTCCTGCAATCCGTGCCCGCGCTCAAGCTCGTCTACGCCGCGTTCAACGTGCGGCGCGGGGCGTTGAGCGACGCGCGCGTGCGCCAGGCGATCAACTACGCGGTCGACCGCCGGACGATCGTCGATCGCCTCCTCGGTGGCCGCGGCACGCTGGCCGCGGGCGTGATTCCACCCTCGCTGGCGGGCGCTGACACCGGTCGCAAGCCATACCCCTACGACGTGGCGCGCGCCAAGGCGCTCCTGGCGCAGTCGGGCCACGCCACCGGCCTCAAGTTCGACCTCTGGACCTCGCCCGACCCGCCGTTTCCGCGGCTGGCCGAAACGATCCAGGGCTACCTGGCCGCCGCCGGCATCACGATCACCATCGTGCAGCGCGACTACTCGTCACTCCGCGAAGCCGCGCGCAACGGCAAAGCCGACATCGTCCTCAAGGACTGGTACGCCGACTATCCCGACGCCGAGAACTTTCTCTACCCACTCCTGGGCGGCACCAACCTGGGGCCCGGCGGCAACGTCTCGTTCTACGTGAACCCTGCCTTTGACCGCCTGATGGCCACGGCGCGCGGCGAACGCAACGACGCGGCGCGCGCCAGCGAATACCGGCAGGCCGACGACATCGCCTTCCGCGATGCGCCCATGCTGTTCATGTACTTCTACAACGATCTCTACGCCGTCCAGCCCTGGCTCAAGGGCTTCCAAGCGCCGGTGATCTTTACCGGCCAACGCTGGACCGACGTGGAAATCAGCCATACCGCCGCACACTGATGCGGTTTCTCGCCCGTCGGTTGTTGCTCGCAGTACCGACGCTGGCGGGTGTGCTCGTAGTCAGTTTCTTGTTGTTGTACGTCGCTCCCGGCGATCCGGTACAAGAGATGGTGGGCGAACGCGCCGACTCTGCGACGATCGCACGCTTACGCCACGATCTGCGCCTGGACGAGCCCCTCCCCCAGCAATTCGCCTTCTACGCCAGCCGAGTGCTGCGTGGTGACCTCGGGCGCTCCTACATCACGGGCCGACCCATCGTCGCCGACATTGGCGAACGCTTTCCCAAAACCATGCTGCTGGCAAGCGCCGCGATGCTCATTGCCGTGAGCATCGGCATCCCGCTCGGCATCCTGTCAGCGTGGCGGCCAGGTGGCGTGATCGACCGCGCGGGGTCGCTCGCGGCGTACGCAGGCATATCCTTCCCAGTCTATTGGGTCGGTCTGCTGTTGATTTTGTTGTTCGCCGTGACGTTGCGCTGGCTTCCCCCTTCAGGGTACGGCGGCCTCGCCTTTCTCATTCTGCCTGCGTTCACGCTGGGCTCTCGCTCGATCGCGGTGTTAGCCCGCCAGACGCGATCGGCGATGCTCGAGACCCTCGGTGCCGACTACGTGCGGACAGCACGGGCCAAAGGGTTGACCGAGCGCGCGGTCATCCTGCGGCACGGTCTCAGAACCGCCCTTATTCCGATCATTACGGTCCTGGGCCTCGACGTCGGGTCCTACCTGACCGGCAGCATCCTCACCGAGACGATCTTCAGCTGGCCAGGCCTCGGCCGCTACGTCGTCAACGCCATCGGCCGGCGCGACTTGCCGGCCATTCAAGGATCAGTGCTCTTCCTGAGCGTCGTGTTCGTGGCCGTGAACTTCCTGACCGACCTGGCGTACGCGGGCGTCGATCCCCGCGTACGGTATGACTAGTCGGCAGTCTGTCCGAACACGGCCATGTTGGAGCTATGTCCCGGCGAGACCTTCTTGTTGGGATAGATCCAATGCACCGCCTGATTCACCGCGATCGCCGCCTCGCTGAATCCCGTGGCGATCAGCTTGAGCTTCCCCGGGTAGGTGGTGATATCCCCCGCCGCGTAGACGCCAGGCCGCCCCGTCTCCATCGTGCTCGTCACGAGCAACTCGTCCTTCTCCAACCGCAGCCCCCACTCGGCCATCGGCCCGAGATCGCTGACAAAGCCCAGCATCGGCAACACGACGTCAGCCTGTAGCTCAACCGTCGTCTTGGTCTTGGTGTTCTTGAGCACGATCCCCGCCAACCGCCCATTGTCATGACAGATGTCAATGAGCTCATGGTAGGTATAAATCGTCGCCTTCCCCGCCTCGACGGCCCGCTGTACCTCGAGCACCGTCGCCGCATGCGCCCGGAAGCGATCGCTCCGGTGAACGAGCGTCACCGACGCCGCCCGCCCGACGAGTTGCGCGGCCCAGTCGAACGCCGAATCGCCGCCGCCAATGATGACGACGCGCCGCCCCCGGTAATCCTCGGGATCCGTCACCAGCTCATGGATCCCCTTGCCGTACCACGGCTCGGCGCTCGGATTGGGCAGCCGACGGGGCGAAAACGCCCCAATACCGGCCGCAATTAAGACAGCCCGCGACGGAAACCGGTCGGTATCCGTGACGAGCGTGAACACGCCGCCGTCCTCTTCCAGACGGATCACTCGCTGGTTGAGGAACGACGGGTTGTGGAACTGCGCCGCCTGATCGGCCAACTGCCGAACGAGGTCCTTGGCCAGCACCTTCGGGAAGCCGGCCACATCGAAGATGTATTTCTCGGGGTACAGCGCGGTCAGCTGCCCCCCGAGCTCTGGGAGCGCGTCCACGATCGCCGCGGTCGCGCCGCGCATTCCGGCATAGAACGAGGCAAACAGCCCGGTGGGGCCACCGCCAAGGATCGTGATGTCACGCAGCTCGTGTTCTCTCTGGGGCATCACTGAAAAATGAGCGACGACGACCGCTTCCTCCAGTACAACGGTTCCTTCCGCCTGGTGCGCAAAATTGCGGTGGGCGGCATGGCCACCGTCTACGAGGCCGAGCAGCTCGGTCCGGCGGGCTTTGCCAAGCGCATCGCCCTCAAGGTCATTCACCCCCAGTACGCCAAGCAGCGCGAGTGGCTGCAGCTCTTCATCGACGAAGCCAAGCTCTCGGCCAACCTGATGCACGGCAACGTCGTCCAGATCTATCAGCTGGGCGAAGTCTCAGGCGAGTTTTTCATCGCCATGGAGTTCATTCAGGGACCGACGGTCCGGACGATCATCGACCGGCACTGGGAGCTGGGCCAGCCGATCCCCGCGCACCTCGCGGCCTACATCGTGAGCCGCGTGTGCCGCGCCCTCGACTTCGCCCACAACTTCATGACGCCCGACAAGCGTCGGCTGGACATCGTCCACCGCGACGTCTCGCCGGGCAACATCATGGCCTCGTGGGACGGCCACATCAAGCTCGCCGATTTCGGTATCGCCAAAGCCCGCACCTCGATCGACCCCGCGGCAGGACGGCAGATGCTCATGGGCAAGAAGCACTACATGAGCCCCGAGCAGATGCTGGGGTTGAACGTCGACGCCCGCTCCGACGTGTTTGCCATGGGCGTCGTGCTCTACGAGCTGCTGGCCCTGGAGCCGCTCTTCATCGAGGACATCACGCAGCTGGCGATCGACGAGGTCGCCGTCCACCCCATCCCCAACATCCGCCACAAGCTGCCGGGCATGCCGGCCGAGCTGGAGCGCGTGATCCGCACGGCCCTGGAGAAGGATCCGTCCAAGCGGCCGACGGCCGCGCAGATGGGGCGCGAGTTGGACCGATGGTGCGAGGGGCAACGCGTCCCGGGGTCGCCCGACATGCTGCAGGAGCACCTGGCCAAGCTCTTCCCGACCTCGTATCAGCCGTCGCGCGACGCCGGCGAACGCACCAACTTCTCCAACCTCAAGAAGTCGGCAAAGCGCCTCGCCGTCCGCAAATCCGCCTCAGGCCCGCGCCAGCGCGGCGGCCTGCTCGGGAGACTGTTCGGCCTTTAAGTTCCGTGAGGTATGCGCATCTATACCCGCACCGGCGACGACGGCGATACCGGGCTGTTCGGCGGGGGACGCGTCACCAAAGACGACCCGCGCGTCGAGGCCTACGGCGAAGTCGATGAGCTCAACGCGGTGATCGGCTTCGCCCGCGCCGTGGAGCTCATGCCCCGCATCGACGACCTCCTCCTGCCTATCCAGCGCGACCTGTTCAGCCTTGGCGCGATCCTGGCCACGCCGGACCGGGACAAGATGCATGAGCAATTGACGAAGGCCCGGATCGACGATGCACGCATCGCGGAGCTCGAACAGGCCATCGATGCCGGCGAAGCTGAACTCGAACCGTTACGTGCATTTATCCTCCCGGGCGGCACCACAAAATCGGCCGCGCTCCACGTTGCGCGCACCGTCTGTCGCCGCGCCGAACGCCGCGTCGTGCATCTGCAGGAAATGCACGTCGTACTGCCTCCGCTCGTGACTATCTACCTCAACCGACTGTCGGACCTGCTGTTCGTCCTGGCACGCGTCGCCAACCGCCGGGCGGGCGCCGCCGAGCTGACATGGTGATCGCCGCGCCCGGCGCGCTCGATGCCCTGGGCGATCACGTACGCGCGGCCGCACCAGCCTATCGCTACGTCATCATCACCGACGAGACAGTCGGCGGCCTGTATGCCGCGCGCGCCGTCGCATCGTTCGCCGAGAATGTTGACGTCTTGATGATCCCACCCGGCGAGTCGATGAAGACGCGCGCCACGTGGGGCACACTGACCGATCAGATGTTGGCCGCCCGGTACGGACGGGATACGACGGTCGTGGCGTTGGGGGGAGGCGTCGTTGGCGACCTCGCGGGCTTCGTCGCCGCCACCTACATGCGTGGCGTCCCCATCGTCCAGGTCCCGACGACACTCCTGGCCATGATCGACGCCTCAATTGGCGGCAAAACAGGCGTCGACACCTCCGCGGGCAAGAACCTCGTCGGCGCCTTTCATCCGCCCGCCGCCGTGGTCATCGACCAGATGGTCCTGGCATCCCTTCCGCTTCCCGTCCTCAGGTCCGGGATGGCCGAAGCGATCAAGCACGGGATCATCACCGACGTGGCGTATTTCGACCGATGTGTCGCGGTGCTCCCAGCCCTCCTGGAGCCGGGCGGCACACACAGCCCAGCCATGGGCCGCCTGATCGCCGGGAGCATTGGCATCAAAGAACACATCGTCGGCCAGGACACACGCGAGGGCGGCCTCCGCAAGATCCTGAATTTCGGTCACACCATCGGCCACGCCGTCGAGACACTGAGCGGATATGCGCTCCTCCACGGCGAGGCCGTCGCCATCGGGATGGCAGCCGAAAGCCTGCTCGCCGAACGAGTTGGCGTCGCCGCCCCAGGCACCGCCGCCCGCGCGCGCGACGCCCTCGCGCGGGCCGGACTCCCGGTCGGCATTCCAGCCGACATCACACCACCGGACATCGTGACTCTGACGCACGGCGACAAGAAACGCCGCGGCGCCCAGATCGAGTACGCGCTCCCATGTGCGATCGGCGCGATGGCAGGCGCCGACACCGGCTGGGCCGTGGCCGTGGACGACAAGATGGTGCTCGCCACGCTCGACGGCATGATTCGTGGCTGTTGACCATAATTGCTCACATCGTTACACTGCCGATCGCCAGTGCCGTTCCATGTCACACAGGGGCGCATATGCAGCAAGCGACCGTCAGCAGATCCCGCGGATTCTTCCGCAGCTCGCCATCGACTGCTTTCGATCAGTACTTGCAGGACATACAGCGCCTTCCGCTCATCAAAGAAGCCGAGGAAGAGCGCCGACTGGCCCGGCGCGCGCAGAACGGCGATGAGCAAGCCGCCGAGCGACTGGTCACGGCGAACCTTCGGTTCGTCATCTCCTACGTCAAGAAATACCAGGGCCACGGCCTCGATCTGAGCGAGCTCGTGGCCATTGGCAACGAGGGCTTGCTCAAGGCCGTTCGCAAATTCGATCCCGACCAGGGCGTCAAGTTCATCTCGTACGCCGTGTGGTGGGTCCGCCAAGCAGTGCTCAAGGCGCTCGCCGAGCAGACGCGATCGGTGCGGATCCCGCTCAACCAGAACTCGCAGCTCATCAAGCTGGGCCGCGCCGAGACGATTCTGGCGCAGGTGCTGCGGCGCGACCCCACGGACCACGAGATTGGCCTCCTCATCGAGGAGACGCCCGAAGCCGTGCGCGCCGCGCGACAGATGTCGTCGACCGAGGTGTCGCTCGATGCGCCGATCGATCGCAGCGATCGGGACACGAGCACGCTCGGCGAGCGTTTCGCCGGCGTCGACGGCGGTGAGATCGAGGATACGACCGACTGCAAGCTGATGCGCGAATTCATCGGTCGCGCCTTCAAGAAATACTTGACGCCACGCGAACGAAAGATTCTCTGCCTCTACTACGGTCTCGAGGAAGGCTCCGAGGCCATGACGCTCGAGAAGATCGGCGCGCTCCTGGGCGTCACGCGTGAGCGTATCCGGCAGATTCGAGAGCGGGCGTTTGAGAAGCTCCGCGAATCACCCGACGGGACGGCCCTCGCCGGTTTCTGGGCCTAGCGAGCGCTTAGCTTTCAGCGTGCCGTCACCCGACACGCAGCCAGTTTTTCTCGATCCATACGGACGCCGCGCCCGCGGGTGGCGGCGGTTCTGGATCGGGTTGAGCGCCATCGCCACCGTCTTGGGGCTCGTGCTCGTCGTCGGCCTGCTGAGCCCGCCGCTCGCGCCCAAGCTCGACGTGCAGCACACGACGATCTTCGCCCCGACCAAGGACCAGCGCGAGCGTAACGCCTTTCGCCGGCGAGCGGCCCTCGTCTTCCGCCGCGCCCCGCCGGCGCGGCGCGGCGACCAGATCCCCGCCGGCGGCGGCCGTCTCAACCCGCGCCCCCTGCGGCCCCGCGATCTCATCGTCGCCGGCTACTACGTCAACTGGAATGACAACTCCCGCGCTTCGCTGAACAAACACCTCTCCGATCTCGACTGGGTGATCGGCGAGTGGGCGTTCGTCGCGCCATCGGGCGACTCGGTCAAGCTCCGCGTCGACCGCCAGGTGTTCGACGTCGCCCGCAAACAGGGCGGCACGAGCCCGCCGGCGTTCTTCATCCAGGTCAGCAACTTCGATACGGCGACCAAGGATTTCAGCGTCCCGATCCTCCGGCATCTGCTCACGCACCCGGAGGCCCAAGCACGCGTCATCAGCCAGCTCAAGCGCACCATCCTCCTGGACTCGCTGGCCGGGGTGACGATCGACTTTGAGGACGTCCCCGACAACCTGCAGGACCAGCTCGTGGCCTTCACGGCCCGCATGCGGGCGGCCCTCGCCCCGAGCCGCCGGTTGGTGACGCAGGCCGTGCACGCCGAGACCTCGCCCACGCTTCTCAAGCGATTGGCGGCCGTCGACGACTACCTGTTCGCCATGCTCTTCGATGAGCACTACAAGACCGGCTCGCCGGGCCCCATCGCCAGTCAGGAGTTCTACGAGCGGCACGCCCGCGCGATCACCGCGGTCGTCCCGCCGAGCCAGGTCATCCTGATGATCGGCGCGTACGGGTACGACTGGAACGACAAGACCGGCATCATCAAGGCTGACGAGACGAGCTTCCAGGAGACGATGCGCCAGGCGCGCGAGAACGGCGCCATCACGCACTTTGACCGGCCCTCACTCAACCCGTTCCTCTCCTGGACGGAGGCGGACTCGACCGACCACGTCCTCTGGTACCTCGACGGCGCGACCGCGTATAACGAGCTGCGCGTTGGACAAGCGCTGGGCG
Organism: Gemmatimonadaceae bacterium; assembly: GCA_035569435.1. GTDB lineage: Bacteria > Gemmatimonadota > Gemmatimonadetes > Gemmatimonadales > Gemmatimonadaceae > DASRDS01. The sequence goes on from DATMNB010000273.1 coordinate 8,364, forward strand.
TGGCGGGGGCGGCCATCTGGCGCCTAGGCGCCGACGATCCATCCCTCTGGTCGGTCATCGGCCGACACGGCCTCGACGGCACGCCCGACAGCCTGCGCGTCATCCCGCCCGGCTACGACGTCGAGTTCATCGAGGATGCCTTCCGCGAGCCGTCCGGCTCGGTCGATTCGGGCGGCGAGATCCTGCATATCCGGGAGCGGCCGACCCCTGGTGAGCGCACCGTGGGCGTGGATCCCGTCTCCCTGATGATCAATAGTGACTCGATTACCGTCTTTCCGTCCCCGTTCGTTGTCGACCGGTACGGACTGCGCGAGCACGAGGTCGCCCTGACGTTCGACGACGGGCCGGATGGGACATGGACACCCATGATCCTCGACACCCTGGAATCACGCCACGCGCCGGCGACGTTCTTCGCCATCGGCGAGAACGTGACCGACCATATCCCGCTCCTCCAGCGCGAGTACGACCTAGGGAACGAGGTCGGCAACCATACCTTCACCCATCCCAACCTCGCGCTGGTCGGTGAGAAGCGCACGGCGTTCGAGATCGACGCCTGCGCCGAAGTCATCCAATCGGCCCTCGACCATCGGACATGGTTGTTCCGCGCGCCCTATTTCGGGGACGCCACGCCGACCACGCCCGACGAGTTGGAGGCCGTCAGCGTCGCCACGCGTAAGGGCTACTGGTCGATCGGCCTGCGCGACGACGCCGAGGATTGGACCAACATCTCGGTCCAGCAAATCGTCCACAACGTGATCGCCGGACGCGACAGCGGGAACATCGTGCTCCTCCACGACGGCGGCGGCGATCGCTCGCGTACGGTCGCGGCGCTCGGACAGATCATCGACTCGCTCCGCGCCAATGGCGACACCCTCGTCACCGTCTCCACGCTGGTTGGCCTCCCGCGCGACCAGATCATGCCCCCGCTCCCGCCGGCCAGTGAGGCCGCCCGGATCCTGTCGCTGGCTGGCTGGGCGGGGTTCGGGATCGTCGAGGTCGCGCTGTATTGGATCTTCACCGTCGCCGTCGTCCTCGGCATCGCGCGGCTGCTCATCATCGGGCCACTGGCCATCATCCAGCGCATCTTCCGGCACCAGCGTCGTGGCCAGCCCACACCGTACGCGCCCGGCGTCAGCATCATCGTGCCCGCCTACAACGAGGGGAAGGTGATCCTGGGAACGATCGCCAGCCTCCGCGAGCAGCGCTACGAGGGACCGATCGAGATCATCGTCGTCGACGACGGGTCGGCCGATGACACCTACGCGATCGCCTGCGAGACCTACGGATCGACACAGGGCATTGCCGTCTATCGCAAGGAGAACGGCGGAAAAGCGTCGGCGCTCAACTTTGGCATCGCCCGCTCCCATTACGAGATCGTCATTGGCCTCGATGCCGACACGCTGTTCGCGCCCGACACGGTCGCCGAGCTCGTGCAGCCGCTCGCCGACCCGCGCGTCGGCGCCGTGGCGGGGAACGCCAAGGTGGGGAACCGCGTCAACCTCGTGACGCGCTGGCAGGCATTGGAGTATGTCACGAGCCAGAACCTCGACCGGCGCGCGTTCTCCCTCCTGGACGGCATTACGGTCGTCCCCGGCGCCGTCGGCGCATGGCGCAAGTCGCTCGTCCAGGCGGCGGGCGGGTTCCGCAACGACACACTGGCGGAAGACCAGGACCTGACGCTCAACATCCGCCGCGCGGGCTACTCGATCGCCTACGCCGACGGCGCGATCGGGTACACCGAGGCGCCAGACACGCTGCGGTCACTGACCAAGCAGCGGTTCCGCTGGTCGTTTGGCACACTCCAATGCGCCTGGAAACACCGCGACACTCTCTTCCGCCGCAAGTACGGCTCACTTGGCTGGGCGGCGCTGCCCAACGTGTGGCTCTTTCAGTTGCTCTTACCGGCGCTGTCGCCGATCGCGGACCTCATGTTCGTGGTCAGCATCCTCGGGATCATCCAGGTGCGCTATGCGCATGGGGCAACGTTCGCCCTCACCAGCCTGGAGAAGGTCCTGACCTATTACGCGGTCTTCCTGTTGGTCGACTGGCTCGCCGCGGCGATCGCCTTTCTCATGGAGCCCGGGGAGGACAAGTCCCTCACCTGGCTCATTTTCCTGCAGCGGTTCGTCTACCGGCAGCTCATGTACTGGGTCGTCGTGCGGTCATTCAAGACGGCCGTCCAGGGCCGGGGCGTCGGGTGGGGCAAACTGGAGCGCAAGGCGACCGTCCAGCTTCCCGTCTCATAGATTTGGGCTGTGCGCCGGCTCCCCCTCTTTCCCCTGCCACTGGTCCTGTTCCCGGGCGTGCCGCTCCCGTTGCATATCTTCGAGCCCCGCTACCGGCAACTCCTGGCCGATTGCCTGGCCACGGACCACGAGTTCGGCGTGATCTTCCGCCCCGACGGCGTCGCCGAGCGTGATCTCCCCATCGGCCACGTCGGTTGCGTGGCCCGCATCGAGAACAGCGAGCGTCTGCCCGATGGCCGCGCCAACGTGCTCATTCGAGGCGCTGAACGGTTCGCCCTCGAGCGCTTCGTCGAGTCGCCGCTCCCCTACCACGTCGGCGAGACCACGCCCTATGTCGACGCCGCCGAGCCAGCAGCGTCGCTGACGCCGATCGCCGAGCGCGTGCGCATGCTCTTTGCCCGCGTCGGCGCGGCCGCTCGGGCGTTGGCCGACGATCCGGACGCGCTCCCGTCGCTCCCCGACGATCCGACGATGCTGGCCTTTGCCATTGCGGCCCTCATCGACATGGACGCCCCCGCACGCCAGCGGCTCCTGGCGTCGCGCTCGGCTGGCGACCGGCTGCGCCAGATCGAGTCGCTGCTCGCGCCCGCCGTCGAGTCGTTGGAGCTGCGCGCCGTCGTCCACGACCGCGCCAAATCCAACGGCCACGGCCCGCACCCCGATGCCTGACATCGCAACGCAACTCGCCACGCAACTCGCAACGATCGTTGGCCCCCGCGGCGTTCGCCAACGGCCCAGTGAATTGGTGGTCTACCAGTCGGACGGCCTTCCCGGCTACCACAAACAACCCTCGCTGGCCGTCTTCCCGTCGACCCGCGACCAGGTCATCGCCATCGTCCGGCTCCTCGCCCGGGAGGGCGTCCCGTACGTGCCCCGTGGGTCCGGCACGGGCCTCTCCGGCGGGGCCCTGGCCGATGGCATTGTGCTCCTCGGTCTCAACAAGCTGACGCGCATCCTCTCGATCGACGCCGAGAATCGCCGCGCCATCGTCGAGCCGGGCGTCGTCAACGCCTGGCTCACCAAGGCGGCCTCGGTGCACGGGTTGCACTATGCCCCCGACCCCTCGAGCCAGGCGGCCTGCACAATCGGCGGCAACATCGCCGAGAATGCCGGTGGCCCGCACTGCCTGAAATACGGCGTCACGCTGAACCACGTCATCTCGCTCACCGTGGCCCTCCCGGACGGCGAGGTCGTGCAACTCGGCAACCCCGACGGCGAGGACGACGGCTACGACCTGCGGGGCGCGTTCATCGGCTCGGAGGGATGCTTTGGTGTCGCGCTCGATGCGACGGTGCGGCTCACGCCTAACCCGCCCGCCGTGCGCACGCTGCTGGCCGATTTCCTGTCGCTCGATGCCGCGGCGCGTGCCACGTCGGCGATCGTCGCCGCCGGGATATTGCCCGCGGCGCTCGAGATGATGGACGGGCCAACCATCCGCGCGGTCGAAGCCTCGATCTACGCCGCCGGGTACCCGGTCGACGCCGATGCGATCCTGCTCGCCGAGCTCGATGGGCTGGCGGCCGGTATCGACGCCGACGCCGAGACCGTCGCTGAGCTCTGTCGCGCGCACGGCGCGCGTACGGTGCGGGTGGCCACCGACGCCGCTGAGCGGGCGCGGCTCTGGCAGGGACGCAAGAAAGCGTTTGGCGCCATGGGACGGCTCGGGTCGCACCTGGTCGTGCAGGATGCGGTCGTTCCGCGTACAGCGCTCCCCCGCGTCCTGGCTGAGATCCGCGCCATCGCCGAGCGGCACGGCGTGGTCGTATGCAACGTGTTTCACGCGGGCGACGGGAATCTGCATCCGAACCTGCCGCATGATGGCAGCGACCCGGATACGGTCAAGCGTGTCGAGCGCGCCGTGCGGGAGATCATGGCTTGCTGCATCGCCGCGGGCGGCACGATCACCGGTGAGCACGGCATCGGCCTCGACAAGCTGCGCTACATGGACATGATTTTCTCGCCCGAGTCGCTGGAGGCGCAGTGCGCGGTGCGCACGGTCTTCGACCCCGACCGCCGCGCCAATCCGGGCAAGGTGGTGCCCGTTCACTCGTGCAGGGAATGGGCGCGGCATTGACAGTCGACGACATTCGCGAGGCGGTGCGCTGCAAGGCGCCGCTCCGCATCCGGGGGGCCGGGACCTGGATGGATGCCGGACGCCCGGTTGACGCGACGCAGCACATCTCCCTCGAGCCCCTGGCCGGCATCATCGAATACGAGCCGGGCGACCTCACCCTCACGGCCTATGCGGGCACGACGCTCGCCGAGATCGCCGAGGTGACCGCCCCCCAACGCCAGTGGCTCACCTTCGACCCGCCCGGCACCGACGCGGGCACCATCGGTGCCACCGTCGCCACCGCCTCGGCGGGCGCCATGTCCCACGCGTTCGGCCTCCCCCGCGACGCCGTCCTCGGCGTCGAGGCCGTTGTCGCCGACGGCCGCGTCGTCCGCGGGGGCGGTCGCGTCGTGAAGAACGTCGCGGGCTTTGATCTCACTCGACTCTTCGTCGGCTCCTGGGGCACCCTCGGCGTGATCACCGAGGTCACCGTGCGCCTCCGCGCCCGGGCCGACCTCGACGAGACCTATGTCCTGCCGGCATCAGCACTCGACCACGTGCGCCGCGCCGCCGTGGCGCCCCTCGCCGTCGAGATGCTCAACGCGCAGGCAGCCCGTCGTCTTTCCCTCGGCGACGCGGATATGTTGTTGGTCCGCCTGGCCGGCAACGCTGCCTCCGTCGAGGCCCAGCGCCTCGAACTCGGCGGCGAGCGCGTGCCTGGCCATATCTGGAACTCTCTCCGCGCTATCGAGCCCCCCGGCGCGTCTGTCTGGCGATGCTCCACGCAACCGGCGCGGTTTGCCGCGCTCTGGTCAGCGCTCCCGCCCGACGTCCTCGCCCACGCCACCCCCTCGCGCGGCGTCGTCCGCTGCATCGGCAGCGACCCAGCCTCTCTTGGGATGCGAGCAACAGTGATTGGCGAACGCCTCAGCACATGGGGCCCATCGCCGGTGCGGGATCGCCTCTCATCCGATATCAAAAGAACTTTTGATCCTCATGGCATTTTCAACCCGGGGATTCTGTAGGAATGACCACTCCGCTCGCGCAGGCCAAGAGCGGCCTCGATGCCTGCGTGCACTGCGGCTTCTGCCTGCAGGCATGTCCGACCTACCTCGCGCTCGGCGACGAGAACGACAGCCCGCGCGGCCGCCTCGTCCTCATGCGGGGCCTCGTCGAGGGCACGCTCGCCCTTGACGACCCGCTTGTCGGCACGCACATCGACCAGTGCCTCGGCTGCCGCGCCTGTGAGACCGCCTGTCCCTCGGGGGTTCCCTACGGGCAGCTCTTGGAGGCCACCCGAGCTACGCTGGTGACGAGTCGCCCGATCCCACTCGTCGCCCGCGTGATACTCAAGGTGTTCGCTACACCGTGGCTCCTGCGCCCAGCACTCGTTCTGGCCAGAGTGGCTCGGGCCACTGGCCTGCCCGCGCTGTTCGCACGAATCCCCGGCCGCCTGGGATTCGCCGCGGCCATGCTGGCGTCCACCGAGCCCGCCCTGCCACGACGACCCTACCAGGCCGTCGCCGCGGGCCCCGACCGCGGCCCGGTGACGCTCCTGCGGGGCTGCGTGATGGACGGCCTCTTGGGCCCCACCAACGAGGCCACCGCCCGCACCCTGACCGTCAACGGCTACCGCATGACCCCCGCCGAGCCGCAAGGCTGCTGTGGCGCCCTTCACGCCCACGCCGGCGACGCGCCGACGGCCCGAGCGCTTGCGAAGCGAAACATCGTAGCCTTCGAACGCGCCGGCTCCGCGCCCATCGCCGTCAACGCCGCCGGCTGCGGCGCGATGATCAAGGAGTACGGCCACCTGCTCCACGACGACCCCGCCTGGGCCGCCCGGGCCGCTGCCGTCTCGGCCCGCACGCGCGACGTGAGCGAGCTACTCGCGGCCGCAGGCCCGGTCTCCGGGGCCCCGCTGCCCGGCCTGACAGGCCCAGTGACCTACGACGCCCCGTGCCACCTGCAGCACGCGCAACGAATCACCGCCCCCCCACTGGCGGTACTCGCCGCGATCCCCGGCCTCCCGCTCGTGCCACTCACCGACTCCGACCAGTGCTGCGGCAGCGCCGGCATCTACAACTTGGTCCAGCCAGACATCTCGGACACCGTGCTCACCCCCAAGCTCGCGGCAATCGCCCAATCGGGCGCCACACTGGTCGCAACTGGCAATCCGGGCTGTCTCATGCAGATCGGCGCCGGCCTTAGGCACGCCGGCCGCGCCACGCGGTCCGTCCATCCGATCGACCTACTCGACGCGTCCTATGCCGCCCGGTAACCTTTAGACATGCTCGAGGCAGTACAAGTCATAGGGTCCGCGGCAGAAGCCGAGTACGCCGCACTCCGGACGGGCGCAGTCGCCATCGACCGGAGCCACAGGGCCAGGTGGCGACTCGCAGGCACCAAAGCAGCCGAGACGCTCACCGGGCTCGTGACCAACGACGTGCTCGCCCTGGCCTCAGGCCAGGGCCAGTACGCGGCCTTGCTCACGCCCAAGGGAAAGATCATTGCCGACGTGACGATCTACCGCGTCGCCGACGGCCTGGTGATCGACGTCCCGTCGCGGGCTGCGGCAGGCTTCGCCGAGACCATTCGGAAGTACGTCAACCCCCGCGTCGCGGCCTACACCGACGAGTCCGCAACCACCACTGATGTCGGCGCCTACGGCATCCGCGCCGCCGCCATCGTCGCCCAGGCCCTCGGACTGACGCCCGACGCCCTCTCCGCGCTCGCCCCCCACGCGCACCTCGCCGCGACGGGAGGCATCGTCACCCGCGTCCCGACGCTCGGCCTCGATGGCTTCGCCGTGCTCGCCCCCGCAACCGAACGCGATGCCCTCTGGCAACGCCTTCTCGCCGCTGGCGCCGTCGCCGGCAGCACGGCCGTGTGGGATGTCGCCCGCGTCGAAGCCGGACGCCCCGAGTGGGGCATCGATATCGACGAGACGACGATCCCGCAGGAAGCGGGCTTCGACGAGTTCGGCGCGATCTCGTACACCAAGGGCTGCTATACCGGCCAGGAGACCGTCGCGCGGATTCATTTCCGGGGCCACGTGAACCGCCACCTGCGCGGCATCCGTATGGCCGACGACGCCCACCCCCCGGTGACGGCGCTCATGGACCACGCCGGCAAGGCCGTCGGCGACGTGCGCTCCACGGTCCGGTCGCCTCGCTTGGGCGCCATCGCGCTCGCCATGCTCCGTCGCGAGGTAGAAATCGGCGCGACCATCCTGGCGGGCGAGACGCCAGTGACCGTCACGTCGCTCCCATTCCCCGGCGTGTGAGTATCGAAGAACGCACCGCCCTCAAGGAATGGGCGGTGCTCGTCGATGCGATGGGCCGCGGTGACCTGATCGCCATGGTCAGGAAAGGCGGGATCCGCGAACAACGTGCGGGCTTCGCCGTGCGCCACGAGCGGTTCCTTCTCTACCCGACGTACTTCCACGAAAAGCCCGCCGAGCTGGCGTCGCGCTTCATCCCACGACTTTCCCTTGCCGACCCGTCGCCGGGGACCGTGCGATTTCGCTACGTCGCCGACGTCGCCGCGACATGGTGGGTGACCGATCTCGATCGGTTGCTGCGCATAGAGTTCCAGGTCGGCCTCACGCGCGCCGCCATCGAATCCCGCTTTCACTACCGCAACAACCCGGGCGTGCACGTGATGGCGCTCCGCCTGTCCGCGCTTCCGACCACGGTGGATGTCCCCGACGTCCCACGCTACCGCGGTTGCGTCTCGTGGGTCGCGCTCGATCACGCGCTGGATGTCACCAACGCGCGACCGATCATCACGGACGATACGCTCCGCGCACGCGTCTCGGCGCTCACCGACGCACTCGGAGAAAGCACAGAGGCCCCGCGAGCCTAAGCTCGCGGGGCCTCCGTACGACGCGCGACCGCGCTTACGGCTTCTTCGCTTTCTTGCCCTTCATGCCGGTATCGGCCATGCCTTTCATACCGGTATCGGGGGCCATGCCTTTCATGGACGTATCCTTCATGGCACCGCCCTTCATGCCCGTATCGGCAGGTGCCGGGGCCATCGCAGGCGCGGTGCTCGTCGCCGTCGAATCACTCGCAGGGGTGCCACTGTCCTTCGGCTTACACGCGGCAAGCGCGAGCACGGCAGCGACAAGGGCCAGGCGCTTCATTGACAATTCTCCTGATCAGGGGGTCGAGGCAATGCTCGGAGTCGGGGGGAAGTTACGCACCACATGCGTCGTGTCAAGACCAGTTCGCTGGGTCCAAGTGTCGGAATCCCAACATGCTGCCCTGTTTAAAGCCAGCCGCCCACGATAGTTTGCGCTATGCCCGTCGTCCGCGGGGCATGCCCGCACGATTGTCCAGACACCTGTGCGACGCTCGTTACCGTGGAGAGCGGGCGCGCCGTGCGCATCGCCGGCGACCCGGACCATCCGTTCACGGCCGGGTTTTTGTGCGCCAAAGTCAACCGCTACCTCGAGCGCACGTACCACCCTGACCGGTTGATGCAACCTCTGCGCCGTACTGGCGTTAAAGGCTCCGGTCGGTTTGCGCCTATCTCGTGGGATGACGCGCTCGGCGAGATCGCTGACCGCTTGACCGCCATTCGGGACTCGCCCGATGGCCCCCAAGCGATTCTGCCATACTCGTATTGCGGGACGATGGGACTCGTGCAGGGTTCCTCCATGGATAGGCGATTCTTCCACGCACTCGGCGCATCGCTCCTAGACCGCACGATCTGCGCCGCGGCGGGGGCCGAAGGCATGCGAATGACCGTCGGGGCCAGTATTGGGGTCGATTCCGAAGGGGTCCCGCACAGCGATTTCATCCTGCTGTGGGGCACCAATACGCTTTCCTCGAACCCCCATCTCTGGCCCTACATCACACGCGCGCGCGACAACGGCGCACGCGTCGTCTGCATTGATCCCCTGCGCACCCGCACCGCCGCGCAGAGCGACGAGTGGATCGCCATTCGCCCCGGCACCGACGCGGCGCTCGCCCTCGGGATGATGCACGTGATGTTCACCGAAGGGCTCGAGGATGCCGACTATCTCGCCCAGTACACCCTGGGCGCGGACGCCCTCCGCGAGCGCGTCCGCGATTATCCGCCCGAGCGCGTCGCGACAATCACCGGACTCGACGTCGAGCAGGTCGTCTCCCTCGGCCGCCGCTATGGCCAGGCCCAGGCTGCCTTCCTGCGCGTCAACTACGGCCTCCAGCGCCACTACGGGGGCGGCATGGCCGTCCGGACCATTGCCTGTCTGCCGGCCGTAGCGGGCCACTGGCGCCGGCCCGGTGGGGGCGTCCAGCTCTCGACGAGCGGGACATTTGGATTTGACACGGCGTCGCTCGAACGCCCCGATCTGGCGCCCGGCCGTGTCCGCACGATCAACATGATCCGGCTCGGCCAAGCGTTGGCTGAGCCCGATGCAGGCGTCGGTGGACCGCCCGTGCGCGCGCTCGTCGTTTACAACAGCAACCCCGCCTCGGTGGCGCCCGACCGCAACGCGGTGCTTGCCGGCCTCAAGCGCGAGGACCTCTTTACCGTCGTCATCGAGCAATTCCCTACGGACACGGTCGACTACGCGGATATCGTACTGCCGGCCACGACACAATTGGAGCACTGGGACGTTCATCTTGCGTATGGCCACCTCTACGCCAGCCTCAACCGGCCAGCGATCGACCCGATGGGCGAATGCAAGCCCAACAGCGAGATCTTCCGACTGATTGCGGCACGCATGGGACTCACCGAGCCGGCGCTCCGTGACGATGACCTCACGATCATCGGCCAGGCCCTCAAAGGCGCGGCCGGGAAGCGGGCGCGCATGCAGGGAGTGACCATGGACGCACTCCTCGAGCATGGATGGGTTCGGCTCAACCTGCCGCGACCGCACCTGCCGTTTGCCGAGGGCGGTTTTCCCACGCCGTCGGGCAAGTGCGAGTTCTACTCGGCGCGCCTGGCCGCCCAGGGCATCGACCCGCTGCCAACGTACACGCCGCCGATGGAGTCGCCTGAGACGGCGCCGGAATTGGCGGCGCGCTATCCCTTGACGCTCATCTCCAGTCCGCGCCATCAGTTCTTGAATTCAACGTTCGTGAACGTCCCGTCGCTGACCTGGCGTGCCGAACCGGAATGTCATTTGCACACGATCGACGCCGAGCCGCGCGCCATCGTCGACGGGGCGCGCGTGGTCGTGCACAACGATCGCGGCGAGTTCACGGCCGTGGCGCGGGTGGGCGAGGCCGTGCGTCCCGGGGTCGTGTGGGCGCCGTCGATCTGGTGGGGCAAGCTGGCGTCGGACGGGCAGAGCGTGAACGCGACGACGTCGCAACACGAGACCGATCTCGGGCACGCGCCCGTTTTCTACGACAATCTCGTCGACGTCTCGAACTTCCCTGATGTCTAGGGTGTTCTAAAAGGGTTGTGTGGAAGATGTTTTAAAGCAAAACCTTTCGTTTTGGAGTTGGCCTTTGTCTGCACTGCCCGAAACGCTGGGCGCGCTGCGAGAGTCGCCGTTTGGGTCTCCCGAGCGGGCGCGCCGGTCCGTCAAGGACGAGCTCCGTCAGAACCTGCTCGCCCGGCTCGCCTGCGGTGGCTCCCTGTTCCCCGGGGTGATCGGCTATGACGAGACGGTCATGCCGCAGATCGTCAACGCCGTCCTCTCGCGGCACAACTTCATCCTGCTTGGGCTCAGAGGCCAGGCCAAGTCGCGTATCCTGCGCGCGTTGACCACGTTGCTCGACGATGCCCTGCCGATCGTGGCCGGGAGCGAGGTCAATGACAACCCGTTCGCGCCGATCTCCAAGTACGCGCGGCTCCTGCTCGCCGAGGCGGGGGAGGACACGCCGATCGCGTGGCTGGATCGGTCCTCGCGGTATGTCGAGAAGTTGGCCACGCCCGATGTCACCATCGCCGACATCATCGGCGACGTCGACCCGATCAAGGCGGCGCGGGGCGGGCATATACTCTCCGATGAGCTGACGATCCATTACGGCATGCTGCCGCGGGCCAACCGCGCGATCTTCGCCCTGAACGAGCTCCCTGACCTGGCTGGCAAGGTGCAGGTCGGCCTGTTCAACATCATGCAGGAAGGCGACGTCCAGATCAAAGGCTATCCGGTGCGTCTGTCGCTCGACGTGGAGCTGTGCTTCACGGCGAACCCCGAGGACTACACCGCCCGTGGCAAGATCATCACGCCGCTCAAGGATCGCATCGGGAGCGAGATCGTGACCCACTATCCCGAGACCGTCGAGCTGGGGATGGCGATCACGGCGCAGGAAGCCTGGACCGGGCGCGCCGACAGCGCGCATCGTGTACGAGTCCCCGACTTCATCGCCGAGGTCATCGAGCGCGTGGCGTTCGAGGCGCGGACGGACAAGCGCATCGATCGCCGGTCAGGCGTCTCGCAGCGGATGCCGATCACGGTCCTCGAGAACGTGATCTCCAACGCCGAGCGTCGGGCGATCCAGACTGAGGAGACCGAGGTCGTGCCGCGGATCGCCGACATCTACTCGGCGTTGCCGGCCATCACGGGCAAGATCGAGTTGGAATACGAGGGTGAGTTGATCGGCGGGCATGCGATCGCGCGCGAGCTCATTCGACGGGCCTCGGACGCGACGTTCAAGGAACGGGCGGGGGGCGTGAACACCGACGAAGTCGTCATGTGGTTTGACGCCGGCGGAGCCCTGCAGGTGTCCGACGATGTGTCGACGCCGGCGATCTACAAGGGGTTCGAGAGCGTGCCGGGACTCCTGCGTGTCGTCCGCGACACCGGGCTCTCGCCCAAAGGCGACCAGGCGCTGGCGACGTCGGCCTGCGAGCTCGTGCTCGAGGCGCTCGTCGCGCGTCGCAAGATCTCGCGATCCGACACGGGCCAGTACGGCCGCGCGGTGCAGGAGCAGCGCCGGCGTCCGGGGCAGGACATGTTCGGCGGCGGCGGCCTCTCAGCCTGATGCCACTGGTGTCATGACGGGTACCCGCAGTGCGCCGGTGACGGTGCGCGCCGCGACGGTCAAGGATCTCGACACGGTCGTGGCGCTGCGCGTGGCGTTGCTGCGCGAGCACGCGACGAACCCGATCTATCGGCGCCTGCGCCACGACGTCACCACGCGCGCCCGGCGCCTGTTCGCGCAACAACTCGACTCGCCGAGCGAGGTGACCTTCCTGGCCGAGCGCGGCGGCCAGGTCGTGGGGATCCTCCGCTGCGTCGACTCCGGCGGCTCCCCGCTGCTCCTGCCGGCGCAGTATGCCTATGTCTCCTCGGTCTACGTCCTCCCTGAGGCCCGCCAGAGCGGCGTGCTGCGGGCCCTCATGGAACACGCCGAAGCCTGGGCCCGCGACGCCGGCCTCGAGGAGTTCCGTCTGCACAGCGTCGCCACGAGCGACGACGCCAACAGCGCCTGGGACGCGCTTGGATTCGAGATCGTCGAGCACCTGCGGTCACGCCCCGTCAGCTACTAATCACGTATGCCCGTGGTGACGATCACCCGGCTCTTCGGCGCGGGCGGCTCTGACGTCGCCGCCCGCGCCGCCGCCCTACTCGGCTGGACCCTATTAGATGACGCCCTCGCCGACCGCGTCGCCGCCCAACTCGGCCTTACCGTCGAAGAAGTCCGCTTTCGCGAAGAACGCTCCCCCTCCCTCGCCGCCCGCGTCGCCGACGCCTTGGCGATGAGCGCCCCTGAGGTCCGTCCGATGGGCGGCGAGTACGTCACCCCCCCAGTCGAACGCATGCTCGCCATCGCCCGCAAAGTGATGAACGAAGTCGCCGCCCAGGGCCCCGTCGTCATCGTCGGCCGCGGCGCCGCCGCAGTCTTTGCGGGCCGCCCCGACGCCCTCCACGTCTTCTGCTACGCCCCCCGCGACGCCCTGATCCGCCGCGTCATGTCCCGCGACGACCTGACCTTCGCCGACGCCGCCCGCAAAGTCTACGACACCAACCGCGCCCGCGAACAAGCCATGCTCCGCGTCTATCATCGAGACTGGCGCGCCGTCGAGCACTATCACCTGTGCCTGAACACCGACTGGCTCGGTGTCGAGCTCGCAGCGAGCGCGGTGGCGCAGGCGGCGCGGGAGCGGCTCTAGCGACTGCTTCTAGCAGCCGTAGCGGAGCCCGCGACGGCGTGTACATTCGGGAGGGATGCCAGATTCACTCCGGGAGCAGCTTCAGGCGGCGCTCGGCGACGCGTTCCAGATCGAACGGGAGCTCCCCGCCGGCGGGATGAGCCGTCTCTTCATCGCGACGGAGCGCTCGCTCGCGCGGCAGGTCGTGGTCAAGGTGTTGCCGCCGGAGTTCGCGAGCGAGGTCAGCGCGGCGCGGTTCCAGCGCGAGATGTCGGTGGCGGCGCATCTACAGCATCCGCACGTCCTGCCGATCCTGAGCGCGGGGAGTCGCGGCGGACTCCTGTTCTACGTCATGCCCTATGTTCCCGGCGAGTCGCTCCGCGACCGGCTCCGCCGCGAGGGGCGGCTCGGCATGGCCGATGCGGTGCGGATCCTGAGCGAGATCGCCGACGCGCTCGCCTATGCCCATGCGCGTGGGATCGTCCACCGCGACGTGAAGCCTGAGAACATCCTGCTCGAGGCCGACCACGCGGTGCTCGCCGACTTTGGCATCGCCCGCGCCCTCGCCAGCGATGACGGGCGCCCGGCCGGCGAGCGCCTCACCGGGACGGGGATGAGCATCGGCACGCCCGGATACATGGCGCCGGAGCAATTGGTTGGCGAGACCGGCGTCGACGCGCGGACTGACGTATACGCCCTCGCCATCGTCGGCTACGAGATGCTCGTTGGCGAGGCGCCGTTCAGTCATCACCCGGCGCGCGCCGCGCTCGCCGCACATCTGACCGAGCGTCCGCCGCCGGTCCGCACCCTCCGCCCGGAGACGCCGGGCGCGGTCGCCGACGCGATCGACCGTGCGTTGTGCAAAGACCCCGCCGGCCGGCCGGCCACCGGCGCGTTGTTTCGCCAAGCCCTCGGCGCGGTCGACCAACCTGCCTCACCGGTTCGCCGGCGCCGCACGACGGCCGTCGTCGCCGGCGTCGTCATCGTCGCCGCGATGCTCGCCGCCGGATTGTGGGCCTGGCATGCAGGGAGGAGACCCGTCGATCGCCTGTCGGCATCGACGGTCGCCGTGTTGCCGTTCGCGCCGAGCGGCCCGGTCGGCATCGCGTACCTGGGCGCGGGGATGGTCGACCTCCTGAGCACGACCCTCGACGGCGCCGGCGATTTGCACAGCGTCGATCCCCGGGCCGTTTTGGCCGCGGTGACCCCGGCCGCACCAGGGATGATCGACGTCGACGGCGCGCGACGGATCGCGCGGCAACTCGGCGCGGGGCTCTTCGTGCTCGGGACAGTCGTCGATGTCGGCGGCAAGCTCCGCCTGGGCGCCACGTTATACGACGGGATGTCGAGTCGAGCGCTGGCGCGCGCGACGGCCGACGGCGACACCAGCGACGTGTTCGGACTGGTCGACCGCGTCGGCGCGCAGCTGATGGCCGGCCGGGCGCGGGGCCCGAGCGCCCGCATCACCCAGCTCGCGTCCGTGACGACGCCCTCGCTCCCGGCGCTCAAGGCATACCTCGAGGGCGAGACGGCGATCCGGGCCAATCAGTTCGACCTGGCGGTCGATGCCCTCCATCGCGCCATCAGCGCCGACACGGCGTTCGGGCTCGCGTACTATCGTTTGAGCATCGCCGAGGAATGGCAGACGCACGCGAGCGAAGCCATCCGGGCGGCGGAACAAGCGGTGCGACACAGCGATCGCCTCTCGTCGCACGACCGTGAGCTCCTCGCCGCGGTTGATGCCGAGCGGCGCGGCGACATGCGGTCCGAGTCGATGCTGCGGTCGATTCTGGCCACGTATCCCGATGACTACGAAGCGTGGTGGCAGCTTGGCGAGATCCTCTTTCACTTCGCGCCGGTCGCCGGCCGGCCGATCGCCGACGCCGAGCCCCCGTTTCGCCGGGTGCTGGCGCTCGACCCGACGTCCGAGGCCGCGCTGGTCCATCTGGCGCGGATCGCCGCGCACGAGGGTCGGCGGGCGGCGACGGACTCACTCGTTTCGCGCGCGCTGGCGAGCGCGCCAGCGGGGGGCCGCTCACTCGAGCTCAGCGCGCTGCGTGCGGTCATCGACGGCGATTCGAGCGCGTTCGCCGTGGTCCTCCGCGAGTTGGCGCACGCCGAGGACTTCGCGGCCGAGCTGACGGGGTGGTCACTCACACTGTTCGCGCACCGGTTCGACGCCGCGGGCGCCGCGTTCGCGGTGGACACCGATCCGGCGCGGCCGAGCGAAGTGCGCGCGCGGGGGATGGCGATGCTGGCGGCGTTCGAGGCGATGCACGGCCGGCTCGCCCACGCGGACGCCATGGTCGACCGGATCGCGCCCGTGTCGACGGCCTGGTCGCTCGAGTATCGCGGGCTGCTCGCCACGCTGCCGTATCGCCCGGCCGACACGGTCCGCGCGCGCATGGTGCGTGCGAGGCTCGGCGCCTGGAACGCGGCGGCCACACCGGACGTCACCACCATCGGGTCAACGGCGTTCAGCGGCCATAACGGGCTGCACGCGGTCATCCAGGCCTATCTCATCGGCCTGCTCGACGTCGCGCTTGGCGACACCGTCGCCGCCGCGCACGTCGCGCAGACCATGCCCACCCTCCCGGGCGCGGCGACCTATCCCGCGATCGTCGAGCGGCTCGCGGCGGCTATCGCCGATGATGCGTCCCTGGCGGTAGGGCGCGCGCCGACGGCCAGCGAGCCGCGAATCACCGAGTACTACGAGTGGTTCATCGGCTCGCCGTTCCGCTCCGCGTCGCGCGAACGCTTCCGCCACGCACAGGCACTAGCGACCGCGGGCGACGACTCGGCCGCCGTGCGGTGGTACGCCTCCTTCGACGCCAGTGCCCCGGACGACGTGATCTACCTCGCACCGTCATACCTCGCCCGCGCACGCCTCGCCGTCCGCGCCGGCCACCACGCCGAGGCCGCCGCCCACTACCGCGCCTTTCTCGCGCTGTGGCACGACTGCGATCCCGCACTCCGTCCGATGGTCACGCAAGCCGAGCACGAGTTGGCCACACTCTGACAGCGATGTGTTTTTTGCCGGCTTACTTGCCGGTCATGAACATCGACGCGAGGACGAGGACGGCGGCGGTCGCCGCTCCGACCCGCACGTTGTCGTCGATCACCGACCGCGGCCACTCGGCCAGGGTCGCGGCGGCACTGACCAACAGCGCAAGCGACAGACTCAGACCAGCCAAGCCGTACGCCCCCGCCAGTGTCGCCACAAAGCAGGCCATACTGCCCTCGACCGATTTATCGGATCGTCGCGGCACAAGCCGCCCGCCAAGTGTCATGCCGACGAGCGCGGCACTGGCGTCACCGACGGTGACGGCCCACGTGACGGCGACGGCATCGGCTCGCGGTAGCAACCCGACCGCGACCAATGACACGCCGATGAGCCACGTGGCCCCTGTCCACCGCATGTTCTGAGCAGGTCCCTCATGTTCACGCAGGAGTGCACCGACGGTCCGCGTGAACACGCGTGCAACGGCCGGTGACCGCGCGCGCGCCACTTCGAGTGCCACCGCAACCGCCAGCAGGACCGCCAGCGCCGCGATCACCGGCCCACGCGCGATACCGCCGGCCAAGGAGAGAGGCACGGCGGCGAACAAGAGATGCAGCGCCTTACGCGCTACCTCCCGTATCACAACTCCCGCATCTCCGGATACCGCCGAAACGCAAACAACGCGTACGCCAGCATGATCGCCCCTCCCGCCCCGATGGCCCAATCGACACCGACGGCATGCGCCACCGCGCCGCTCACAAACGAGCCGACCACCTGCGCCAGCCCGACGACGACGAGCGAGTACGCCGCCAACACCCGCCCGCGCAACGCGTCCGGCACGATTGCCTGCAACATGCCGTTCGACAAGGCGCCATTCATGATCATCATGCACCCCAACGCCAGCAGGAGCACCCGCGCCAACCACTCCGACCGCGTGAGCGAAAACACGATGAGCAACCCTGCAAACCCATAGCTCGAGATCATGAGCAACTGCCCGCGGCGAAACCGCTGCCCCACGGCCGCGAGAAATAACGCGCCCGTCAGTCCACCAATCCCAACGCAGGCCAGCAGCACCCCATACCCACCGGCGCCCGTCCCCAGGAGATCACGCGCCACCACCGGCATGAGCGTGAGATACGGGATCCCGCACACCGCATAGACGGTGATGAGCCGCATCAGCACCGATATCTCGCGCGTCCCGTCCATGTAGCGAAGCCCTTCCTTGAGTCCTTCGAAGGGCGACGCGTCGTCGACCGGCGTGTCCCGCGCCGGCAGCCGGATCATCGCGAGCCCCACGAGCACCGCCAGGTAGCTCAGGGCATTGACCCCAAAGCACCAGGCAATGCCCGCCGTCGCGATCACAAACGCCCCAATAGCCGGCCCGATGATCCGCGCCAGGTTGAACCCACTGGAGTTGAGCGCGATCGCATCGTGGAGATCGTCACGCCCCACGAGCTCGATCATGAGCGCCTGCCGCGACGGAATCTCAAACGCGCTCGCGATCCCGTTCACCGCCGCCAACACGAGCAGCCACGCAATCGTGATCCGATGCGTCCACGTGAGCCCCCACAACGCCGCGGCCTCGCAGAGGAGGAGCGCCTGACAGATCGTGACCAACCGGAGCTTGCTCACCCGGTCGGCCAGCACGCCCGCGGGCAGCGACAGCACGAGGATGGGCAGTGACCCGATCGAGCTCACCAATCCCACCAGAAACGCGCTATTCGACAGCTGAAGCGCCAACCACCCCTGGGCCATGGTCTGCATCCACGTGCCCATCAATGACAGCGTCTGCCCGATCCAGAAGAGCCGAAAATTCCTGTGCCGGACCAACGTCCGGAACGGGTTGACGCTCTCGAGGGTATGTGCCATCGGAGGGGATTATACTCCGGTGTCCCTAGCCCCCGCTCTCATGCGCTTCCATACCTACCAGAAGTTCAGCCCCGAATCGGCCGACGCCGTCGATCTGCAAGCGCTCCTCGACAAGCTCGCCGACTTCTTGTTGCAATCGGGGTTCGCCGGCGGCAAACAGTCGAGCCCGTACTGGGGCGACTTTGGCGGCGAGGAAGACCGGTCGATGGACGCCCTCCGCGAGGCGATCCTGAATGCCCTCATCGAGAGCGGCCAATTCACGCCGGAGATGCTCGAGGCGCTCCGCGGCGATGGGGACGACGAGTCGCAGGCCAAGCTCGCCCAGCTACTCGATGAGCTGGTCCAACGCCTGGCCGCCGAGGGCTACCTCCGAATCGACGCGCCGCCCCAGATGCCGGGCTCACAGCAGCCGGTCACGGGCAAGGGCGGCCTCGCGCACGCGGCCTCCAAGGACGTCCAGTTCAACCTCACCGAGAAGGGGATAGACTTTCTCGGCTATAAGACGCTCCGCGGTATTCTCGGCTCGCTCGGCAAGTCGAGCTTTGGCAGCCACGACACGCCGTACCTCGCGACCGGCATCGAGGCCGATGGCTTCAGCAAGCAGTATGAGTTTGGCGACGTCCTGAACCTGGACGTCAACGAAACGCTCAAGCGTTCCCTCGCCCGCACCGGCGAGATCTCCGTGCCCCTCGATCTCGACTACGGCGACCTCATGGTCCGCCAAGCCGAGTACCGATCCTCGTGCGCGACGGTCCTCATGCTCGACACGTCGCACTCGATGATCCTCTACGGCGAGGACCGCTTCACCCCCGCCAAGAAAGTCGCCCTGGCCCTCACGCATCTCATTCGCACCCAGTTCCCCGGCGACTCGATCAAGGTGATCCTCTTCCACGACTCGGCCGAGGAGATCCCGCTGGCTCGGTTGGCCCACGCCCAGGTCGGGCCCTATCACACCAACACGGCCGAGGGCTTCAAGCTCGCCCGTCGCCTGCTCCTGGGTCAGAAAAAGGACATGCGGCAGATCGTCATGATCACCGACGGCAAGCCCAGCGCCCTCACGATGCCCAACGGTCAGATCTACAAGAACTCGATGGGCCTGGACGCCACGGTCATCGCCCACACGCTGAAGGAAGTTGCCGCCTGCCGCAAAGCGGGGATCATGATCAACACCTTCATGCTCGCCCGCGACCGCGCCCTGGTCGAATTCGTGAAACGCGTCTCCGAGATCTCGCGCGGCAAGGCCTACTTCACCAACACCATGACGCTCGGCCAGTTCATCTTGATGGACTTTCTGAAAAAGAAAACGCGAAAGGTGTCGTGAGGGCACGCCGCTCGTAGGCGTACCAATTGACCACGGCCGCCGCGCTGGTCAACACGATGGTCAGGACCAGGCAGATGAACACCGCGTACGGTCCGCTGCCACCCATCCGCGCGGTGAGTGTCACCAACGCCGGCGTCGTGAACCAGACGAAGATCACCGGTTGATTGAACAGGTACATGGCGTAGCTGTACTTGCCAAAAAACCGAAGCGGCGGCGTCGAGAGCACGCGCGCCGAGGCGCTGGACGGCGCGGTCAGAACCCTCGCCAGCCATGCGGCGAACGCGCCCACGAGCGCGGTCTGCCGCAGCGCGGAGGCCAGGACCCCGGGCGCGGAGTGACGGCCAAAGAACGGACACACCAACCAGAGCGCAAAGCACGCGAGCCCCGCCGGTACCGCCCACGCCGTCAGCCGCGTGCGCATCACCGGATCGCGCATCATGACGGCGACCACCGCGCCAGCGGCCAGGCCATCGATACAGGCCGGCGTCGACAGCTCCCACAACCATGACGGCGGCGCGTAGAGGATGCACACCACGCGTGTGGCGACGCTGATGACCACCGCCGCGGCGCAGAGTCCGAGAATCGACACCCCGGGACGCCGACGGAGCAGCCAGGGCCAGAACAGATAGAACTGTTCCTCGACCGACAGTGACCAGAGCGGACCAAGGACCATCGGCATCGCCGTCCATCCCCAGCGACCGAGCGCGACGTTCGACAGAAACGTGAGGGCCCACACGGCGCTCCCTGGCGGTACGGCAAACTGCGGCCGCTCGGGAAAGACTAGCGGGAGCACGACCAGGCACACGATGAGCGTGAACAGGTACGTCGGCAGGATCCGTCGCGCGCGGCGCGCGTAGAAGCGGCCATAGTACTCGCCCGTCGTCGCGGACGCGCTGTCCATCAAGATCCCGGTGATCAGGTACCCCGAGAGAATGAAGAACAGCGTGACCCCGTTGCGTCCGAGCAGGGCCAAGCCGTCAGCCGCGTGGATCGCGGTCGGCGCGTCCGGGCCCAGCTGCGTGGCGTACAGCACGCCGTGGAAGACGAGCACCGCGAGGATGGCAACGCCCCGCACGCCGTCGAGCGCGGGGACTCTGGAGGCGCCCGACCGAGGCTCGCTCAATCGACCGCGGGCGGCGCGAACAGCACGGTGGTGAGATACCGCGCGCCCGAATCCGGCGTGATGCACGCCACGCGCGACGACGGCCCCAATTCGCGCGCGACTTTCATCGCCGCCCATACAATGGCGCCGCTCGACATCCCCACGAAGAGCCCTTCCTCGCGCGCCAGCCGCCGCACGAGCGGAAACGCGTCCTCTTCCCACGCCAACACGACCCGGTCGACCACCGCCCGGTCAAAGTTCTCCGGCACGAACCCGGGCCCCATCCCCTGGAACTGATGCTGCCCACGCTCCCCGCCCGAGAGCACCGGCGACCGTCCCGGCTCGACCGCAATAATGCGCACCGCGGGCCGGCGTTCCTTGAGGAACCGCCCCACCCCGCTGATCGTCCCGCCCGTGCCGGAGCCATAGACGAACGCGTCGACACGCCCCTCCATCTGTTCCCAGATCTCGGGACCGGTCGTCTCGTAATGGATCTGTGGGTTGGCGGGATTGGTAAACTGATTTGGCATCCAGGCCCCGGTGGCATCCCGAATCCGCTCTGCCTCCTCGATGGCCGCCAACATGCGGCGCTCAGGGTCGGTCAGCACGACCTCGGCTCCATACGCGGTCAGCGTGCGCAACCGCTCCTCGCTCATCGACGCCGGCATGGTGAGTATCAGCTTGTAGCCCCGCGCCGCCGCCACCTGGGCAAGACCGATTCCGGTGTTGCCCGACGTGGGCTCGACGATCGTCCCGCCGGGCTGCAACACCCGCCGCGCCTCCGCATCGCGGACCATCCCAAAGGCGGTCCGATCCTTGATCGACCCCCCAGGGTTGAGCCCCTCGAGCTTGGCCCAAACCTGCCCCATCGTGCGCTCGACCACGCGCTCGAGCCGCACCATGGGCGTCCGGCCGATCACGGCGTCAACGGGCATTCACCAACGTAACCCCCTTGCGCCAGAGCCGGCGTGTGTGTAGGGTTCGACCACAATCGTTCACCCGTGGTGAGTTGCGGCCTATTGCAGCCACGTTAAATAAATTGCTAAAAAGCCTACGCGTTCCCGCGGCTTTTTGGCGCCGGGAGCGTTTTTTTTGTCTCCCGACGCCCGAGCGGTGGGGCCCGTTAGGCGGGAGACACGTGACACATGACGGCAACACTTCCGTACCCCGACGTCGCAACCGCGGCGTTGGCCCCACTTCCCCAACGGTGCCGGAACTGCGGCACCACCTTCGAGCCGGCCCCCGAGGCGATCTGCGGCGAGTGCCTCGGCCCCCTCGAGCCGTGGTATGACGCCACCGGCCCCCGGTTGCTCCCCGACCGGGCCATCATCGGCGCCCGCGAGCCCTCGCTCTGGCGCTACCGCGAGTGGCTCCCGTTCGCCGGGCAACCCGTGCACTCGCTCGACACGGGATTCACACCGCTGGTCGAGTCCCCGGCGCTGGCCCGCGCCATCGGCGTCGACTGCGCCTGGATCAAGAACGACGCGGTGTCGCACCCGACCCTCTCGTTCAAGGACCGCGTGGTCGCCACCGCCATCAACGCCGCGGTGGCGTTTGGCTTGGACACGATCGGCTGCGCGTCCACCGGCAACCTAGCCAACGCCGTCGCGGCGCACGCCGCGCGCGCGGGCTTGCCAGCGTGGATTTTCGTCCCGGATGATCTCGAGCTGGGCAAGATCGTCGGCACGCTCGTCTACGGCCCACACCTCGTGCGGGTCCGCGGCACGTACGACGACGTGAACCGCCTCTGCGCGCAAGTGGCCGACCGGTTTGGCTGGGGCATCGTGAACGTCAACCTCCGCGGCTACTACGGCGAAGGCTCCAAGACGATGGCGTTCGAGATCGCCGAACAACTGGGCTGGCGCGTGCCGACCGCGGTCATCGCGCCAATGGCCGGTGGCTCGCTCGTCACCAAGTTGCGCAAAGGGTTCCGCGAGTTCGCCGAGGCCGGGCTCATCACAGGCACGTCGCCCCGCCTCTATGGCGCGCAAGCCGAGGGGTGCGCGCCGATCGTGCGCCTCCTACACGCCGGCGAGGGTGCGACGCTCGTCCCCGAGCACCCGCGCACCATCGCCCGCTCCATCGCGATCGGCAACCCAGCCGACGGCAACTCGGCCGCGCGCGCCATGCGCGAGACCGGCGGGTGGGGGGCCTTTGTCGACGATGCCGCCATCGTCCGCGGGATCCGACTGCTCGCTGAAACGACCGGGATCTTCACCGAGACGGCCGGCGGCACCACCGTCGCCGCCGCGCTCGAGTTGGCTCGCACCGGTCACTTAACCCCGTCCGATGAGGTCGTCCTGTGCATCACGGGCAACGGCCTCAAGACGGTCGAGGCACTCGCGGGCGAGCTCCCCGAGGCCCCGGTGATCGCGCCCAGGCTGCGTGAAGTCGCGGCCCTCGTCGACGCCCAATAAAGCCACCTGCCCACCCTCTATCTTTCAACACTGACATGGCAATCACGATCAATCTC
The DNA here is from genome assembly GCA_035569435.1 of Gemmatimonadaceae bacterium. Classification (GTDB taxonomy): domain Bacteria; phylum Gemmatimonadota; class Gemmatimonadetes; order Gemmatimonadales; family Gemmatimonadaceae; genus DASRDS01. The sequence continues at coordinate 31,468 of DATMNB010000273.1, forward strand.
CCCAACGTGCTGGCCAAGCTGGCCAACGGCCAGCGGACACTCGAAGCTGGCGGCGCCACGCTCGGCGCGGCAGTGAGCGACGTGACGGGCCGGTATCCGGCCCTCCGCTCCCGCCTCACCGACGACGCTGGGAATCCGTATCCGTTCGTCACGTATTACTTGAATGACGAAGACATTCGGTTCGCCGGCGGCTTCGCGGCGACCGTGCGCGATGGCGACGAAGTCACCATCGTCCCTGCGGTGGCGGGAGGCTGACCATGGCCGTAGCGGACATTGCAACACCGGATCTCACTCGCGATGAGGTGCTGCGCTACAGCCGGCATGTGATCCTGCCCGACGTCGGGATCGAGGGGCAACGCCGGCTCAAAGGCGCACGCGTACTGCTGGTGGGAGCGGGAGGGTTGGGATCGCCCGCGGCGCTGTATCTGGCCGCGGCCGGTATCGGCCACTTGGGATTAGTCGACTTCGACACCGTCGACGTGACCAACCTCCAGCGCCAGATCCTACATGGGACGCGTGATGTGGGGCGAAGCAAGTTGGCCTCGGCGACCGACCGGCTGCAGGACCTCAATCCCCACGTCCAGGTCGAGCCGTTCGCCACGCGACTGACGTCGGAGAACGCCCTCGAGATCATCGGCGAGTACGACCTCGTCGTCGACGGCACCGACAACTTTGCGACCCGGTATCTCGTGAACGATGCCTGTGTCATCCTCGGCCGGCCCAACGTGTACGGCAGCATCTTCCGGTTCGAGGGACAGGCATCGGTGCTCGCCACCCCCCAGGGACCGTGCTATCGCTGTTTGTTCCGGGAGCCCCCGCCTCCGGGACTCGTCCCGAGCTGCGCCGAGGGCGGCGTGTTGGGCGTGCTCCCCGGTCTGGTGGGGACGATCCAGGCGACTGAGGCGATCAAGCTGATTCTCGGGATCGGGGACACGTTGATCGGACGGTTGTTGCTCGTGGATGCATTGGGGATGCAGTTCCGAACAATGAAAATCCGGCGGGACCCCACCTGTCCGGCGTGCGGCACACATGAGATTCAGGAGCTGATCGACTATGAGGAGTTCTGCGGCGTGGTGACAGAACCGACGGTCCAGACGATCACGCCGCGCGAGGTCGCGGCCAAGCTGGCACAGGGCGAGGACTTCGACCTGATCGACGTGCGCGAGCCGCACGAGTGGGCGATCGGCCACATCGAGGGCGCGCGCCTCGTGCCGCTGAGCACGTTCCCGGGCGCCATCGCCTCACTCGATCCATCGCGCGAGATCGTGCTGCAGTGCAAGTCCGGCGGCCGGAGCGCGCAGGCCGCACAGGCGCTCATTAACGCCGGATTCCGCAACGTGTCCAACCTGGTTGGCGGCATCACCCGCTGGAGTGACGAGGTCGACCCGAGCATCCCCAAGTACTAATGTGACCGTTGCCCAATCGCTCGTTAGTTTCGCGCTGGCCGCGGGCGTCCTGACTATCACGCCGGGTCTCGACACCGCGTTGGTCATCCGCACCTCGACGGTCGAAGGGCCACGCAAAGCGGTCCTGGCGATGCTGGGCATCAACGGTGGACTATTGGTATGGGGCGCGGCGGTGGCGATCGGTCTTGCCGCGCTCCTCACGGCGTCCGAGATCGCCTTCACTGTGCTCAAGTGGGTCGGCGCCGGGTATCTCGTCTGGCTCGGCGTCACACTGCTGCTGCGGCCGCGCCAGCGGTTTGACCCATCGCTCGCGATGTCGGACCATCATGGCGCCAATTGGTTCTGGCGCGGACTGCTCAACAATCTGCTCAACCCCAAGGTCGGGGTGTTCTACGTCTCGTTTCTGCCCCAGTTCATTCCGACCGGCGTGCCAACGGCGCCGTACACATTTCTCCTCGCCGTCATCCACGTGGTGCTCGGTCTCATCTGGCTGAGCGCCCTGATCCTGGCCACGCACCCCCTCAACCGCGCGTTACAGCGGCCGAGCGTGATCCGGGCGTTGGATCGCCTGACCGGGATCGTCTTCGTGGGCTTTGGCGTCAAGCTGGCGGTGTCGCGCCGCTAGGCTGGGCAAAGATGATCGCGTTCCCGCCCGGCTCACGCACCCCGAATTCGTGCATGCCGTAGAACGTCGTTCGGCGCGGCAGAATCAACGGGACGCCGCGCATGGCGCGCTCGACCTCGTCGAGGTCCGCGACCTCGACAAACAAGCCCACCGAATGCCCACGCTCGGCATCGAGCGTCGCCGGCGCATCGGCGGCGACGCTGGCCCGCGTCTGGTACATGACCTCCACGCCATCCTTGGCGAGGAGGGCAAAGCCAATCGCGTCATCGTGCGGCACCGTGACAGCAACGACAAACCCCAACCGATCGACCCAGAATGGCAGACAGGGCTCGATCGCATCGACGATCATTACGGGTGTGATTTTCATACGCCGATGCTAACCGGCGCCGCCTGGCGCGTCTTGGAATTTTGGAACCAGTCGCCCGGCGTGAGGCCGGTGAGCGTCCGAAAGTCGTTGACGAGGTGCGACTGGTCGGCGTAGCCCAACTCGTAGGCCAGCCCGCTCCAATCGGGACGAGCAGCCGCCCGCCGCATCACCGCTTGCATCCGGACGATGCGGGCAAACGTTTTTGGCGTGACACCGACAGCCTGCGCAAACCGTCGCGCCAGCTGTTGCCGGCTGACACCGAGCGCGGGGCCGAGGGCCGCCACGGCCAGCACGCCGCGCGACTGACGGATCGCGCGGACCGCGGCGGCAATGTCGGGCGGCGGGGGCGCCACCGGCCGCCGCAGTAAGAGCGACGCCAGATCACGGGGCTCGACGCCCGGCCACACATCGTCGAGCGCGATGCGGCGGTCCGTCAGCTCGCTCGCCGGCACACCCAGCAGCGCGGGCGCCGCGCCAGGAAGGAAGCGGACCCCGACGTATCGGACCATGCTCGGCGGCACGACCAGCGCCGTGGTCATCGTCCCAACAACGGTCGCCGACGTCAGATCCTCGCCGACAAACGTCAGGACGATGTCGATCGCCCCATCGGGCATGACCCGATGCACCGTGTCCGGCCCCGGCGTGTTCGTCCAGAAACACTCGACCGACGCCGCCAGCGCCTCAGGCGGCCGGCACTCGGTGTACATGGCCTAAATGGTAATCGACGGATGGTAAGGTTCCATGTGGACCAGCACGCCCTTCACGCGCGGCGCCGCCGCCATGATGGCGCCCTTCACCTGCCCACTCAACTCATGGGCATCATGGAGCGACATCCCCGGATCAGCCTGCGCATGCAGCTCCACGTAGTACCCAAGCCCCGACCGCCGGACCTTGAGCTTCTCGACGAGCTCCACCCCCGGCACCGTCGCCGCCGCGTGCTCGACCCGCGCCAACAGCGCCGGCTCCGGCGCCGCATCCATGAGATCGGCCACGGCAGGCTCCAGCGTCCGGATGCCATTGGTCGCGACAATCACCGCCGCGAGCAGCGCCGCCCAATCGTCCGCCGCTTCCCACCCGGTACCGCCGACGTAATGCTGCCCAAGGAGCGCGATCCCGATCCCGAGAAACGCCGCCGTCGAGCTGATGGCATCGCTCCGGTGGTGCCACGCATCGGCCCGCACGGCTGTGCTGCCGACCTGGTCGGCCACGCGGCGCACCCGGCGGTAGAGCATCTCTTTGACGACGATCACCACCGCGGCCACGACGAGTGTGTACGGCGCTGGGAGCCGGTGCGGCGTCGAGATCCCATGCACGGCCGCGACGGCAATCCAGACCGACGCCACCAGGAGCAGCAGCGACACGACCGCGCTCGCGATCGCCTCGGCCTTGCCATGCCCAAATGGATGGTTCTCATCGGCCGGCCGGTCCGCGATGCGCAGCCCAGCCCACACCACGCCCGATGACAACACGTCGGCCGACGACTCGACGCCATCAGCGACGAGGGCATACGCGTGCCCGACGACTCCAACCGAGATCTTGATCGCGACAAGCGCGACGTTGGCCGCCAAGCCGAGCCGGGCCACCCGCACGCCGCGTCCGATCGGATCGCCAACGTCGCGCGGGCTCGTCACTACTTCAAGTAGCTCTTGACGATATCCACCAGTTGCTCCGCGGCCTGGCTCTCGTGCGACTCAGGGTCCTCATCAGGGTGCATCACGTGGAATCGGATGTGATCCTCGAGGATCTCGGCCATCAGCGCGTTGATCGCCCCGCGGCAGGCCGCCAACGTGTGGAGGGCTCTCTCACAGTCGACGTCGTCGTCGCCCTCGAGGAGTTCTTCGACCGCCGCGACCTGGCCGCGCAGGCGCTTCACGCGATTGAGTAGCTTCTGCTTCTCGCGGACGGTGTGCTGGCTTGTTCGGTGGCTCATGTGCTGAATCCTATACCCCCTACGGTATCCAAACCAGATCTGACACCATTGACATGGGATACCCCCCTAGGATATTATCGGCGCCGTTGCAGGAGCGTGACCCCTAGCGGGCTCCGGCCCTCCCACCTTTCCAGCCGTGCCCCCACGTTACGCCGCCCTGGCCCTCCTCGCCACGCTCGGCCTCGCGCCGCACGCAGCCCGCGCCCAAGCGCAAGCGCCGGCCAAGGCTGACTCATCGACCCACCACGGCGGCCTGTACGACCGCTACCCGTGGTTTCCGCGCCTGGTCGGCGCCCAGTTCACCTACATCTGGCAAGATTTGCCGCCGTTCAACGCGCCCTACAGCGGCAAGTTGAGCCTCTTCCCCCACGGCGACAACGAAGGCACGCACACCTACGGCCTGTACTTTGGCTCACGCCTGAACGACGTCGTCCAACTGTACACTGATTTCGAGATGGCCCGCGGCTCAGGCGTCAGCCACGCGTTCGGGCTGGCAGGGCTCACCGATGGCGATGTCATCCGCCAGGGCTCCGTCGACCTCGGCCAAGGGCCATATCTGGCCCGTGCCTTTGCGCGCTTCGTCATCCCGCTCGGGCCTGGCCGGGATACGGTCGAACGCGCGATCGATCAGGTGCCTGGCGTCGAACCAACGACACGCATCGAGATCAAGGCCGGTAAAATCGCCTTGAGCGACGACTTCGATCAAAACCGCTACGCGAACTCGACCCGCTACCAGTTCATGGACTGGGGCCTCTGGAACAACCTCGCCTGGGATTTCGCCGCCGACACACGAGGCTACACCAACGGCCTCTACATCGGGTACATCAACCCCGTCTGGGCCTTCAAGATCGCGGCCGTGCAGATGCCGACGTTGGCCAACGGCAACGTGTTCGACGGCGACATCCCGCACGCCTATGGCCTGAACGCTGAGGTGACTGTTCGGCCCAACAGCAGCGGCACCGTGCTGCGGTTCCTGGCCTACGAGAATCACGGCCGCATGGGGATCTATCGCGAGGCGATCGATATCGCCAAGGCGCGCGACACCACGCCGTGCATCGTCTGCGATGACCGGAAGAACCGGGTCAAGTACGGATTCGGGTTCAACTTCGAGCAGCCGCTCGCCGACGATGGCAACACCGGCATCTTCGTGCGACTCGGCTGGAACGATGGCAAGACCGAGGACTTTGTGTTCAGCGAGTCGGATCGCACCCTGGCCGGCGGGCTCCAACTCGCCGGAAACGTGTGGCACCGCCCGATGGACCGACTCGGCATCGCCGGCCTGCTCGACGGCCTGTCGCATGACCACGCGCAATATCTCGCCGACGGCGGCCTTGGGTTCCTCCTCGGCGACGGCCGCCTCCGCTACGGGACCGAGAACATCTTCGAGATGTACTATCGGTTCGAGGTCCCGTTCCTCACTTTCGCGCAGATCTCACCGGCCATCCAGCACATCGACCACCCGGGCTACAACGAAGACCGCGGGCCACTCTACGTCTACACCATCCGGGTCAACCTGCATTACTAGAGCGCTTTGTTCTCCCGCGGATCCCGGAGGAACAACCCGCCGATGACGACGGTGAGCACCGCCACGATCACCGGATACCATAGGCCGTAATAGATGTTGCCGTTGGCGGCCACCATCGCCGTCGCCAGCAACGGCAGCATCCCGCCAAACCACCCGTTCCCGATGTGATACGGGAATGACATCGACGTATACCGGATATTCGTCGGGAACAGCTCGACCAGGAACGCCGCGATCGGCCCGTAGACGAGGGCCACGTAGATGACCATGATCGCGAGCACGAGGATCGTGAGCGGATAGTTGATCGCCGCCTTGTCCGCCTTGGCCGGATACCCGCCCTGCGTCAGCGCTGACCTGAACGCGGTCGTGTCGTACCCCTTGATCGTCCACTCTCCGATCTTGGTGACGACCGTGTCGCCGGCAGGCGGCAGCGTCTGGAACGACAGCCCGGCCTTGGTCAGGAAGTCCTTGGTCTTGTCACACGGCGAGAACTTGGTGCTGGGAAACACGAACACGTGCAGCGTACAGTTGCTCGCCGCCACGCTGATCGGCGTCGACTGCGCGTACCGCTCGAGCTTGGGATTGACGGCGTGCGTGAGCATCTTGAACAACGGGAAGTACGTCGCCGCCGCCAACAGGCATCCGACCAGGATGATCTTGAGCCGTCCGATGCGGTCCGAGAGCGACCCGAAGATCACGAAGAACGGCGTTCCGATCAGGAGCGCCACAGCCATCAGCTCATACGCCGTCTTGTAGTCCAGCTTGAGCGTGATGGTGAGAAAGAACAGCGCGTAGAACTGTCCCGTATACCACACGACGCCCTGCCCCGCCGTCGCGCCGAGGAGCGCGAGCAACACGTACCGGTTGTTGGGGTAGCGCAGGAAGCTGTCCGTCAACGGTGACTTGGACGCCTTGTTCTCCGCCTTCATCCGCCGGAACACCGGCGACTCGTTCAGCTTGACCCGGATGTACACCGAGAAGATGAGCAACACGATCGACACGAGGAACGGGATCCGCCATCCCCACGACGTGAACGTCGCCGGCTCCATATTGGCGCGACAGAGGAGGATGACGACCAGCGAGAGGAAGAACCCGAGCGTCGCGGTCGTCTGAATCCAGCTCGTCGCATAGCCGCGCCGGTTGTTCGGCGCATGCTCGGCGACGTACGTCGCGGCCCCGCCGTACTCGCCGCCGAGCGCCAGGCCCTGGAGCAATCGGAGGGTGACGAGCAGGATCGGCGCGAGGACGCCGACGGCGGCATACGACGGCAAGAGCCCGACGGCGAACGTCGAGAGGCCCATGACGACGATCGTGACCAGGAACGTGTACTTCCGGCCAACGATGTCACCGACGCGCCCGAATACGAGGGCACCAAACGGTCGGACGAGGAACCCTGCCGCGTACGTGGCGAAGGCCGACAGCAAAGCCGCCGTGTCATTCCCTTTGGGGAAGAACAAGGCGGCGAAGAACGGGGCCAACGTTGCGTAGAGATAGAAATCGTACCACTCGAACACTGTGCCCAGCGAGGAGGCGAAGATGACACGCCGTTCCTCAGCCGGTGTCGAGGGCGCGTCGACCGCCCCCAACGCTAGTGCATCCGCGGTTGCGCTCATGGAGCCTATCATACTATAGGCAGCGCTAATCCCAATGTAACAGATTATTGTTGTGGGCCATGGAGGTCACCATTCCCGCGGCCAAACGTCTGGCGTTCGGCCGCCGGCTTCGCGCGTGGTATCGCAAGAGCGCCCGAGACTTACCGTGGCGCCGCACCCGCGACCCGTATCACATCCTGGTGTCGGAGCTCATGCTCCAGCAGACGCAGGTCGCGCGTGTGGTACCCAAATATGGCGAGTTCCTCGCCCGCTACCCGACCCTCGCGTCCCTGGCGGCGGCCCGTCCGAAACAGGTCGCCGAGGCGTGGTCCGGATTGGGCTACTACGCGCGGGCCCGCAATCTTCACAAGCTCTCACGCCAGCTCGCGGGCGCGCTCCCGGCCGATCCCGCCGAGCTGCGCACGCTGCCCGGCGTCGGCCCGTACACGGCCGGCGCCGTGGCGTCGTTCGCCTACGAGCGCCGCGCAGCCCTCGTCGACACCAATGTCGCCCGTGTGCTGATCAGAGTGTTCGCCCCGGGTGTCGACCCACGGACAAACCACAAGCTTGCCTGGGAACTGGCGAGGGCATCCCTCCCCCGCACCGGCCGCGCCGCGTATACCCACAACCAAGCCCTCATGGAGCTCGGCGCCCTTATCTGCACGGCCCGGGTCCGCCACTGCACCCGGTGCCCGGTCAGAACCATTTGTGCGACGGAGAGGAACGCAAGGAAGTCTGTTTTTAGAAAAGAAGGAAAAGCGAAGTGACGAGCGCAGCGAGCGATCTGGAGATCGTTCGCTGCAAACTCGTCACTCCGCTTCTCCTTCTCGTAACTCCGCCTTTCTTTCGACAGCAAATGAGGCCTGTGTCGTGCGCGGCGCACGCGGAGCACTCGGCACGATGGGCTGCGTGTCCGCACACCCTAGCTGCAGGTCTGCACGCCCTAGCTGCACGTCCGCACGCCCTAGCTGCAGGTCCGCACGCCCTAGCTGCAGGTCCGCACGCCTCTAGTAAGAAAGGAGTAATTACGACGAAGTCGTAATTACTCCTTTCTCTAGTATGATTAAACGCGCCGGCCCCGCCGGCAGCGCTTCCTTACAACCGGCCAGTCTTGAGCGTACTCGCATACGCCCGCTCACCCGGTCCGGTATAGATCTGCCGCGGCCGCGCGATCTTCTGCTCCTTGTCGAGCAGCATCTCCTCCCACTGCGCCAGCCACCCAGCCGTACGGGCAATGGCAAACAACACCGTAAAGAACGACGTGGGAAACTTCATCGCCCGATAGATCAACCCCGTGTAGAAATCGACGTTAGGGTAGAGCTTCCGCGACTTGAAGTAGTCGTCCTCGAGCGCGATGCGCTCCAACTCGAGCGCAATGGCCATGTCCTTGTCGACGCCAACCGACGCAAACACGTCGTCCGCCAGCTTCTTCACGATCTTAGCCCGCGGGTCATAGCTCTTATACACGCGATGCCCAAACCCCATGAGCCGCCCCGACCCCTGCTTGACACTTTCGATGAACTGCGGCACCCGCTTCACATCACCGATCTCCTCGATCATGCGCAGCACCGCCTCGTTCGCCCCACCATGGAGCGGCCCATACAGCGCCGCAATCCCCGCAGCCACCGCGGAGAACGGGTCGGCGTGGGACGACCCGACCACCCGCACAGCGCTCGTCGAGCAGTTCTGCTCATGATCCGCGTGCAGAATGAACAGAATCTCAATCGCCCGCGTGAACACCGGGTTGGACTTGTACTTGGGCTCACTCATCCGCGCGACCATCGACAGGAAATTCTCACTGAACGACAGGTCGTTATCCGGATACACGTAGGGCAGCCCCTTCATGTGCCGGTAGATGAACGCCGAGATCGTCGGCAGCTTGGCGATCAGCCGGATGATCGACATGTAACGCTGCTGCGGATCGAAGATGTCCTTCGACTCGGGATAGAACGACGAGAGCCCCGCAACACTGCTGCACAACATCGACATCGGATGCGCGTCGTAGCGGAATCCCTCGAGAAACTTGCGCAGCCCCTCGTGCACGTACGTGTGAAACGTGATGTCGTGCACAAACGCATCGTACTCGCTCTGCGTCGGCAACTCGCCATGGCGCAGCAGCCACGCGACCTCGAGGAAACTCGCCTTCTCGGCGAGCTGCTCGATCGGATACCCCCGGTAGCGCAGGATGCCCTTGTCGCCGTCGATAAACGTGATGGCGCTCCGACAGGCCGCCGTATTCAGAAACGCCGGGTCGTAGCTGACCAACCCCTCGTTGTCCGGTCCGGTGATCTGCCTCAGGTCCGGCGCCCGGATCGCCCCATCGGCGATCGGGACCTGATACTCTTTCCCCGTCCGGGAATCCGTGATCTCGAGCGCCGCGGTCGACGGCGTGGTTGGTTTTTGAGTCGTCGTCATATCCGTAAAGCTATCGCGTGAGCGGCGGCAGCGCGTCCTTGGGCCGGCTCCGTCGGCCGAGCTTGGCGATGAGACGCCATTCGTCGGGCGTGACTGGCTGAATCGACAGCCGACTCCCCTTTTTGAGAAGCACCATATCGGCCAACGCCCGCTCCTTCCGCATGGCCGCCAACGTCACCGGCGTCGTGAACGGCTCCCGGGCCGTAACGTCGACCTGATACCAGGTCGGGTCCTTGGGGTCTTCCGGATACCCTTCCCGCGTCACTTCGGCCACGCCCACCGCGGCCGTCGGCTCGGCGCTCGAATGGTAGAACAGCACGAGATCCCCCTTCTTGATCTCATCGCGCAGGAAGTTCCGCGCCTGGTAGTTCCGCACGCCGCTCCAATTGGTCGTCCGGCGCGGCGCGGCCCACAGATCATCCCACGAGAAGGCCGATGGCTCCGACTTGAATAGCCAGTGTCTCATGGTGCACCGCAGGTTGCGAGCTCGGCGTAGCCGAGCTCTGTCCAACAAGACACCGCTAAAACTCCAGGAGGGTGCGTCGGCACCCTACTAGAGCTTAGAGGCGAGTGGCAGTTCCAACTCGAAGCTGAACCGCGTCCCCTGGTCCGACGTGTCGACGTTCAGCTCTCCGCCCATGGACGCGACCAGCTTGCGGCAGATCGCCAGCCCAAGCCCGGCACTGGAGAACGAGTACCCCGGCTTGTGCTGCTGCCGAAACGCATCAAACAGCGTGGCCATGACTTGGGGCGGAATCCCGCGCCCCGTGTCCGCGACCGAGAACTCGATCCGCGTCCGCGACCGTTGCCGCGCCGCCACCTCCACCGAGCCCTCGGCGGTGAATTTGAGCGCGTTGGTCGTCAGGTTGAGCAGCACCCGATTGAGCGCCGCCGGGTAGCCATACCGCGCATCAGCATCGGGCGGCGTGAGACGCACGGTCAGCCCCTTCTCCTCGGCAATCGGCTGCACGATGTCACCGACCGACCGCAGGATGTCGGCCACGGAGAACGGGATCGTATGCTGGTCGACGAGCCAGTCGCCCCCGCGCGCCAGCTCAATGACGTCGCCCGCCAGCGCGCTCAGCCCAAACGCCGCGCTATAAATGAGCCCCAACTGCCGCTCCTGCATCGCCGTGAGCGGCCCGCTCTGCGTGCTCCGCAGCCGGTCGGCGAGAAACAAGATCGACGCCACGGGTGAACGCATGTCGTGCGCGACCTCGACCACGAGTTGCAACGCATCAGGCCCCGTGAGCCGGCTGCTGAACCGCTGCGCCGCATCGGCATCGACCGCCTCCTGCACGCGCTCGACCGCCACGCAGATGCCCACAATGTCCTCAGCGCACCACTCGGCCGCGGCCCCATCGAGCGCCGCCCGGCGCATCGCATCGAGCAGCCGCCGCGCGGGCACCGTGATCGGCAGACGCCCGAGCTCGGGGTCACCGCCGGCCGCCACCCGCGCCACGGCGTCGCACAGCACGCTGAGTGGCGAGCGAATTTCGTCGACCGTCGCGCTCACATGGTCAGGCGACAGCCCCCACGTCGCGACGACGCGCTCGGCAACCTGGGCCAACACCTCTCGACAGTCCGAGAGCGGTCCGCCCGGCAACCCGGTCACGAGATCGCGGGGATCGATCGTCACGGTCACTCGAGCGTCCCGGCGAGCTCGTCACGCCGGAATCCGTGCTTTTCCATCAGTCGATACAGCGTCGTGCGATCGATGTTGGCCAGCCGCGCCGCGCGCGACATGTTGCCCCCCGCCCGCACGACGAGACGCTGCAGATACTCCTTCTCGAAATGCGCGACCAGCTTCTCCTTCGCCTGATGATACGCATCACTCATGATCGCCGACGGCACGCCGCCCTCGGCGGCCGCCATCGGCCCCACCTCGTCGTACGCTGGGATGTCCTCCGGCCGAATCGGCCGCCCGGGCTCCGCGATCACCGCCACGTGCTCGATCACGTTCTGCAACTCGCGCACGTTGCCCCGCCACGGACGCGAGCGCAGATACTCGACACACCCGTCGGTGAGCCGCGGCACCGTCTCACCGGCCGGCCGGTGGCGCTCCCAGTAGTGCGCCAGAAAGTGATTCGCCAGCAACGGAATGTCCTCGAGACGCTTGCGGAGCGGCGGCAGCTTGATCGGCACGACCCGCAGCCGATAGAAGAGATCCTCACGCAGCAGCCCCGCGTTGACCGCCTCCTGTGGCTCACGGTTGGTGGCCGAGATGAACCGCACGTCGACCACCGCATCCTGCGTCTCGCTGCCCACGCGACGCACCACGCCATCCTGCAGCACGCGCAGCAGCTTGGCCTGGAGCGGGTGCGACATCTCCGTGAGCTCGTCGAGAAAGAGCGTGCCGCCGTTGGCCGTCTCGAGGAGCCCCGGCTTGTCGCGGTCCGCGCCGGTGAAGGCGCCCTTCCGATGGCCAAACATCTCCGACTCGAGCAGTGGCTCGGGCAGCGCGGCGCAATTGATGGGCACGAGCTTGCGGCTCGCCCGCCGGCTATGCCGGTGGATAAACTGCGCGATGAGCTCCTTCCCCGTTCCCGATTCGCCACTGATCATCACCGATGCGTCGGTCGACGCCACGCGGCGCGCCAGATCGACCGCCTGGCGAAACGCCGGCGACACGCCGAGGAGCGTGATCTTGTCGCTGTTGCCACTCTGCTCGACGAGCCGCGAGCGCAGGTCTCGCGTTTCCCGCGCGACGGCGACAGCGTGCGACGCTCGCCCGATGAGAATCTGCAGGTGCGACGCCGAGAACGGCTTGGGCAGGTAGTCCCAGGCCCCGGCCCGCAATGCCTCGATGCTCGACGTGACGCTGGGATTGCCCGTCATCACGATGACAATCGTATCCTTGTGGGCCTCGAGCGTCGCGGCAAGAATGTCCATCCCCGAGACGGGCGTCATATACAGATCGACGAGCACGATGTCGAACTTGCGGCGCCGCACGGTATCGACCGCCTCGTCGCCTCGACCGAGCACGGTGACGTTGTAGCCATCACCCTGGAGCACACTCGCGCACCCTTCGCGCAGCGTGCGATCGTCGTCGACAAGGAGCAAGCGCAAGCTCGCCTTCACGTCGGGCGCGATGGCCAGGGGATCCTGCCGGGGCACGGACGCCCCGTCGATCGAGGCACTCCCGATGGGCACCGACGTCATGATTTCTCCGCTCGATGGAAGCTGTACATTAGGACCCTCTTAACTACCATCGAGTGTTGCGTGTGTCAAGACATTTCGTTGGATTCATGACACATGATGTAACCCTGCAGAGACAGGTCTGTTGCACGAACACGACGAAATCGGCGAATGTTCGGGCATTTATGGGTACCCTCAGGCTCTCGTCGAGGTCGGCCATGGGCTGAAAATTTGCGGTGGCCTCTGCTGCTCCCACGATACAATCTCTCCGTCCGAACCACATGTTTGCACCAACCACCGACGACGGTCTCCGCCGCGAAGAACTGGCTGAGATCGACCGACACGAAACGCTGTATCGCGACACGGTGGGCGCGAATCTCCGGCTCGTGCCGTGGGATTGGCTCAAGTTCGACGGCGAACGCGATCCCATCAGCCCCTACATCGCCTCGGTTACCAGGCTGGGCGATGTCACGGGCAAACGCGTCCTGGATCTCGGTTGCGGTGACGGCTGGTTCAGCACGATCCTCGCCAAGCGCGGCGCGATCGTCACCGGGTTCGACATCGCGACCAATGCCGTGCGCGCGGCCCACCGACGGGCCGCGGTCAATGATGTGGCCGATCGCTGCGGGTTCGCCACCGCGTCCTGCTACGCCTTGCCGTACGCCGACGGCGCCTTTGACGTGGCCGTTGGTCAATCGATCCTGCACCACGTCGGCGAGAAAGCACGCGTAGCGGCCGAGCTGCACCGCGTGCTCCAGCCAGGCGCGCGGGCGGTCTTCCATGAGCCGTTTGGGAACAGTCTCTGGCTCGAGCGATTGCGCCGGCTTGTACCGGTGGCGTCCATGGCGCCGGACGATCCCGATCAGTGGAAGCACCAGTTTCGCTACAGTGACCTGGAGCCGTTCGCCCGGTGGTTTGACACGGCGATCTATGAATTTCAGTTCCTCTCACGCTTGGATCGCGTGATTACCGCCAAGCCGATCGTTCAGGCGATCGGCCGCGTCGATCTCTGGCTCATGCGCCAGTGCGCGTGGCTCAGGCCGTACGCCCGCGCTGTAGTGGTCGAACTGCGGGCCCATTAGGATTCACATATGTATGAAGCGGAAGTGAATGGCCGGACCGAATCGGTCGAGCAGATTCCCGCGGCCGTGCTCGCGCGGTTCCGCGAGCTGGGCAGCCTCGTCACCGCGCGCACCGTGTTGCCCTGGGGCGAGCACTGCACCGAGTGCGTGTGGCCGACGTGCTATACATCGTGCGACTTGTATGCTCCGCGCGCCGATGGCAAGTGCCGGCGGTTCGTCGACGGCATGGTGCGACTCGATGCGCCGGACACCGCTACGGGCTATCTCGTCAAGATCGGATTCAAGCAGTGGGGCAAGCTGTGGACGGCGGGGAACGTGCATCTCTTTTCCTCTGCCCAAGCGCGGTCCATGGAAGGATGGGATCGGCGCGTCGGCTCCGCGCTCAATCAGATCGGGCTCCGCTTTGCCACGTGGCGCCGTTACGATCAGAAGAAAAAGCAGACGTTCCGCCGCCCCCCAAGCGAGACGGCGCCCGGTCACTTCGTGGTCGAGTGCTACAATCCGAATCCGACGACCATCGGGCTGTCGCTCACGATGCGCCCGACCGATGAGACAAAGCCGATCCCGTTCCAGCAGCTGATCGACGTGTCGCCCGGATACACGCGCGCGCTCGTCCCCATCGGCGACATCACGCGCGTGCTCAACCTGGCGCAGCCGTTCACCGTCGAATTGATCCCCAACGACGTCGAGAGCGGCACGACGCTGTACTTCGGCATGCTCGACTTTGCCGTCGGCGTTCCCGAGCCCGCGGCGGCCAAGGTCGCCCCGCTCAAGTGTGTCGTGTGGGACCTCGACAACACCATGTGGTCTGGCACGCTCGTCGAAGACGGGGCCGAGCATCTGACGCTCAAGCCCGGTATCGCCGACGTGATCAAACGCCTCGACGAGCGGGGCATCCTCCATTCGGTCGCGAGCAAGAACAACGCCGATGAGGCCCTCGGGGTGCTCTCCGGCTTTGGGATCCGCGACTACTTCCTATTCCCGGACATCTCGTGGGGCCCGAAGAGCGAAGCGCTCAAGCGCATCGCCAAGCGCCTCAACATCGGCATCGACTCCCTGCTCTTCATCGATGACTCCGAGTTCGAGCTCGCCGAGGTGCGGGCGGCCTGTCCGACCGTGCGCGTGATGCACGCCACGGACTATCTCTCGCTGCCCGATCGCCCCGAGGCCCAGATGAAGGTGACGGCCGAGGCAGCCGAGCGGCGCGTGCTGTATCAACAGGAGGCGGTGCGGCAAACCGCGGCCGAGCAGTTTGGCGAAGACTACTACGCCTTCCTCCGCGACTGTCGGCTCGAGGCGCACCTGCGGCCGATGACGAGCGAGAACCTCCCCCGCGTGCACGAGCTGACGCAGCGCACCAACCAGATGAACTTCTCGGGGAACCGCTACGAGCGCGCGGTCCTCGAGCGCATTCTCGCCGATCCGCACCTCGACACGTATGTGCTCGATTGCCGCGACCGGTTTGGCGAGTATGGCGTCGTCGGATTCTGTCTCGTCGACAACCGCGAGCCGCGCATCACGGACCTCATGTTCAGCTGTCGCGTGCAGTCCAAGCGCGTCGAGCACGCGCTGCTCTCGCGCATCCTGCAGCGCTACCGGGCCGACGTCCCGACCGACGTGTTCGCCAACTACCGCAAGACGCCACGCAATGCGCCGTCGGGGCGCGTGTTCGAGGACGTGGGCTTCGAGATCGCCAGCGAGACCGACGGCGTGTCGTCACTGGTGTTTCGTCGCGAGCGCCCTGTGCCCGACGACGGCATCGTCACCGTGGTCGTGCACGAGCGCGAGAACATCGCGGCGGTTGGGTAGCCCAGCGCTCCGCGAGACGTACAAACGGGCCTATCATGGCCTGCTCGCGTCGTGGTGCCGGCGCGAGTTGGAGATCGGCGCCGCCGCTGAGCCATTCATCTCGTTCACCTTCGATGACTTCCCGCGCTCGGCCTATCGCGCCGGCGGCGCCGTGCTCGCATCGCACGGCGCGCGCGGCACGTACTACGCCGCGCCCGGGCTGGCGGGATCCACCGACGCGCTCGGGCCGCACTATGACGCGACCGACCTGCGCGATCTGCTCGCCGACGGCCACGAGCTCGCCAGCCACACCTTCAGCCACATCTCGAGCCGCACGCTCCCGAGCGCCGCATACGCGGCCGAGATCGCGCGCGGCGAGACGGCGCTCCACGCCCTGACTGGTGTCCCGCCCTCCGGACACTTCTCCTATCCATTCGGCGAGGTGACCCTCGGCGCGAAGCGCGCGGCCGGCCGGTCGTGCGCCAGTTGCCGCGGCACGTCGCCCGGCGCCAACGGACCGCGCGTCGACCTCAACTTGCTTCGGGCGAACCGACTCTATAGCACCTCGGTCGATCGCGCCACCGTGCGGCAACTGATCGCCCGCCTGGTCCGCCCGGGCTCCTGGCTGATCTTTTACACGCACGACGTGCGCGACGACCCGTCGCCATACGGCTGCACCCCTGAGTACTTCGACGCCGTCGTTCGGTATGCGGTCGAGTCTGGCGCGCGTGTCGTGACGGTGTCGGCCGCGCTTGCGGCGCTCAGGGCATGTCAAGGCCCTGCCGCGCCCTCCGCGTCACTGTAGCATCGCGACCACAGCACGCTCCACCGGCCTCCGGTACGCGCCGTCTTGGCACGCGTCTATGGGGCTCAAGTCGCGGTGCCGGTGGTGGGCTGGGACTTGCGTTCACTTGGCGTAGATTTCAGTCGAACTCGTGAGGCTTGAACATGGTGTCTGGTAGGCCTGTGCCCTCGTTACCCCGCCCGTCTACGTCCTTGGCGCCCGCGGACGGGGACCGCCACGCGTTGGAGGTGCCCACCCAGTGGGGGCCGCCGGCTGGACACGGCGGCGGCGACGGAGGCGAGCCGAAAACGCCCTGGCACCGGTATGTCGCCGCCCTGATGCGGTACAAGTGGCTGGTGCTTGCCTGTACGGTGATCGGCACGCTCGGCGGATTCGCGGTCGCGCGGTCCTTCGCGCCCGATTACGAAGCGCACGCCACGATCTGGATCGTGCCGCAGGAGCGTGGGCAGCAGCGGCAGCGCGGTCCCATCGAGGCCGGCGAGCTCCTTGGCACGGCCGCGTGGGTCGACCTATTCCGCAGCTTTCGTGTCGTCGAGCCGGTGGTGCGCAACCGCCGGCTGTATCTGGGCTATCCCCAAGTCGACGCGGTGCTCTTCCATGACTTCGGCGTCGGGCCCACGTATCGGCCGGGTCAGTACATCCTCACGATCGACAATCGCGGCCAACAATACACGCTCGCGATGAAAGAGGGGATCGTCGAACGCGGCGTCGTCGGCGACTCCATCGGACGGACGGTTGGCTTTCACTGGCGTCCGACCGCACAGATGGTGCGGCGGGCACAGGTGGCGCGGTTTAGTGTGGCGGCCATGAACGACGCGGCGGATGGCTTGCTCCTCCGCACCAATACGACGTTGCCGGACAACAGCAACTTTCTCCGCGTCACGCTCACCAGCAAGAACCCGGACGAAGCCGCGGCGACGCTGAATGCGTGGCTGACGCAGTTCGTCGCCGAGGCGGACACGTTGAAGCGGAAGAACATCAGCGAGGTCACGCGGACGATTGGTGACCAACTCCAGATCGCGCAGAACCGGCTGAGAACGTCGGAAGACAATCTGCAACGGTTCCAGCAGCAGAACATCCAGACGAGTACCTCGGCGTCCGGCGTCGGCCTGTCTGGCGCTGGACCGACGCTGGGCGCGGCAACAAACAACAGCACCGACCCGGTCGTCGCATCCTACCTCGGGGCCAAGGTCCAGTTCGACAACCTGCAGCAGGACATCCAGTCGACGCAGCAGGTGCTCGCTGAGCTCAAAGCCGGCACCGGCACCCCCGACGCGCTGCTGGCGATCCCCTCGCTGATGGTCGGCGCCGACAACCTGCGGGTGGCGATCACCGATTACAATGCGAAAGAGCAGACGCTCTCCGATCTCCAACGGACCTACACGGACGAATATCCGGCCGTGCAGTCGGCCAAGCGCACGGTTGCCCTGATCCAGACGCAACAGATCCCGCAGTTCGCCAACATGGCATTGGCCAGGCTCCGCACCCAATCGGCGGTCCTGAGCAAGCAACTGGCCGCCGGCGGCCGCGTGCTGGATCAGGTGCCGGCACGCACGATCAACAGTGTGCGGTTGCAACGCGAGGTGCAGTCAGGGTCCGATCTCTACCAAAACCTGCAGAAGTCGTACGAGGAGTCGCGCCTGGCGGAGTTGAGCACGATCCCGGATGTCAATGTCCTCGACCGGGCCGATGCCCCGCGCGTGCCGACCCGGAACACCGCGGTCCGGACCCTCATGATGGCGATCGCCGTCGGTCTCGGCGCGGGATTGGGGCTTGCACTGCTGCTCGACCGTGTCGATCAGCGGTTCCGGTATCCCGAGCAGGCGACGGACGAGTTGGGCCTCGACATCATCGGCACAGTTCCGGCCCTGCCCTCCTCGTCCCGCCGGGCCAAAGACCCCGAGGCGGCATCCCAGGTGGTCGAAGCCTTCCGCACGATTCGACTCCATCTCATCCACATGTTCGATCCGTCGCAGCCGATGGTGTTCACCATCTCGAGCCCCGGCGCCGGTGAGGGGAAGTCGCTGATCTCATCGAATCTGGGGATGTCGTTCGCCGAGGGCGGCCGGCGGACCCTGCTCATCGACGGTGACATTCGGCGCGGCCAGCTGCACGGGACCTTTGGGGTGCGGCAGGCGCCGGGCCTCCTCGATTACCTGCAGGGCGAGTCGACGCTCGATGAGGTGCTGCAGCCGACGGACTTCGAGAACCTGACGCTCGTGACCTGCGGAGCCCGCCGGCATCGCGGGCCCGAGCTCCTGCAGTCGGTGGCCATGGCGCAGTTCGTCGCCGCGCTGAAGCCCTTGTTCGATACGATTATCATCGACAGTCCGCCGCTCGGCGCCGGGATCGATCCGTTCGCCATCGCACACGTCACGGGCAACCTCATGCTGGTGCTGCGCGTTGGCGTGAGCGACCGCAAGATGGCGCTGGCCAAGCTCTCGGCGATGGACCGGCTGCCCGTCCGGCAGCTTGGCGTGGTCCTCAACGACGTGGCCGCGACGGGTGTCTTCAGGTACTACTCATACCTCTATGGCTACAAGCTCGAGGAGGATGAGCTCGCCCAGTCGCTGCCGGCCTCGAAGGTCGGAGGCCTGACCCGCCGCAGTATAGACAGCGACTAAAGCAGCGGCCAAAACCGCGGCTAACCGCGGCCCAACAGGGCCGTGTCAAACGATTGGATCGCCGGCACGGTGCCATCACTCGGCGACTGCCTGAGCGCCGATGCCGCGCGCACGAGCATCTCGACCGCGTCGATCGATGCATCGGCAAAATCCGGCACGGCGCAATACCCCGCGCGCACGGTGACGTGGCTCGTCTCGCCGTTGGCGGCCGAGAATGGCAGGGCCTCGATCATCGCCAAGACGCGCTCGGCGAGGCGGACCGCGCCCGTCGCTTCCGTGCCGGGCGCAATGATGGCAAACTCCGACTGCCCCAACCGCCCGATCGCATCAGACAGGCGCGCCGTCCGATCGAGCGCGGCGCCCAGATGCTCGGCGATCTTCACGGCCAGGCGGTCGAGCTCCCACTCGGAGAGCGGCGATGCCGTCGTGTCGGGCGCGAACGCGATGCACGCGAGCGAGTTGCGCCGGCGTGACGCTTCCGCGCCGATCTCCCGGGCACGACGCGCGAGTCCACGCGCGTTATAGAGACCGGTCGGCGGATCGAGCAGCCCCTCCTCGCGAATCGCATCGGACTCCCGTTTCGCGCGAACAAACGTGTCGAGCTTTGACAGCAGGACATCGCCATCGAGCGGAAACATCGTGAACTCCCACGCACCGGCCCTGAGCGCCTCCAATTCCTGTGCCCGACTGGTCGGATCCGACGTGGTAATGATGATCGGCGTGCCCGGCGCGAGAACGCCCGTAGTGCTGAGGGCCCGACAGACGCTGATGCCGTCCGCATCGGGGAGTCGCGCATCGACGATGACCACATCGGGTCTGGCACTTCGCGCGAGGTCCAATGCCTGTCGTCCATTGTACGCCCGGAGCACCGCGAACCCGTGCGGTCCCAGAATCGTTTCCAACGATCGAGCTGACCACTCTTGATCGTTGGCAATGAGTACCAGCGCGGGACGCGTCGGTCGTTCTGTGTCTAGCATCGGCTGCGGCTGGTTGCGCGTTGGGGCGGACAGGGAGACCATGGCGGGCCGCATACGCATGAGTCGTGCAGCATCGTGTATCTCTGCTATGTCACGCTATACAATGACTTATGTCACTGTGCCCCTGTGATCCACGGGCCGCGTGCGGTATGCGCACCACAGCTTATGATGTGACAGCAAGACGCTTTTGGACGTTGGGTGGACTTCGACTGCGCGGTCAACGATGTGGGGATGTCGCCGGAATTGTGTGGCTGCTGTCCCACAGTCGAGTTTGGGCCGGTCGTGACCCAACGCGCGCGCTGACAGAGAAGTCCAGCGTAGTCAACGCGTTAGAATTGCGACATTGGTCTCGGCGCCTGAGCACAGCAGGTGCGTATAGCGCCGCGCATGACATGCGTTCTCCTTCCACGATTCGCTGGCCTGCCACGCGCCGCGTTTGTCGCTGGCGCGATGCTGTTCTCGGCCTTCGCCGCCAACGCCCAGTCGACAACCACCACCACGCCATCGTCACCGATGGTCGGGCGCAGCCCCGAGGCCACCCGCCCTGATCTCGAGGCGCGGCTTCAGGCGCTGCAAGGCACACCCGGACACTCGCCAACCGCACAAGCCCAATCCCAGACGGAAGCCGCGACCATTCGCGACCGTCTCACCAACGGCGACTTCGAGCCTGGTGACCGCATCGTTGTGTACGTCGCCAACCAACCGGCCCTGAGCGACACGTTCGAGGTCCGGCAGGGCCAGTTGATCCACCTGCCCAACCTCGGTGACGTCTCGTTACACGGTGTGCTGCGCTCCGAGCTACAACCGCACATCTACGCCGAAATCAGCCGGTACGTCCGCGACCCGGTCGTTCGGACGGGCTCGCTCCTCCGCGTCTCGGTCCTCGGCGAGGTCCAGCATGCAGGCTTTTACGCAATGCCCGCTGATCTGTTGCTGAGCGACGCCATCATGCGAGCCGGCGGACTCGGCGGAAACTCCGATGTCTCGCGCACAGAGATCAAGCGTGGCGGAGAGGTCATCGTCCCCATGGGTGGCGTGCAGACCGCCGTCAGAGACGGCGAGACACTCGATCAGCTCAACCTGCGGGACGGCGACGCGATCGTCGTCGGCGAAAAGCATCACGGCAATGGACTGCTCATCCTGTCAGTCGTCGCCACGGTCGCGGGTATCGCGACCGCGGTCGTCCTCATAACGCGTTAGCGGCCCACCGTCTCGACGCCACGGTAATCTCACCATGGACCTTTCTTGTTCTTCGACGGCCGGGTCTCCGGCCAGCTCGCGCCCCGGGTCGCCTCGACCGTCCGGTGAGCGGCGCGCCCAGCGGTCCAGCGGCGCGTACATGTCGACCTCGACGGCGCTCCCGGCGTTGGTCACCACGTCTGGTCTCATGACCGTACAGTCCGACGCGGCGATCCAGCCCCGCTCGCGCTCGGAGATGATCAACCGGGCGCTCAATCTCATGCTCGCCACCGCGGCGATCGTGCTGTTGTTCCCGCTCATGTTTCTCGTTGCCTTGGCGATCCGCCTCACGTCGCCCGGTCCTGTCCTCTATACCCAGGAACGCGTCGGCATCGATCGGCGCGCCCGCCGGGCGTTGGCCCTGTACGATCGCCGTCAGCGCGACGACGGCGGCACCGTCTTCACGATCTACAAGTTCCGGTCGATGCGCGTCGACGCCGAGCGAGGCTGCGGCGCGGTCTGGGCAACGCCCAACGACCCGCGCGTGACGCCGATCGGGCAGTTCCTGCGCCGGACACGGCTCGACGAGTTGCCACAGCTGTTCAACGTGATCCAGGGCGACATGAACATCGTCGGACCGCGCCCCGAGCGCCCGAGCATCTTCGCCCAGCTCCGGCACGACATCTCCGACTACCGTCTCCGGCAGCGTGCCAAGCCCGGCATCACGGGATTGGCGCAGATCAACAATGCGTACGACCAAACGCTGGACGACGTGCGCGTCAAGGTCCGCTACGACCTCGAGTACCTCGGACGGCAGAGCGTGGCAGAGGATGTCCGCATCATGTTGCGCACCGTACCGGTCATGCTTTTCAAGAAAGGCGGCTGGTAGCGGCGTGGCGACCGTCGCGGGCGTACGGAGTGTGTCGGTCGATGCAGTCGTCCGGCTCCTCCGTCCGCGGCAGTGGGTCAAGAATGCGTTCGTTCTCGCCCCGCTCATCTTCTCGGGATCATTCGTGCACCCGCGCGCCGTGGGCCAGGCGGCGATGGCCGTGGCGCTCTTCTGCATCGCATCGTCGGCGACCTACGTCTTCAACGATCTGATCGACCGCGCGGATGACGCCCGGCATCCGATCAAATCACGCACTCGGCCGATCGCATCCGGGGAGATTCGCCCGGGCACGGCCGTGGCTATCCTTGGCGTCCTCGTCGCCCTCCTCGCGGCCGCGTTCCTGTGGAACGCCGAGACCGCCGCGGTTGCGCTCGCCTATTGCGCCCTCAACGTCGCCTACACGCTCAAACTGAAGCGCGTGCCGGTCGTCGATCTCTTTGCGTTGGCGGCCGGGTTCGTGATGCGGGTGTACGCGGGCGCCGTCGTCCTCGACGTGCCGCTCTCGTCCTGGATGATGGTCACGACACTGTCGCTCGCGCTGTATCTGGCGGCCATCAAGCGGCGCGACGAGCTCGTGAGCGCCGGCGACGCGTCGCGCTCGGTGCTCAAGCAGTATTCGCTCCGACTGCTCGATCGGTACGCGGAGATGGCGGCACTCAGTGCGATGGTATTCTATGGCCTGTTCGTCGTGACCGTGCGACCCAAGCTGAACGTCACATTGCCATTCGTGCTCTTCGGGCTATTTCGCTACTGGTTCGTCGTGGAGACGGGTGGCCGCGGCGAGTCACCCACTGACGCGGTGTGGAGCGATTGGCTCCTCATCGCCACCGTGGTGGCCTGGGCCGCGGTGTGCGTCTGGCGACTGTGGGGCGTCGGCTGACCCCACGGGTGACGCACTCGGGGCGTTAGGTCGGGCGCCGAGTCGGGTCCCACATCGCGCGCCGCCGCCCGAGCAGCGCGTCGCGCCACGCCAACATGCCGGCCATCACGCTGGCCACGGCGAATCCGGCCAGCGCGACCGGTCGCGGCGCGCCACTCCGCCACCGCATGCCAGCAAGCCCCAACACCCCGCCGGCGCCGACCACGACCAGTGTCCACGCGGCCCATCGGCTGTCGAGACTCAGGATCCCCATCGCCACCGCCGCCGGCGGGAGCGCCAGATACACCAGCCAGCGGGCGAGCTTGTGACTCGCCAGCATCCACGCGAATGTCCCGTACCGGACGGGGTTGAGTAACGCCCGCTTATACCAGAGGGTCGAGAGTCCGCGCGCCATCGTGCGGATCTTACGCCGGAATTCCGCGTCGAGCGACGTCGTCCGCGGCACGATGCACACGGCCGCATCGACCGAGACCGACCGATACCCACGTTCGCGCGCGATGAGGACACTGGCAAAATCCCGACTCAATGCATCGGGGAACTGGAGATCGTGGACGCTGCGGCGAAATCCATAGAAGCACCCGCTGGCGCCGATGATCGACCCGACGCGCGTCTCCCAGGCGCGCAGAGTCATCTCGTAGCCGACGTACCCGGACTCGCCGCGGTTCCCCTCCACCGCGACATCGCCAACGCTCAGGTCGCGCCCGGATGCGACGCCAACCGTCGGATCGCCAAAAGCCTGCACCAGCGGCTTGAGCGCGTGCGGCAGGACGCGGACCGACGCATCGGTATTCACGATGAGGTCGGAGCGGACGGCGGCGCCGGCGGCATTTTCCGCCGCTGTTTTTCCGCCCCGCTGCGCCAACCGGAGGAGCGAGACGCCGCGGTCGGCATACTCGCCCACGATGGCATCGGTGTCGTCCGTCGACGCGTCGGAGACGACCAGAATCTCGCGCCGGTCGGCCGGATAGTCGACGGCAAGCAGATTCTCGATCGTCGCGCGTATGGCCCGCGCCTCGTTGAACGCCGGGACCGTGATACTGATGAATGGCCACTCCGCGGGCTCCAGGGGCGCCGCCCGTGGCGGGGCGACCAGGGCAAGCCCGCGGAGCAGGAGCGGGTAGACACCGTAGGCGTACACGCCCAGCGCCAGTGGGGCGAGCGCAACGGCCACGGCACAGTCGCGCGCGATGGGGTCCATCACGACTGGTGCGCGGTCGTCGCTGACCGCCGGCCAGCGAGCGCGGCGTAGAGGGCCGCATACGCCTCCAGCCACGGCGTTGGCGAAAACGATGTCGCGAGCCGCGCGCGAGCCGCATCCGCCCGGGCCGCCGCGCCAGTCGGATCTCGGCGGACCGTGGCAATCGCCGCCGCCAACGCGTCGGGACTCGCCGGCGGCACGAGCAACGCGTCGGCCGGCGTGACCACGTCCGGTACGCCACCGACGGCCGATGCGACGATCGGAACCCCAGCCGCCATGGCCTCGAACAGGACGATCGGGGTCCCTTCACTCCGAGAGCTGAGCACGAGGACGTCGAAGGCCGCGACGACACGGTGCGCCGCGGGCACGTGGCCCGCCCACCGGAGACGGCGGTCAAGACCCCGCGCCCGCGCCCGCGCCACAAGCGCGTCGTGCTCACGGCCCGTTCCGATGACCGTCGCCTCGACGAGCGGATCCCCGAGCACCGCCAGCGCGTCAACAAAGACGTCGGCGCCTTTTTCGCGGGACAACCGCCCCACCCACCCAGCGACAAACGCATCAGGGGCGAGCCCGAGCGCGGCCCGGGCCGCGACGCGGGCGAGCGGCGGCGCGCCGGCCGGCGGCAGGTATGCATTGGGAATCAGATGCGTGCGCTCGGGCGAGACACCACCCTCCCGCAGCACGCGCACGAGCGGACGCGAGACAGCGACCACGGCGTCGGCGCGACGCAACGCACGAAACTGCAAGTACTCGTAGAGCGGTTTGCGCCATCCGGCGTGGGTGAACCCGTGAATCGTGCTCACCGTCGGAATGCCGCGCTGCCGTGCCGCCGGCCCGTCGACGATGTCCGGTCGATGCCCGTGCGTGTGGGCGACATCGGGACGAAACCGGACGCAGCTCTCGGCCACAAACGCGCGCTCGCGCCCATAGCCGCGCTCTGGGATCGACGCGACGAACGTCTCGATACCAGACGCGGACAGCGCGTCCAGAAACTCGTGTTCGCCGGTGCGCGGTGCCGGGCCGTCGAGTATTGCCGTCACGCCGACGCGATGCCCGGCCTCATGGTGTCCTGTCGCCAGAGCACGCACGACACTTTCCAGGCCGCCCACCGGACCCGGGGCCACCACATGCATTATTGACAGCGATTCTGTCCAGGCCATAGCAATTTACAGATTGTGGCCAGCATGCAACAAGTGTTGCCTCATCCGGTCGGCGGGCGAAACCGCGGCCCGAATTGTGACATAGGAACTGCCCATGTAATGGCGGACGTTGCAACGGGTTAGCCTTCGCCATCCGCCGCTTGCCCACCCCTTCTCGTGACCTGGAAAATTGGCCATGGCTTTGCACCCTCGTAGACCGATGCCAATGCTTCCGGGACTCTTGTCTCACGCCCGACTCAGTCGCGACGACGGGTCGACACGGGTCGCTTCGGCCACGCCCGCGAGCATGCTAGTGGTCCGCGGGTCCGGCGTCGAGGGCGCCGGGCCGAATGGGCCACACATCCTCACGGTGGCCCTGGAGGACTACTACCACGTCGGGGCGTTCAATCGTCTCATTCAGCGCGGCCAGTGGTATCGCTTCGAGCGTCGGATTGAGCGGGCGACCGAGCGCACGCTCGACCTCCTCGACGAATATGGCGTGACGGCGACGTTCTTCGTGTTGGGCTGGGTGGCGGATACCCTTCCCGAGCTGGTCAAGCAAGTCGCGGAGCGCGGCCATGAGGTCGCGAGCAAAGGGTACTACCACCGCAACGTCCGCCAGCTCACGCCGGGCGAGTTCCGCGACGACCTCGCCCGGTCGCGCGAAGCCATCGAACGCGCGGCGGGCCAGCGGGTGCGGGGATACCGCGTCGCCGATCAGTGGTTCCGCCCGACCGACCTCTGGGCGCTCGACGTGCTCGCCGAGGAGGGGTACGAGTACGACTCCAGCATCGGGCCGGTGCTGCGGTCGTACGCGGCGGAGCCGTGGCGGCGGTTCGCCCATTTGCACCGCCACGGCGACCGGACGCTGTGGGAGCTCCCGATCTCGACAGCGGAGATCTTCGGGATGTTGATCCCGATCGCCGGCGGCAACTATTTCCGCCAGTTCCCGCACTGGATGGTGCGGAGGGCCGTGGACCATTGGACGAAGACCTATACGGCGCCGTTCGTGATGTACTTCCACACGTGGGAGCTCGACCCCGATCAGCCCAAGATCGCGGCGCCGTGGGTCTCGCGCGTGCGGCAATATCGCAACCTCGACCGGATGCCGCAGTACCTCCGTTACTACCTCGGCCGCTATCGGTTCAAGAGCGCCAGCACCGTACTCGGGTTGAGCGCTGTCCCGCTTCGCGTCGAGCCGGCGCTGCCGCGCGCCGCGCGCTCGAGCGGAGCGGCGCTCCGGCTGGCCGCACCCGAGTCCGAGCCCGGCGCCCTCCCGGCGGCGCGCACGCCAGTGTCCGTCGTGATCCCCTGCTACAATGAAGAGCTGATTCTCCCGTACCTGGCCAACACCCTCACCAGCGTTCGGGAGCAGTTCTCGCAGTACGATCTCACGTTCATCTTCGTCGACGACCAGAGCACCGACGGCACCTGGGTCGCGCTCAACCGCATCTTCAGCGACCAACCCGGATGCCGGCTCGTCCGCCACGCCCATAACCGCGGCGTGGCCGCCGGCATCCTGACGGGGATCCAGAATGCCACCACCGATATCGTGTGCTCAATGGACTGCGACTGCACCTACGACCCGCACGAGTTGGCCAAGATGATTCCGATGCTCGGCGACGGCGTCGACATGGTCACGGCGTCGCCCTATCACCCCGAGGGCGCGGTGCGCAACGTGCCGGATTGGCGGCTGGCGCTCTCCAAGACGCTCTCCCGCTGCTACCGGGTGGTGCTGCACCAGCGGTTGGCGACCTACACGAGCTGCTTCCGCGTCTACCGGCGGAGCGCCATGACGGGACTCACGCTCCGGCACGAAGGGTTCCTCGGCGTCGCCGAGATGCTCGGGCGGCTCGACCTGCGGGGCTCGAAAATCGCCGAATACCCGGCGACGCTCGAGGTGCGCATGCTGGGCCGGTCCAAGATGAAGATCCTGCGCACGATCGCCGGGCACATCGGCTTGCTGGCCCGGTTCGCGGCGATGCGGATGCGATCCAAGGCATGAGCCCGACCACGAGCGCGCACGTCGGCATCGTTGGCGGCGGGATGCTCGGCCTCGGGCTGGCGCTCCGCCTGCGGGAGCAGGGATGCGACGTCACCGTCTTCGAGGGCGCCGCACAGATCGGCGGCCTCACGGCGGCGCACGACATCGGTGGCGTGACGTGGGACCGGTTCTATCACGTCACCCTGTTGTCGGACGCATACCTGCGGGCGCTGCTCGACGACCTCGGGCTTGCGCGAAGCATCCAGTGGCGCACCACGCGGACCGGGTTCTTTACCGACGGGCATCTGTACTCGTTCTCGAGCGCGATCGACTTTGCCCGCTTTCCGGCCCTGTCGCCGATCGACAAGCTGCGCCTGGGCTGGACGATTCTGCGCGCGTCGCGGATCACCGATGGCGAGCCGTTGGAGCGCATCCCGGTCGTCGACTGGCTGACGCGACTCTCCGGCCGTCGCACGGTGGAGCGCATCTGGCTGCCCCTCCTGCGGGCCAAGCTCGGCGAGAACTACCGGCGCGCCAGCGCGTCGTTCATCTGGGCGATCATCGCCCGCATGTACGCGGCACGGCGGTCGGGATTGAAACGCGAGATGTTCGGCTATGTGCAGGGTGGGTATGACGTCGTTCTCCAGGCCCTCCGCGACCACCTCATCGCGCGGGGCGTCGAGCTCGTGACCGGGCGCCCCGTCGCCGAGGTCGAGAGCGGCAGTCTGCGACTCGCCGACGGCGACGTGCGGACCTTCGACGCGGTCGTGCTCACCGTGCCGTGCGCGCGGGTGGCGGCGCTCTGCCCCCAGCTCACGCAGGCCGAGCGCGACCGCCTGCGTGCTGTCGTCTACCAGGGCGTCGTCTGCCCCTCGCTCCTGCTCACCCAACCGCTGGCAGACTATTACGTCACGAACATCACCGACGGGTGGGTGCCGTTCACCGGCGTCATCGAGATGACGACGCTCGTCGACCCCTCGACGTTCGGCGGCCGGTCGTTGGTGTATCTCCCCCGCTACCTGGCGCAAGACGATCCCCAGTGGGCACGCTCGGACGCCGACATCGTCGCCGAATCCGTGGACGCGCTGGAACGCATGTACCCGCACTTCCGGCGCGAGCACGTCGTGGCCACGCAGGTCGCGCGCGTCCGCGAAGTCCTGGCCGTGACGACGCTCGACTACTCGCGCACGCTCTTGCCGCCGCTCACCACGTCGATCCCCAACGTCTACGTCGTCAACTCGGCGCAGATCGCCAACGGGACACTCAACGTCAATGAGACGCTGGCGCTGGCGAGCCGTCAGGCCGCTGCCCTCGCGCCCCATCTGCGCGTCGCCGACACGGTCGCCGTCTCATGAATGACCCGCGCCCGTTGGCCAGCGTCTCGCTCGACGTGGACAACCTCTGGTCGTACATGAAGACGCATGGCGACCCCGGGTGGGAGCGCCGGCCGTCGTACTACGACGTGTTCTTCCCCGTGGCGCTCGAGGCCCTCGACGCGCTCGGGCTCACGATCACGTTCTTCATCGTGGGGATCGACGCGGCGTCTGAGGCCAACCACGCCGCCCTCAAGGACGCCGTGGCGCGGGGCCACGAGGTCGGCAATCACTCGCATGAGCACGAGCCGTGGCTCCACCGCTACGACGCGGCCAAGCTACGCGCCGAGATCGAGCGCGCCGAAACGAACATCGTCACGGCGACCGGCCAGCGGCCGGTCGGCTTTCGCGGACCGGGATACAGCTGGAGCCCGACGCTGTTCGAGATCCTCGTCGACCGCGGCTATCTCTACGATGCCTCGACGCTCCCGACCTTCATCGGGCCGCTGGCGCGCGCCTACTACTTCTGGACCGCCAAGCTCACGCCTGCCCAACGCGCCGAGCGCGGCGCGCTCTTCGGGACGGCGGCCGATGCGCTCCGGCCGGTGCGGCCCTACCGCTGGCAGCTCCCGTCAGGGCGGTCGCTGCTCGAGATCCCCGTCACGACGATGCCGGTGGTCAAGGCGCCGTTCCATCTGAGCTACCTGCTGTATCTCAGCCGGTACTCCGAGGCCGCCATGGTCGCCTACCTGCGCACGGCGCTCGCCGCCTGCCGGCTGACGGGAACGGAGCCGAGTTTCTTGCTGCACCCGCTCGATCTCCTGGGCGGCGACCAAGCGCCGGCGCTCAAGTTCTTCCCCGGGATGGATCTGTCGGGGGCGCGCAAAGCGGCGGTCTTTGGCCGGGTCCTCGGGATTCTCGGGGAGCATTTCCGCCTGGTCAACATGAGCACGCACGCGCGGGCAATCATGGCCCGGTCCGCGACCTTGCCGCTCCGCACCCCGGCCGCGTCCGTCGCGGCCGTCGGGTAACGCGCGATGTGCGGCATCATCGGGATCCTGAACCTCGACCGACGGCCCGTCGAGCCGGCCGTGCTGTCGGCGATGGCCGACGCCATCCGGCACCGGGGACCCGATGGCGAGGGCGTGTTCATCGACGGACCCCTCGGGTTCTTCCACAAGCGTCTGTCGATCATCGATCTCGTCACCGGCCAGCAGCCGATGACCGCCGGGCCGCTGACCGTGTGCTTCAACGGCGAGATCTATAACTACGTCGAGCTGCGCGAGGATTTGGTCGCCCGTGGACACCGGTTCCGGACGACGAGCGACACGGAAGTCATCCTGGCGATGTACGCCGAATTCGGACCGCGGTGCGTCGAGCAGCTGAACGGCATGTTCGCCTTCCTGCTCTACGACGCCGAGCGCCGCCAGCTCTTCACGGCGCGCGACCACTTTGGGATCAAGCCCCTCTATTATCACGCGACGCCGCGCCACATCCTGTTCGCCTCCGAGATCAAGGCGCTCCTCCGGCACCCCGATGTGCGGGCGGCGGCCGACGTCGAGTCGGTCCGCGAGTACGTGACCTTCCAGTTTGTGACCGGCGACCGCACGATGTTCGCCGGCGTGCGCAAGCTGCCCCCGGGGCACTGGCAGCTCATCGACCTCGACTCGGGTCGCACCCGCACGGAGCACTTCTGGGAGCCGCGGTTCAGCGTCGACCCGTACCATACGGAGGAATACTTCGTCGTCGAGTCGCGACGCCTGCTCCAGGATGCCGTGCGGCTGCAGCTTCGGAGCGACGTCCCGGTCGGGGCGTATCTGAGCGGCGGCATGGATTCGAGCATCGTCTCGCGGCTCGCCGCGCCGCACACCGGTGGCGCGATGCACACCTTCACCGGGTTGTTCCGCGAGGGGCCGGAGTTCGACGAGAGCCGCTATGCCCGCGACGTCGCCGAGGCGTGCGGCGCCATCATGCACGAGATCGTGCCGACCGAGCGACAGTTCGTCGACCTCATGCCGCAACTCGTCTATCAGATGGACGAACCGGTGGCGGGCCCCGGGCTCTTCCCGCAGTTCCTCGTCGCGCGGTGCGCGGCCCAACACGTCAAGGTCGTCCTCGGCGGCCAGGGTGGCGATGAGATTTTCGGCGGCTATGCCCGATACCTCGTGGCCTATCTCGAGCAGGCCATCAAAGGCGCGATCTTCGAGACGACGGAAGAAGCCGAGCACATCGTCTCGCTCAAGTCGATCATCCCCAACCTGCCGTCGCTCCGGCAGTACGGGCCGATGCTCCAGCAGTTCTGGAGCCAGGACGTGTTCGAGCCGATGGACCGGCGCTATTTCCGGCTCATCGATCGCAGCGGCGGGGCGCTCGGTCTGTTCAGCGCCGATTTTCGCGCCGGGTATGACCACGAGGCCATGTTCGCGCGGTTCCAGGACGTGTTCAATCACCCGGACACGCAGTCGTACTATAACAAGATGACGCACTTCGACCTGGTCACCAATCTCCCGGCATTGCTGCACGTCGAGGATCGGGTCAGTATGGCGTCGTCGCTCGAGTCGCGGGTCCCCTTGCTCGACTACCGGCTGACCGACCTGGTCACCAGCATGCCGCCGCGGATGAAATTCCGCGGCGGTGAACTGAAATACATGCTGAAGCGGGCGGCCGGCGACGTGCTGCCCCGGTCGGTAGCCGAGCGCAAGGACAAGATGGGGTTCCCCGTCCCGCTGCATCTGTGGGCGCGCGGGAGCGCGCGGGACTTTTTCGCCGACGTGTTGCTCTCGCCCACGGCGCGCCAGCGTGGGATCTTCGACAGTCGCGAGGTTGAGACACTGTTGGCGCAGGAGGCGGCGTTCGGACGCCGCCTCTGGGGCTTACTGAACCTCGAGCTGTGGTACCAGCAGTTCATCGACGCCTAACCCTCGGTATGCCACTTACACTCGACACCACCGGCGTGCGCCACTGGCACGTCAAGCAGATTGCGGTCATCGGTCCTGGCATCGTCGGGATGCCGATGGCAGCGCTCCTCGCCCACGCCCGCATTCGCGAAGGGGGCGAGGAGCCGGCGCGCGTCCTCGTCGTGCAACGCGGCTCACGCACCTCCGGTTGGAAGGTCGACGCGATCAACGCCGGCACGTCGCCGATCGGCGGGATCGAGCCCGATCTCGATCGCATTGTCGCCGAGTCGGTGCGCGAGGGGCTGTTGTCGGCGACGACCGACTATGCCCAGCTCCGCGACGCCGATGTGATTCTCGTCTGCGTGCAGACCGACAAGGATGGATTCGCCCCCGACTACGGCCCGCTCTTCGAGGCCCTGACGCGCGTCGCCGAAGAGCTCCAGCACAAGCCAGCCGGCAACGTGCCGGTGATCGTGTTCGAGTCGACGCTGGCGCCGTCGTCGATGACCACCGTCGTGCGCGAGCACTTCGCCCGCTACGGCCTCGTCGAGGGCCGGGATATTCTGTTGGGCAATAGTCCCAACCGCGTGATGCCCGGCCGGCTCGTCGAGCGGGTCGCGGCGTCCGATAAGTTGATCGGCGGCCTGCACCCCGTGACGGCCGAGTTGATCAAACGGCTGTACGCGCGCATCGTGACCGGCGGGACGCTGTACACGACCAACAGCATGACGGCCGAGATCGTGAAGACGCTGGAGAATGCCTATC
>DATMNB010000274.1:0-5786 GCA_035569435.1 Gemmatimonadaceae bacterium
GAGCCGAAGCTGACGGGGCCGTACACGTACGAACATCCGTTTCATGAGCCGATGGTGTTCTTCGGGTTCCTTGCGGCCATCACCGCGAGACTCGAACTCGTCACCGGCATTCTCATCTTGCCGCAGCGTCAGACGGTCCTCGTGGCCAAGCAGACCGCGGAGGTCGACGTCCTGAGTGGAGGCCGCCTGCGCGTTGGCATTGGGATCGGCTGGAACTACGTCGAGTACGACGCGCTCGGCGAGTCGTTTCAGACGCGCGGGCGTCGCGTCGAAGAACAGATCGAAGTCCTCCGCAAGGTCTGGACCCAGCCGCTCGTCACGTACAAGACCGCGCATCACGTGATTGACAATGCCGGGATCAATCCGCTGCCCATTCAACGTCCCATCCCGGTCTGGTTCGGGGGTGCCGCGGAGCCCGTGCTCAGGCGCGCCGCACGGATCGGGGACGGTTGGATGCCGGCCGGGAGACCGCCTGACGATCGCATGAAGGTGTACGTGGATCAACTCCATCGGTTTCTGGAGGCCGCCGGTCGCGATCCCAAGCAGTTCGGCGTCGACCCCTGGATCAGCATCCAGGGGCTGGACAAGGACGAATGGCGCCGCCGCGTCGAGGCGTGGCGCGCCCTGGGGGCTACGCACCTGGCCGTGGATACAATGCGCGCCGGCTTCACCTCGCCGAAGGCCCACATGGCCGCGATCCGGTCCTTCCGGGAGGTGCTGAGCTAGTGCCGCGCAACCGTCACGACTCCACAGGGTCGACGGCATCGATGCGATTCGGTGTGACCATACCCAATAACTGGGGCATCACCGATCCTCTGCAAGAGCTGGCGATGGGGTCGCTCACCGAGGCATTGCTACGACTTCGTCTGGGTCACAAACAAGTGACCCAGCTGCAACAGCTTCACTTGACTCCGGGCCACAACACATCGCGCCCCACCACACACGTTGCTTGGTGTATAACAGGGCCTGGTGATGATGGCCCTTCCGAAATGAATGACGCCAGTGGAAGGAGAACACCATGAGTATGCTGTCGCGCAGGCAATTCCTTTGGACGTCGGGCACAGTGGTCGGAGCCACGATGGTGCCGGCGAGGGCGCTGTCACGTCGCGCGGGAGCCGCCGAACCCGAGCTGATCCCCAAGAAATTGCCGTTCCCGCCCAACGACGAGTTCGGCAGCTACGAGCCGACGATCACGCCGGACGGGAACACCATCTACTTCGCCCGCTTCGCGGGCAGCGGAGACAAGCGGGTTCTGGGCACGACGACCGATATCTTCGTCACGCACAGGGTCCGCCAGAGCGGCGAGTGGC
Source organism: Gemmatimonadaceae bacterium (assembly GCA_035569435.1). Taxonomy (GTDB): domain Bacteria; phylum Gemmatimonadota; class Gemmatimonadetes; order Gemmatimonadales; family Gemmatimonadaceae; genus DASRDS01. Next base: position 1,311 of record DATMNB010000274.1, read on the forward strand.
CCGGGACGGGTGCGGACTGGACGCCGCCTGAGCGACTGCCCGATACCGTGAACAGCGATTCCATCGACCAGGAGCCCCGGATCACCCCCGACGGTAAGACCCTGTATTTCATGAGCCGGCGTTCGGGGAGTCGCGGGGGCGCGGACATCTGGGTCACCCACAAGCAGCCCAATGGCCAGTGGGCCCAGGCGCAGAACCTCGGACCGAATGTCAACTCCGAGTTCACCGACCATTGCTTCATGCCGCTCGGCCTCCCGGGCCAGGACGACACTTCGGTGTTTCTCTCGATCAGGCCCCGCGTGGCCGGCGGACCCCCCTCGGCGGACCTCTTCACCAGCAAGATGGAGAACGGCGTCTGGCAGCCGTCCAAGAGGTACGAGAGCAAGTTGCTCGACTCGATCGGTCTCAAGTGCCGCCTCAACGCCGTCGCCAGGGACGGGCTCGTCCTCGGCGTCGTCTCCGTCCACGACTTTGGGAAGTTCCACACGATGGTGTTCGTGCACTACGACCCCGCGACCAAGGAGTGGCAGGGACCGATCGTCGAGGCGCCGTTCAATCAGCCGAACGTGGACGGCGCATGCCCGATGTTCACGGCCGGCGGCGACAAGATGATCTGGTCGGCCGGTTATGATCGTGGGCCGGGGCCGGTCTCCACGTCCGGCGGCACCGGGTCGACCTACGACCTGTTCTGGCTCAAGACGAGCGACATCGTCGCCTACTACAAGGCGAAGGCAGGCCTCAGCTAGGCGAGACGATTCCGTGGCGGTGACCGGGCGAGTGAGCGCGAGGCGCATCGGCCTCGCGCTTGCCGTCTGTGCGCTCACAGCCTCCGCCGCCGCCGGACACGCGGTGCTCCAGCGGGCGGAGCCGCGCGTGGAGGGCACGCTGAAGCGCGCTCCCGACGAGGTGAAGCTCTACTTCACCGAGCGTCTCGAGCCGGCATACAGTTCAGTCCGTGTCCTGAACGATCGCGGCGCGCAGGTGGATCGTCGGGACAGCCGCGTCGACCGCTCGAACCCTGTCCTCCTCCGGGCCACGCTTCCGCCACTTCCGCCGGGAAGGTACAAGGTGATCTGGCGGGTGCTCTCGATCGACGCCGACGTCACCGAGGGCGGCTTCACGTTCCGCATCGAATGAAGGCGCTCCTCCTCGTCGCCCTCTGGGTTCACCTCGCGTCCGGCGTGCTGCTGACGGGGGCGTTCTTCATGCTCCTGCTGGCGGGGCCCCCCAAGACCCCGGTCGCTCGCCGCTGGGATGAGGCGGTGGTGGCCTGGTCGCGTCTCCTCGTGCTCCTCGCCCTCGGCTCGGGAATCGTCTGGCTGATGGCGCGAACGGCGGTCTTCGAGAACCGTCCCCACGCGGCGCTCGAGGTCCGCGCCGTGTGGCACGCCGTCCTGGATACGTGGCCCGGGCTCGTCTGGCTCACGCGGCACGGGCTCCTGATCGTGCTCGGAGCCTTTCTCGCCATCCGCGCCGACCTCGCGGAGAAACGGAACTGGATCGCCGCCCGTGGCGAGGCGCTCGTGCTCGCCGCGCTGGCGCTGACCCTCGTGGGCGGCTCCAGTCACGCCGCCGCGATTTCCCCGGGCGTGGTGTCGGCGGTGGCGATCGACATGGCGCATCTTCTCGGGACCGGCCTCTGGGTCGGCGCCCTCGTCCCGCTCGCACTCTTGCTGCGCCTGGCCGGAAGCGAAGACGACGCCGACTCCCTCCCCTATGCGGCCCGCGCGGTCCACCGCTTTTCTCGTGCCGCGCTGATTACAATGCTCTTCCTGATGGGCTCGGGAGTGATGAACGCGATCGCACAGGTGGAGAGCATCGCCGGCCTTGCGGGGACGACGCACGGCCGCCTGCTCCTCGCCAAGCTCGCTGTCCTCGCCCCGATCCTCGTCCTCGCCGCCGCGAACCGCACGCACCTTCTTCCTGCGCTGTCCGGCGCGAGCGATACCGTCCGGCGTCCCGTGATGCGACGCCTCGCCGCGTTCGTCGGGCTGGAAGCCGGCCTCGCGCTCGTTCTGCTCGCGCTCGCCGCGGCGATGACGCTGACGACGCCCGCCCGCCACGGGGACCCGGTCTGGCCGTTATCGTTCCGATTCTCGCTCGACGCCCTGCTCGACGTGCCCGCGACGAGGTGGCGTGCTCTGCTAGGCGGCCAGCTGGCGCTGCTCGGCCTCGTCGCTGTGATCGCGTCGTTTCTCATGCGCCGCCGGCGCGCGCCGGTGCTCACCGGCGCCCTCGCGCTCGTCGCCATCGGCGCGGGCGTCGGTCTTCCTCCACTCGTGGTCGATGCCTATCCCACCACGTACCGGCGCCCGCTTGTGACGTATCACGCCAGCTCGATTGCCGCGGGAATGACGACCTACCAGGAGCACTGCGCGACCTGCCACGGCGCCACGGGTGCCGGCAACGGAGCGACGGGCCGCCCCCCCGTCGATCTTCGCGTGCCTCCCGCATCCCGCCGTCACGCGGGCGAGCTCTTCTGGCTGGTCACTCACGGCATCCCCGGACGCGGCATGCCGGATTTCGGGAGTCGTCTTGGGGAAGCGCAGCGCTGGAACGCGATCAATTTTATCAGAGCGCTCGGCGCTGCCGATGGCGCGCGAGGGATAGGACGCCAGGTGGAGCCCGACCGCGCCTGGCTGGTCGCGCCGGACTTCACCATCTCCGTGGGCCCGCTCGCGCCGGCGGCTCTGCGCGACTACCGCGGCCAGCGGATGGTGCTGCTGGTTCTCTACACCCTGCCAGGATCCCGCGCCCGGATGGCGGAGCTGGCACGGAGCTACAACGTGCTCTCGATCATCGGGGTCGAGGTCGTCGCCCTGCCGACGCGGGCCTCGCCCGAGGCGATCCGCGAGCTCGGCTCGTCGCCGCCCGTCCTGTTCCCGGTGGTGACCGACGGCAATGCCGACATCGTCGCGACGTATGGCATGTTCGCGCCGGGGGCGCACGCGGAGCTACTGATCGACCGCCAGGGCTACATCCGAGCGATCTGGCGAGAGGACGTCGGAGGCATGCCGCGGGCCGCCGCGGTCCAGAGCCAGGTGGAGAAGCTCAACGAAGAAAAGAGCCCGCCTCCGTTCCCCGACGACCACGTCCACTGATGAAAGCGGGAGGGCCCTCGTGATGCCGGTGTGGCAGGTGGTCCTGATTCTGAACCTCGCGTTGGCCGTCGGCCTCGGCCTGGGCTACGCGGGCTGGGGCCGGCGGACGGAAGCGCTCGACCGCGAGTTCGACGCCGCCCGGGCGCAGGTGGAGCGGCTCGAGCGCGAGCGGCAGGCGTGCGCCGCCGGCGCCCGCGCCGGCGAGCAACAGTGGGAGGGCCGCGGGATCGTACGCGCGGTCTACCCGCAGCTCCTGGTGGTCACGCACGAGGAGATCCGTGGGCTCCTGTCGGCGAGAACCACGGGCTTCCGCGCGGCGACGGCGACGCTTCGCGACCCGATCCGGGTAGGCGACGCGATCCGATTTTCGCTGCGAGGCACGGGGGCCGACGACGCCGCGCTCGTGGCGATCTCGCCGTGGTGACCGGTAGATGAGCGGCGGCTCAAGCCCTCTACCCGGTGAAGGGATGACCTTTTCATGTTGCAGCTAAGACGACCTCCCCATGTTGCAGCGTCAGGAGCGCACTGGCACTGCCACTAAAGGGTGACCGAGGTGACCGGACTTTCGGATTCTTCTCGCTCAAGCGTTCACAGAACTATCCAAGAGATAGCCAGAACTCGGTCACCTGGGTCACCTTTGGTGATTCAGCGACGCCTGAATCCGGCATACGTGTCACTCACACGGGGAACCAGGGCGCCGGCCGGCCAAGGCGCAAACCAGAGTGCAGTCTACCCCGCGCAGCGTCATCGCCCGATTGACACCGGCCGTAGACTCGACATCAAGGAGACGCGGAGCAGTTCCTCGAATCCGCATTCGTCTCCAAGTGATAAGGCAGGCCGAAACGTGAAGGGGCTGCTCGCAGGAGTTCGCACGACGGCCGCGTGATCCCTCCGAAGCGAGATTCCGTTGGTTCAAATCGGGGCCCGCAATCACCGAAATCGACTCGCCTTGCCTTCAAGGAGGATGTCGTCTGATCACCGAGCTTTATCTCCAGTGAACCCATCGCATGGGAATTCCCTGGGGAAATCAGCATCGGCCCGGATTCTCCCCCCCGCACAACTCGGACAATTCCTCCGTGAGCCGGCCGCCGTCGAGACTCAACCGGCCAGGCCGCCGTCCAGTATCTGGCGGACCCGTTCGGAAAGACTCTCAGGTGTGAACGGCTTCTGGAGCCACAGGGTATCCGGCGCGAGTGTTACCCCATGAGCGGTTGCCCCCTCCGGATACCCTGACATGCACAGCACCTTCATGCCTGACCGTCGGACCACGAGCCACCGGGCCAGATCCGGTCCACTCATCGTAGGCATCACGACATCGGTGATCAGCAAATGGATCGGCCCGGCGTGCTCGGTGCTCCGCCGGAGAGCCTCGTCT
>DATMNB010000275.1:0-7019 GCA_035569435.1 Gemmatimonadaceae bacterium
TCACGCAGCCCGATATCGTCGGCGCCCTCGGCAACGAGGGTCAGCGTGCCCGTTGCCGGCTCCCGAATCGTCGCATCCCGTGCCGGGGCGGTGAGCACGACCGTGGGCGGCGCGTCCACGATAGGATCGAGCACGATCAACCGCTCGAACTGGCGGTCGACGAGCCGCACCGCCGCCGGCGACGCCGGCATGGTCACATCTTTCCGCCACCCACGTCGTCCCTGGAGCGCGACCGCACTTCCCACGAGCGCGGGAATCGTCGACGGGTCCGACAACTCGTGTGCAGGCAGTCGCGCGTACGTCGGCGGGGTGACTCGCGCGGTGAGCGGCGTCAGGCGATTCGACGCGTCGCCGACCGTGGCGGTAAGCCGCCGATAGCTGGCGGCTGGCACGAACGTCGCGGCCGCGAGCGCGAGCAACGGCACGCCGGCGGTACGAATGACCGCCCGTCCCACCATGGTACCGACGTTGACCGCCGCCACGGCCGCGGTCCGCGCGCCATCGTTGGTGCCCGAGTATTGAGGGTCGACAGCGGTCACCAGCGCATATTGGAGTGCCGGCGCTTGCTCTTCGACCCAGAGTGCCACCCGCCGCATCGATCCCGCGTACCGGCCGCGCCAGAGCACGGCCATGATGGCCAGTGCGGCGCATCCAACCGCGGCGCGTGGCGATGCGAAGAGGCGATAGACGAGCAGGCCGGCGGCCGCGCCCCACGACCCGGCCGCCACGACGATGGCGCCCGTCAGCGCCGCGCGGGCACGCGCCGCAACCGCGCCAGGCTGGGTTGCCACTAGAGTGTCGCACCTCGGCGGCGCACGACAATCTCCGCGACCGCCAGCAGGAACGCGACGCCGAGCAGCCACGGAAGGAGTGGCACGGGGGGCACGGCGTCACTTCGCACCGCGTGTGCGGCGACACGGACGGGCCCATGACCGCGCAGCGCGTCGATGGCCGATGCGTCCGCGGCCAGCGTTCCTGTCCCACCACATGGCGCACGCATGGCGTGCTCGAATCGCAGGTACTCGAGACGCAGGACGACATCGCCCGCCGTTGGCACCGCGACCGCGACGTCGCGCTCGCACCCCTGCTGGACCGCGGCCGGCTCCCCATCCACCCACCGTGCGATCACGCGTCCCTCGGTGCGATCCAGCCGCCATCGCCGCTCGAACGGCGCCACGACCGCGACGCCCGCGGCGACGACTGCGCCAACCGTGTCGGGCACAGCCCGAGCCACCGTGCCAGGCGCGTGCCCATCCGCCGGCCAGTGCACGACTGCCGGCGTCGGGGCGGAGTCGGTCCGCGGGGCGGCCGCGCGTACCAGCTGGATCGCCCCCGGCCAGAGCGTCCGAATTGAATCGGTCGCGGCGTCGAACGCTCCGGTGGTCAGCGGTGAGACGATACTCAACTCGAGCGAGTCCGCATGGTCCCGCATCCACGCGGCGGTCCGCAGCGCGCCGACCAGTGCCGCCGAGATCGATCCCGAGTCGACGGCCACAATGCGGTAGACGGGCACACGGGCCGGCCGCAGCACCGGCCGCGCGAACGCCGCGCCGATCACCAGCAGCAAACACACCCGGAGCAGCAGCAACAGGGGATCGTCTGGCCGCCGCGCCATCGTCGGCACTGCCGCGTCCCCCTCCGGGACGAAGCGCGCCGTCGGCAGCGGCTGACTCGGCGGCTGCCGCGTCACGATGAAGTGCAGTATCACCGCGCCGACCGCGGCTGCCAGGGCGACGGCAAGATAGAGAGGGGCTAGCAGGGTCATGGCCGACTCAGCCGGCCAGGCCAGTCGTGATGCGGCGGACGGCTCGTGCCGACATCTCGTCGGTCGCGATGAGCGCATAGGTCGCGCCCACCGCCCGCCAGCCGCGCGACAGCTCGTCGCGCCACGCGGAGAACCGCGCCACGTACGCGGCCCGCGTCGCGCCGCTCAACGGTCGCCGGAGCGCCGGTTGCTCCGGGTCCGCCACGAGCGCCTGTGACCACGGCGGGTCGAGCTCCTCGCGCGCGACGACGTGCACGGCGACGCACTCGCCGCCGGCCCGCACCAGTTCTCCGCCCGTGGCGATGAGCGCGCTCTCGTCGGCCGGGCGGTTGGCCAGGAAGTCCGACACGACGACGAGACGCCCAGCGCGCGCCAGCAGCGCGCGGGCGGCCGTCATGGCGGTCGTCAGCGGCGGCGTGCCCTCGGGAGCCACACTGGCCAACGTCGACGCGATGTCGCCGATGATCCCGCGTCTCGTGCGCGGCGAAACCGTGAGTGGTCCGCTGGCGATGCCCGCCACGGCGCCAACTGGGTCGCCCGATCCGTGCGCCACCGCCGCGAGTCCCACCGCCAGCCGGCACGCCTGCGCCCACTTGGCGAGTCCGGGCACCGGATACGCCATCGACGCGCTGGCGTCCACCACGAGCATCGTCGGCAGAATCGCCTGCTCCTCCGCCAACCGGACGTACGCGCGATCGGTGCGCGCCAGCAGTTTCCAATCGAGCTGCCGCGGGTCGTCCCCCTGACGGTAGGCCCGGTATTCGGTGAACTCGGCCCCCGAGCCCCGGCGCGTCGATACATGGGCTCCCGTTGGGCCGCCCGGCACCCGCCGCCGCGGCGTCCACCGCACGCCGCGCAGGTCATCGAGCAATGCGCTGTATGCAGCGAGCGCGGTCCCGTAGTCCAACCCCTACACCCGGACGCCGCTCGCCGGCATCGGCACGGTCGCCACCAACTCGTTCACGATCTGCTCGGGCGTCATCCCCTCCGCTTCAGCCGCGAAACTCAACAGAATCCGGTGCCGCAGCACCGGTAGCGCGACCCGCTGCAGATCGGCGGGCCCAACCTGGAGCCGTCCCTGGAGCAGCGCGTGCGCCTTGGCGCCCAGAATCAGCGCCTGGCCAGCCCGCGGCCCCGCGCCCCACCGCACGTAGCGTTTCACGCCGGGGAGCGCGGTTGGCGCATCGGGCCGTGATGCCCGCACCAGGGCGGCCGCGTACCGCAGCGCCGGCTCGGCGGCCGCGACATCGCGCACCAATCGTTGCAGCGCCAGGGCATCCTCGCCGGTCAGCACGGGAAACAATGGTTCGTTGACCACGCCGGTCGTCGTGCGCAGAATGGCCACTTCCTCGGCCTCGTCCGGATAGCCGACCCGAATGTCGAACAGAAACCGATCGAGTTGGGCCTCGGGCAGCGGGTACGTGCCCTCCTGTTCGATGGGATTCTGCGTCGCCAGCACGAAGAACGGCTCGGGCAGGACACGGGTCTCCCCGGCGGCTGTCACCCGATGCTCCTGCATCGCCTCGAGCAGCGCGGCCTGCGTCCGGGGCGGCGTGCGGTTGATCTCATCGGCCAGCAGGATGTTTGTGAAGACCGGTCCTTCCACGAAGCGGAATGACCGCTGCCGTGTGACGGGGTCCTCTTCCATGATCTCCGTGCCGGTCACGTCACTGGGCACGAGATCGGGCGTGAACTGCACGCGGCGGAAGTCCAGATGCGTGGCTTCGGCGATCGAACGCACGAGCAGCGTCTTGGCCAATCCGGGCACGCCGACCAGCAACGCGTGGCCGCCGGCCAGGAGGGTCATGAGGACTTCCTCGATGACCCCGCGTTGCCCGACAATCCGCTTGGCGACTTCCTCGCGCAGCGCTTGGGCGGCGGCCATCAATCGGTCACGACTCTGCGCCGAGGGCGCCTCCACGACGTTGGTCATGACGGAATACTAGCGCAATCCGCCCTCTCCAAAAGTCCCGCGCACGTGCGTCCCACTCGCAAACACACGAGCGCGGATGCCCTCCCTACTTCACCGGCGCGCGCTGCGCTGCCATGGTCTGCTGCACCTTGTCGGCCTGCTGCGGTGTCAGGGTCGTACGCAGCACTGTGCCGCCGTACCCACGGAAACGCTCGGCGACAACGACCGGGTCCCCCGTCCGAATCACCGCGAAGACCGCGGACGCGCCTGGCCGGATGACACCGCCCACCTGCTTCACGAAGTCCTCCGGCACGCCGTAGTCGTCCTTCCAGTCCGCGGCGTCGTCAGCGCCGGCGACCGCGCCGATCGAGCCAAAGCCGAGCGCGCCCACACCGACAACTGCTGCCGCGGCGGCCGCGCTGACGCCCGCTGTGAACGGGGCGGCGATGATCGCGCCCAGAAGACCGCCCAGGAGTCCCCCCACTGCCCCACCCTGTTTGCTCGTGGGCTGCACGCTCTGGTCGATGCGCAGCTTGCCGTCGTCGGTCCGATAGACTGCCACCGCGTCGTCCAGGTCGATCGTCCAGTCTTCATCCAGTGTCTGGAGTTGGCCCAGAATCTCCGACGCGCGATGCTTGCCGTCGAACCCCACTACGATCAGGTCCTGCATAATCACTTCTCCGGTTTGAATAGCGTGCGATTAGTTGACCGAGGCGCCGAGCGCGCTCCGGACGTTCTGCTGGGTCGCCTTGAGCTTGCCGGCGCCAATCAGCATGAGAATGCCTCCCACAATGCCGAAGCCCGCGATCAGCCCCATGATCGCCGCGAGCGTTGCCGGCTGATACACGAGCGCGTAGACGCCGGCCACGACGCTCAACACGCCGAGCGCCATCGTCCAGCCCCACGACAGGTTCGCCGAGCGCTGCTGGAGCGCGAGGTAGACCTCCACGAACCCGGTGAGCAAGAGCCACCAGCTCGCCCACACCACCGCGAACGCCAGCGACAGGACGGGGTAGTCGTACAACGCGAAGACGCCGAAGAGTGCGCTGACGATGCCGCCGAGCAGCATCAGCCACCATTGCTTGACATATGGGCGCACGTCGAAGGCGTGCACGATGTTCGTGATGCCGTCGATCAGCGCCCAGATGGCAATCACCAGCGCGAACGCCGCGACGGACTCGAGCGGCCGCGCCAGGATGAACACGCCGAGGGCGATCGCCAAAATGCCGCGCAGCACAATGCCCCACCACGCACGGTTGAGTACGCTTCCGAAATCACTTGCCACGGCGACCTCCTGTGGCAGCGTTTGGTTCCTCGACGCTCACGAGCTCGTGCAGCGCTCGATCAAAGTTCGACTTGGCGCCCTGCCATTCCGCGGCGGCGGCCTGCCGGAGCGTTGTCGCCTGTGCCGCCAGTGCGTCCCGCTTCACTCTGAGCTGGTCGGCGACGGTCTCCAGGCGCTGCCGCGCCGGTGCCGCTTCGACCGCGGCCTGCGCCTTGATCACCGCGATCCTGTCATCCGTGTCGCGCGCGATCGCCGCGGTGTGCGCCTGGAGCTCATCACGGTACTGCGTGAGCTCGGCGCGGATCTGGCCGAGCTTGGCCTCGGCCTGCGCGCGCGCCGCGCCACGGGCCACGGTGACCGCGTGCTCCGCGATCACGAGATCGCTCTCGAGTCGCGCGATCTCGCGACTCGTGGCGTCGACGGCCTCGCGCCGACGCGTCATCGTTGTCATACATCCTCCTGTAGCGGGTGTCCGGGGAGATGTACGTACGATGGGGGCTCGACCCGTAGTACTTTTTTTCGATCACCGTATGCGCTACGTCGCTCGCACGAGTCCCGCGACAATGCGACGGAATGCGCGTGTCCGCGTCGAGCGATCATCGGATCGCCCGATCAACTCCGTCTCGAGGGGAATGGCGATATCGGACAGCGGGATGTAGCGCACCGTCGGCGGCAGTGACGATCGCGCCATCGTCGGGAGGAGCGTCCACCCGTATCCGCTGCTGACCAACGCGAACGCCGATGCGGCGTTCGTATCGACCTGGCCCAGGGCCGGCACAAGGCGCGGTGAGAAACCAATCTGCTGAAACGCGGCGAGGATACGATCGTACACCGCTGGGAGAGCGGCCCGCTCATGCCAGAGAAACGGGTAGCGTTCGAGCTCGAAGATCGACAGGCTCCGTCGGCGCGCCAAGCGATGCTTGCGCCCGACGATCACACCAGCCAACAGGTCCTCCGTGATGGTGTCGATCGTCACGCCGGGTCTCGACGACACCATCGCATACCCGATCCCAATATCGATGGCACACGTGACCGTGGCCTCGGCCATCGCGATGGAGGCCATGGGCTCGAGGTGCACAGCCACCTTGGGCGCCGCCGCCCGATACTGCCGGAGGGCGGCCACGATCCAAGCGGGGCGAAGCTCGGGATTGACCACGCCGACCACGAGCGGACCGTCGCTGCTCTCGCGAATGTCGCGCGCCCGCGCGATCGCGGCCGTCGCCTCCGCGAGCGTGCGGCGTGCGCCTTCCATGAATCGCTGTCCGCCGCGCGTGAGGCGCACCCCCTTGGAGCTCCGCGCGAAGAGCGCCAGACCAAGCTCGTGCTCGAGGTCGCGGATGGTCCGGCTCAGCGCCGACTGCGCCACATGCAGCCGCTCGGCGGCGCGCCGCATGCTCAGCGCATCAGCGACCGCGATGAACGCGCGCAGATGTCGGATCTCCATTTGTGTCCTCAGGGCTGGCCGGGAGCGTCGCGACCCACAATATTGACCGACACCGCACAGCGCAACTACATGACCCGGCTTCTAGCAATCGCCGCGCTCTCGCTGCTGTTGGCAGCGACCACGTCTCTGGCGCAGCGTCCTGACCATGGCGCCGCCGAGATCGAACTGCTCGCGTTGCGTGCCGCGATCACGCGGCGGATACCAGTGCGAGCGGACAGCTTTTTCGTCGGGCCGAGTCGTGTCCGTGTCACCGCGGACTCGGCCGCGAGCGTGCTTGCCGCGCTTCCCAAGCCCACGGTGTGCCGGGGCGAGGCCGAGGGAGGTACCCTCTCGGTCAGGTGCGCCTCGTTGACAGAGCAAGAACCTGTCATGATCGCCATGCAACTCTTGATGCGCTACTCGGGCCAGTTCGGCGATATCTCGAGCGGCGGCCTGCTGCGGTCTGTGAATGCGCGCCGCCCCACGCCGTTCGATACGTTGCGCGTGCTGTGCGTTGGACGAGATACGTTAGTGATCGACGCGCCAGCCGTGGAGCGCTGGGAACGCGATTACTATCCGGTCATCGATTCGTCCGCTTCGGGGTATAACATGACTGGAATGGATGGTGGCGATG
>DATMNB010000276.1:0-10626 GCA_035569435.1 Gemmatimonadaceae bacterium
GCCGGGCTCGAGGCGCGGTTTTCGCCCGAGCTGCGGGCGAAGGAGGATAGCGCCAAGCTGCGGGGGGATCGGCAGCAGGTGGCCGACCAGCTTGGGGCGGAGCACAGTGTGGTCGGCGAGGATGTGCAGTCGAAGGGCCCCTGGATGGTGTATGTGCGGACGATCACCGTCGACAAGATCGCCGAGCCTGTCGCGGTGCAGTGGGCGCTCGGTGCGAACGGGACAATCGGCGCGTTCGCGGTGCGGCCGGTCGCGCGGCAGGAGGCGCCGAGCAACTTTCTCGAGTACGAGACCAAGACTGTGCTGCGGTTGCCGTTCGATGGGGAGTGGCTGGTGATGTGGGGCGGGCGCACGATCGCGCTCAATCAGTACGCGGCGTCGCCGGATCGGCGGTTTGCGTACGACTTTGTCGTCGCGCGGAATGGGGTGACGCATCAGGGCGCTGGACGGCAGAATGGGGATTACTACGCGTATGGGCGGCCGGTGCTGGCATCGGGGGCGGGGACGGTCGTCGACGTCGTCGACAGTGTGGCTGATAACGTGCCTGGGATGACGAATGGGGCGGTGGAGCTTGGGAATCAGATTGTCATCGACCATGGGAACGGGGAGTTCTCGTTCTTTACGCAGTTGCAGCATGGGTCGATTCGGGTCAAGGCTGGGGATCATGTCGCCGCGGGAGCGGTGATCGGGGCGTGCGGGAATAGTGGGAATTCCATGGAGCCGCATCTGCACTACCATGTGCAGAGTACGCCGTCGTTTCTCATTGGGGCCGGGATGCCGGCGCAGTTTCAGCACTATACGGCGGATGGGAAGCCCGTCACGCGTGGGGAGCCCGTGCGTGGGCAGGTTGTGCATCCCACGTGACGCGCCTTGGTGGCGCGCTGGTTGTCCTGCTCGGCCTCGTGGCAGGGTGTGGCCGGCCGGCATCGGTGCCGGCGCCGGGGCCGGCGCCTGTAGTCATTAGGGCTGACACGACTCCGTCGGCGCGGCGAGACACCGCTGGGCGGGACAGTGCGCGACATGCTGAGCGGCGGGACACGACACAGGCCAGCGGCGTGCGCGTGTGCGCTGGAGGCGACGTGACGCTCGGGACGGACCTCGACACGTCGTGGGTCCGACGGGCCGCGGCGCAGCCGATTGCGCTCGTCTCGCTCATCGGGCCAGTGCGGGCACTCACGGCGGACGCGGATCTGGTGTTGTTCAACTCGGAGGGCGCGATCGGCGATGGGCCGCTGGCGTCGTCCAAGTGCACGCACAAGGCGCACTGCTTCATGCTGCGTCAACCCCCGGCGGCAGCGGCGGCGCTGCGTGGTCTCGGGGACAGCACGGCTGTCGTGGTCGCCAATGTGGCGAATAACCACGCGCATGACGCGGGGACCGGTGGGTTCATCAAGACCGCAGGCGCGCTCACGGCGGCAGGGGTGCACGTGACTGGCGCCGACACCGAGCCGACGATCGTCGTCACCTCGCGGGGCGACACCGTGGCGATCCTCGGGTTCAGCGCGTGGTCGACGCCCGGGGTGCAGGACCTGGCTGATGTGCGTCGATTGGTGACGCGTGCGGCGGCGGGCACGCGACGCGTCATCGTGACGATGCATATCGGCGCGGAAGGGCACCTGGCGCAGCGGACGGGCGATTCGACTGAGCATTATGTGGGGGAGAATCGAGGCAACGCGGTGGCGTTCGCGCATACGGCCGTGGATGCTGGGGCGACGCTCGTCGTCGGGCATGGCCCGCACGTGGTGCGCGCCGCCGAGTGGCGGGGGGACGCGCTGATCCTGTACTCGCTCGGGAATCTGGTGAACCATGGGCCGTTCAATCTGAACGAGCCGATGCGGCGGGGCGCCGTGATCTGTGCGACGCTCGACTCGGCTGGGCGGCCGGGCGACGTGGTCGTGCGGGCCACGACGCAGTGGGCGCCGGGCGTGGTCACTGCCGACTCGTCTGGGCGCGCCATGGCGCTCGTTGATTCGCTGAGCGCGCTCGATTTTCCGTTGACGGGCGTCGCCGTGGATGCGGCGACGGGGGCTGTCAGCCGGCGCCGTTTATCGTCGGATCGGTAACGGCGGGCTCGGTCGGGACGGGGTCGCTCGCCGCCGCGGTGGAATCATCGGGCGTGAGCACGCGGCGGACGCCGCGCCAGGGCTTGACCTTATGGACGACCGGGCGGTTGAGGCGGCTCTCGACGACGCGGCCGGCGACGCTCGACGCCTGCACGAAATAACCGTCGCCCACGTAGATGCCGATGTGCGAGACCGCCCCGTGGCCAAACGTCACGAGGTCGCCCGGCTGGAGCGCCGAGGTGTCGCGCGGAACGGGCGCACCGGTCTTGGCCTGGGCGCGTGCGGTGCGGGGCAGGTCGATGTGGAACGCCGACATCACGTACTTGACGAGGCCGCTGCAGTCGAAGCCGTGCTCAGGCGACGTGCCGCCGTGGCGATAGCGTTTGCCGAGCTGGGCGCGGACGAGGGCGACGACCGAGTCGCGGAGGGACAGTGCCGAGCGGCTGAAGGCGGCCAACGGCTTGTCTGGCGCCGGAATCGGCGTCGGGACGTTGACCGTGGTCATCGCGGGAAGCGTTGGGATCGCTTGGTGAGAGTGCGCGCCCGCCAGGATGGGAGGGATCGCGGTCTGGCTCTGTGCCTGTGCTGCTGGCGCTACGGCCGCCACACAGGTGGCAGCAGCCAGCGCGATCGGCAGTCTCTGGCGGACGAGGTGCATCAATAGACGGGCTCTCACGACGGGAAGATGACGAACAAATGTCTGGTACCATAACACAGGTGCCCCGTAAGTGCATGGGGCGTGCCATGGTCGAGGTCGATTTCGGACTAGCGACCGCCCCGGTAAATGCAGCCCATGGTGCGTGTTTCCCGCACCTCGACGGCCGAGAGCAACGGCAGCGGGGAGACGAGGCGGTCCCAGAGCCACCGGGCCAGCGTTTCACTGGTCGGATTGTCGAGGCCGGGGATCTCGTTGAGCAGGTGGTGATCGAGGCACACGCGCAACGGCTCAAACGCGGCCGTGATCGCCGCAAAATCGGTGACCCAGCCCAAGCGCGGATCGATCGGGCCGACGAGCGAGAGTCGGACCTGGTACGAGTGGCCGTGGAGGCGGGCGCACGGGTGCTCGGGAGGCACGTACGGCAGGCGGTGCGCGGCCTCGAAGGCGAACTCGGCAAAGAGCTCCATCAGCGGATGCCGACCAGCTTGTGGGACTGCAGGCTGAGGCGCCACTGGGGATGTCCCAGGCAATAGTCGACGGCGCGTTGTGTATTCTCGAGGAGCGAGGGCCCGTCCATCGGCTGCAGGTAGAAGTTTCGAAAGGCGAGATTCGCGTAGCGCTCGGGCTCGCCGCCGGCTTGGGGATAGACGAGCTTCAGCTCGTCGCCGCTCTCGAGCACGAGCGCCGCGTCGGCTTTTGGCGACACGCAGATCCAGTCGATCCCCAGCGGCGGAAGTTGCGTGCCGTTGGTCTCGACGGCCACCTCGAATCCGGCGGCGTGAAAGGCCGCGACGAGCGGCGCGTCGAGTTGGAGGAGCGGCTCGCCGC
This sequence comes from Gemmatimonadaceae bacterium, assembly GCA_035569435.1. Lineage (GTDB taxonomy): Bacteria > Gemmatimonadota > Gemmatimonadetes > Gemmatimonadales > Gemmatimonadaceae > DASRDS01. Next base: position 3,550 of record DATMNB010000276.1, read on the forward strand.
CAGTACACACGACGAATGGCCGCCCGCCCGACGGCCACAGCGCGGCGACCGCGCCGGCGAGCGCCTCGGCGGTGGAGAATCGGCCGCCGTCGGGACCGACGCCGACGAAGTCGGTGTCACAGAATTGGCAGACGGCCGACGCGCGGTCGGCTTCGCGGCCCGTCCACAGGTTGCAGCCGGCAAATCGACAGAACACCGCCGGGCGGCCCGAGTGCGCGCCCTCGCCCTGGAGCGTGTAGAAAATCTCCTTGACCGTATAGGTCATGGGGGCGTCATCCGCGCGTGCTGGTATGGCGCCGGATCGTGCCGACCAAACTCGGCGAACCCCTTGAGGCGGAGCTGACAGGCATCGCAGCGGCCGCAGGCCGCGCCGGTCGGATCGGGATCGTAGCAACTCGTGGTCAGCGCGTAGTCGACGCCGAGCGATGCCCCGAGCGCGATGATCTCGCGCTTGGTGAGATCGAGGAGCGGTGCGCGAATGCGCACGGTCGTCGTGCCCTCGACGCCGGCGCGGGTGGCCAGGTTGGCGAGTCGTTCGAAGGCGGCGATGTACTCGGGACGGCAGTCGGGGTATCCGCTATAGTCCTGATGGTTGACGCCAATGAAGATGTCGGACGCGCCGGAGACCTCGGCCAGCGCCAGGGCGTACGAGAGGAAGATCGTGTTGCGGGCCGGCACGTATGTCACCGGAATGTCAGGCGGGGCCTCGAGATTACGATCCTTTGGGATGGCCATGTCGGCAGTGAGCGCCGATCCCCCGAATGCGGCCAGGTCGATGTCGATGATCTGATGGCGGACGACGCCGTAGCGGGCGGCGATGCGGCGGGCCGCGTCGACTTCGTGGGCGTGACGCTGGCCGTAGCGGAAGGTCAGGGCGTGCAGCGCGTACCCATCGCGCGCGGCGAGCGCGAGTGTAGTCGTCGAGTCGAGCCCGCCGCTGAGCAGGACGACCGCGGGCGGCGTCGGGCGGGAGAGGGAAGCGTGTGTCATGGGAACCATTTAGGGAGCCATCTGCAAATTAACTCGGAGGCACGACCGGTATGCCGTTTAACTGGGCCCACATACACCTGCTCATCAATCATTTCCCCATCATTCTCACGCTCCTCGGGCTCGCGGCGGCGATCCTCGCGCTGGTGACGCGCCGGCGGACCGTCTGGCTCTACGCGGTGGCGACGTTGACCTTGTCCGGACTCTCGGTCGTGCCTGTGGATCTCACCGGCGACGCGGCGGCGGATATCATGAAGGACAAATGGTATGTCGTGAAGGACTCGATCCGCGCCCATGACGACATGGCGGGAAATACGGAGTGGGTGGTGCTCATCATGGGTGTGGCCAGCGCCTACGCGTGGTGGCGCTTGGTCCGTCGCGGCGCCGACGGGACGTTGCCGGCGTGGCTGCGGGCGGTGGTCGTGGGCTCGGCGTTGATCGGGGCCGGGCTCGCGTCCTATACGGCGTACCTGGGCGGGAACATCGTGTATGGGTCGCCGCGTCTCGCCACGCCACCGAGTGGCGCCGTGCCACAGTAGGCGACGTCGGCCCATCGATCTCGCCGGACCTGGTGTACCCCGGGGCGTGAAAACACTTCTCCAAGGGACGGCGACGCTCGCCGCCATGATCGCGGCGTGTGCGATCGTCGGACTCGCCTGGCTCGTGCTGCCAGGCACGCCCGGCAGATCCAGGTTCATGAGGTTCGATGGGTACATCGAGCTGCCCAAGGGCGGGGCACTCAACGTCATGGACTACCTCACGCTCGCTGGTAGCACGTTGTTCGTGACCAGCGAATCGTCGGGTTCCCTGTTCAAGATCGATCTCGATCCGGCGCAACCAGCCCGGAGCGCGGTCTCCGAGATGCGCGGGAGCGGGGCGGCGCACGGCGTCGCGCTTCTCGCGGAGCAGAACGTCGCGTTTGTGACGCGAAGCGGAGCGAACACGGTGGATGTCTTCGCGCCGCAGTCGCTCGACGCGCTGGGGCACATTCCGGTCGCGGATGATGCCGATGCCATTCTCTACGACGCGGCGACGAAGCTCGTATACGTGGCGAACGGTGACGCCAAGCTCGCCACATTGATCGATCCGGCGACGCGGGCGGCGGTCGGCACCATCGCGCTGCCCGGGAAACCGGAGTTCCCCGCCATCGATGCGCAGACGGGACTCCTCTATCAGAATCTCGAGGACTTGAGCGCCGTCGTCGCCGTCGATCTTGGCACGCGATCGGTGGTGGGGCAATGGTCGCTGGCGCCGTGCCGGCAACCGACGGGGATGGCCATTGACGCCGGGCGGCGCCGGCTCTTCGCGGTGTGCGGGGGCAACGCCACGATGGTCGTGTTCGACCTGGACGCGCACACGGTCGTCGCGTCGGTCGGGATCGGCGGCAAGCCCGATGCGGTCGCGTTCGACCTGGGTCTGCACCGCATTTACACCGCGGGACTCGCCGGACGATTGACGGTCATTCAGCAGGTCGATGCCGATACGTATCGGGTCCTGGACAACATTCGTACACACTTTGGGGCCCATACGTTGACGGTCGATCCCGTCACGCACAGGGTCTTTGTGGCCTACGCCAGCCTCCTCGCGCGTCCGAGGATCGCGGTCTTCTCACCAGCCTTGGTGGTCGGCGCCGCGGATCCAGCCCCGGGCGCCGTCAGACCGTAACGTGAGCGTGTCGTTGGTCTCGCTGTCGCGCACGGCCGCGGCACGCTCGGCGAGGTCGGCGAGATCGGCGCGGACGTCGGAGAGGGCGGCCGAGGGCGGGACGGGGTGCACGGCGTCGCCGCACGCCCAGTTGGAGAGCACGACGACGTAGACGTCGCGGGCGGGGTCGATCCAGAGGCTCGTGCCGGTGAACCCGGTGTGGCCGAATCCCGTCTCGCCCATGCGTTGGCCGCAGCTGGCGCCGCCGCAGGTGTCCCAGCCGAGGGCGCGGTGGCCGCCGGCGGCGCGGCGGGTGAAGAGGGCGACGGTCGAGTCGCGGACGAGGCGGACGCCGTGGTAGGTGCCGCCGTTGAGCATCATCTCGGCGAAGATGCCCAGGTCGGCGGCAGTGCTAAAAAGGCCCGCGTGGCCGGCGACGCCGCCCAAGGCGGCGGCATTTCGGTCGTGGACGCGGCCGAGTGGGGCTTCGGTGCGGGCGAGGCGCGCGGACCAGCTCGGGGGCGGGCGGAAGCGCGTCGAGGTCATGCCTAGGCGGCGGAAGATATGGGCGGTGGTGTACTGATCGAGGCGTTCGTGGGAGACGGATTCGACGATGAAGCCCAGGATGTCGGCGCCCAGGTCGGAGTAGACGTATCGTGCGCCGGGTGGGGCTTCGAGGGGCGTCTTGAGGACAGCGCGGCGGGCGGCGGCGGGGGTGTGGCCGACGCGCCAGAGGTCGCGGCCGGGAGGGAGGCCGCTTCTATGGGTGAGGAGGTCGCGCACGGTGACGCCGGCGTGGGCTCCAATCTTCCATTGCGGGAGATAGCGGGCCGCGGGGGCGTCGAGGCGGATCTTGCCTTGATCGTACAGGATCATGATCGCCGTCGTGGTGGCGACGACTTTGGTCAGGGACGCGAGGTCGTAGACCGTGCGTGTCGGATCGACGGAGGTGGCGTCGTCGTCCCAGCTGCGACGGCCGTAGCCGCGGAGCCAGACGGGGCCGGCGTTGCGGCCGATCGCGACTGTCGCGCCGGGGAAGCCGCCGGCGAGGACGGCGTGCGAGACCACGTGGTCGACGGGGAGCAGGCGCTCGGCGCTCAGCCCCGTGGTGTCGGGGGTGACCAGGCAGCATAGCAGCGCGACAAACGGCCCCATATCGCTACGACGAACGTGCGGGTTGCACGTCAATAGTGGGCAAACAACGCCCACTATTGATTTTATTTGAAGGTCGACCGCAAGCGGTCGCCGTCCGGTCTCGGCGCCCGCAGGGGTTCGAGGTCAATCTGATTTTGGTGTTGCTTCGCGGGCGATGGCGGCGCCGCGGGCGAGGGCGTTGAGCACGCCTTTGGCTTCGGTCACGGTCGCCGGCAGTGGGAAGCCGTGGAGGTTTTCGTCGGCGAAGTAGAAATGGTACGTCGCCTTGACGCCGCGGCCGGCGCGGCTGAAGGACATCGCCCGGTTGCTGCCAGGCTCGGAGAGGACCGGGGTGGGTTGGTCCTTGGCGGGCTTTGGGGGGAGGAGGGCGCGGGCGTCGGTGACGAATTGGTCGACGTCGTCGGCGGCGAAGGTCAGGGCGATCGTGTTGGTCGCGGTGCCGGCGCCGACGTAGACGCGGCCGCCGTAGCGGGCGCGGACGACGACGACGCCGTTGCCGACGGTGAGGTTGCCCGCGGTCCAGCCGCGTGCTGTCGTATCGGGCGCCGGCGTGGCCGGCGCCGGTGGTGCGGCGGCGGCGGTCGAGTCGGCGGGGGGTGTGGGGGCGGGGGGTGGAGCGGGAGGCGGTGCCGCGTGGTGGCAGGCGGCCATCGCTAAGGTAGACATCAACAGCATACGAGCAGAACAAACGACGAAACGCGGGTGTGGCGACGTGCGGCGTGGCATCAGCGCGCGCTCGGCTTGGGTTGTTGTTGGGTCAGGCAGTGGATCGTGCCATAGCCCCACACCAGGTCGACGGCGTGGATCCCGACGACTTGCCGGTCGGGGAACAGATCGGCCAGCGCATTGAGCGCGATCCGGTCGTTGGGATCGTTGAACGTCGGCACGAGCACGGCGCGGTTGCCGATGTAGAAGTTGGCGTAGCTTGCCGGCAGGCGCTGGCCATTCATGATGACCGGGCGCGGATAGGGCAGCCGGACGACGCGGAGCGCGCCGTTGTCGGCGCCGGCCAACTCGAGACGGCGGAGGTTGTCGGCGGAGCTGGCGAAGTTCGCATCCGCCGGGTCCTCCTCGACCGCCAGCACGATCGTGTCGGGCGCGACGAACCGGGCCACGTCGTCGACGTGGCCGTGGGTGTCGTCGCCGACGCAGCCTTCGCCCAGCCACAGCACCTGGCGCACCCCGAGGTACTGACGGAAGGCCGCCTCATACCCCTCGCGTCCCAAGCCCGGATTCCGGGCCTGGACCGGTGAGAGCAAGCATTCCTCGGTCGCGAGCAGTACGCCCTCGCCGTTGACGTCGATCGCGCCACCCTCGAGGACGAGCGGGCCGCCGCCGTCGGGGCGCATGGCATCGATGAGCGGCCATCCCGTCACCTTGGCCACGGCCGCGGGGACGGTGGCGTCCAGGGTGAAGTTGGGATACTTGGCCCAGGCGTTGAATGTCCAGCGGACCAGGGCCGCGGTGTCATTGGCGACCGTCGTTGGTCCGGAATCGCGCAGCCACGCCCGATCGGTCGGCACGGTGTGCAGACGATACATGGGCGCCGATACATCGTGCGCCGCCAACGCCTCGGTGGCGTCGGCCCGCACGGCGTCGTCGTTGCACAGGATCTCGACGCGCTCGGTGTCGCTGGCGAGCGTCCGCACGATCTCGGCGTAGACCCACCGAATCGCGTCGATCTTGCCCGGCCAATCGGGCTCGTGGTGGGGCCAGGCGATCCAGGTCGCGACGTGCGGTTCCCACTCGGCGGGCATGCGGGGCACGTGCTAGCCCAGGTACCGGTTCAGAATCGGACCGTACGCGTCGATGCGGCGGTCGCGCAGAAAGGGCCAGTTGCGTCGCGTGTACTCGATCTGCGCCGGCTCGCACGTCGCGAGCAGGGTGTCCGGCTCGGTCCCCGCCTGGGCGATGATGCGGCCAAACGGATCGCTGACGAACGAGTGGCCAAAGAACTCGAGGCCGTCGGTGCCTGGCTCGGGCTCGTGGCCGACGCGGTTGGTCGCGGCGACGTAGACGCCGTTGGCGATGGCGTGGCCGCGCTGGATCGTGCGCCACGCCTCGACCTGGTCGGCGCCGAACTCCTTTTTCTCCGACGGGTGCCATCCGATGGCGGTCGGGTAGACGAGGATGTCGGCGCCGAGGAGGGTGGTGATGCGTGCCGCCTCGGGGTACCACTGGTCCCAGCAGATGAGGACCCCGATGCGGGCGTAGCGCGTCTGCCAGACGCGGAAGCCATTGGCCGCGCCCGGCGTGGTGCCGCGCTCGTCCTGCGTCGCGTCGCCCGGTGTGAAGTAGTACTTCTCGTAATAGAGCGGATCATCGGGGATGTGCATTTTGCGATAGACCCCGAGGAGCGAGCCGTCGGCATCGACGACGGCCGCCGAGTTGCGATAGACGCCCGCGGCTTGTCGCTCGAAGATTGGCACGACGATGACGAGCGCAAGTTCCTTGGCCAACGCTTGCATGGCGGATACGGTCGGGCCGGGAATCGGCTCGGCAATATCGAACCGCTCGCCCTTCTGTGCTGTCGCGAAATAGCGCGAGTTGAACAGTTCCTGGAGCAGAATCACCTGCGCGCCGCGCTTGGCCGCCGCGCGGATGCGCGACTCGGCGTCGCGGAGCGTGGCGACCGGATCGTCGGGCACAGCTTGCTGTATGAGCGCAACAGTAAAGGGGTTAGCGGACATGGGGTGGAAATCTAGTGCGTTCCGTCTGCCGGCACGAATGCTGCTTCACTAGGCCCGTGCACACTGACTACGGGAGACATGCGTATGCGGCATTACCGCGTCACGAGCGTCATATGGATGGTCGGGGTTCTGGCGACATCGGGGATCGCGGCCGGGTGCATGCACCATCACGACGAAGGCGGTGGCTACGTGGCGGTCACGTGGACCGACCGCGAAGAGCCGTACTATGAGCGGTGGGAGCACGACACGCATCGCGATCACGTCGACTGGGGCCATCGGCGCGACGACGAACGGCAGCAGTACTGGGCGTGGCGTCACGATCATCAGTAACTACATGATCAGCCCAATCACAATGTCCATGACATTGGTGCCGGTGTAGCCGACGCGGATCAGGGCGCGCGCCGCATCGAGGGCGTGATAGGCGTTGTGCCCGGCGAGATCGGCATCGGGGTCGCGGCCGGCCGCGGCGATGGCGTGCCACGTGAGACCTTCGACGATCGCGCCCGCCGCGTCGGTCGGGCCGTCGCGGCCATCGGTGCCGGCCGAGAGCAGCGCGATGCCGGTGGCCTGCTCGCCCGCGTCGTGGAGCGAGCGGGCCGCG
>DATMNB010000277.1:0-2458 GCA_035569435.1 Gemmatimonadaceae bacterium
CCGCGCGGGCCGGCGGTCAGCGCCTGCTGCTCGGCGATTGGGGTGCCGTTGAGTGTGGTTAGCGTGGGTGTGGGTGGCGTTTCGTCGCTCATGCGACCTCCGAAAAACGACGTGGAGAGGTGGCGGCAGTGAAGCTCAGGCCGAGCTCGGCCATGCATGCCGCAAGGGTGTAGGGGATCACGCCCGCCTGCGTGGCGCGGTCTCGAGTCACGTCGAGGGTCAGGGCCGAGCCACCGTGGCAGGCATCCCAGATGATGCCGACGGTGCGGGCCTGGGCCCCCAACTGCATCGCGATGTGGAGGACCGTGGTCTCCACGGGGCCGCCAAAGACGAGGATGCGATCGACCGTGCCCACGCGTGGGACGAGCGCAATCGCGTCGGCGCTGCCAGCCACGATGCGGGTGGCGACGCCGGCGCGCTGACACGCGTCGAGGAGCGCGCGCTCGCTCTGGTCGACGGAACCGGACGTGGTGACGGCAACGACGAGCGTGCGCCCGCGTTGGGCGAGGACCGCGAGCTCCGGGTCGATAGCGGTGCGATGCATTGGAGACGACTGCCTGTGTAGGGGACCCCGCAAGTTGCGCGGCGGGTGATATGTTTGGGAAAGACTTCTTTCGGCTCACAGGTATAGGTAACGACTATGGAGATGCAGTGGCTCCGCTACTTCCTGGCGGCCGCCGACGCCGGGAGTGTCAGTCGCGGCGCAGAACGGATGCGTGTCGCGCAGCCGTCGATGAGCACGCAGATCCGGAAGCTCGAGGGGCATCTGGGGCTGCCGCTGTTTGATCGGGTGGCGGGCGGGGTGGTGCTCACGGAGGCCGGGCGGGCGTTCTATCCGCGGGCGCGGCGGATTCTGGGGGCGGTGCGGGAAGCGGAGGAGCAGCTCAAGCGCGACGTGGAGAGTGGGAACGGGATGCTGAGCGTGGGGGCGATCCCGACGATCGCGCCGTTTGTGCTGCCGGCGACGCTGCAGGCGTTACGGGCCGAGTTTCCCGAATGTACGATCACCGTGCGCGAGGACCTCACGGAGCGACTCGCCGAGGCGATCGTCGACAACGAGATCGACTGCGCGGTGATCAGTCCGCCGTTTGGGCACGAGTTGTTGGACGTCGAGGTCGTCGGGGAGGAGGAGCTCGTGGCGTGCGTGCCGCGCGGGCATCCATCGGCGCGGGGGAAACGGCGCTTTCGCGCGGCCGACATGAGCGGGCAGCCGACGGTGACGCTCGAGGAGATGCACTGCCTGGGGCGGCAGATCCAGGGGTTCTCCGTGGCGCGTCGACTGCGTCCGAGCATCGTGTGTCGGACGACGCAGCTGGCGACGATCCTCGAGATGGTCGGCTCGGGAGTGGGGATCTCGATCGTGCCCGCGATGGCCGCGGCCACCCATGCCGATGGGTCGTGTCAGTTTGTGCGGTTTGCGGGCGAACCGCCGACGCGGCAGCTCGGTATTGCGTGGCGCCGGGACCGGAGCCGGTCGATGCTCGCTCGGCGATTTGTCGAGCTCATCGCCGCTAGATGTAGCTGAGCCACCACCAGGTGTGGGTGCGCTTGATGTTGGCGTACCAGCGGCAGAGCGGGTAGAGCAGGAGGATCGCCGTGATCCACAGGAGGTACGTCGCGTGGAGGCTGAACCCCGCGTCGGGCGGCGCGGGGGTTCCGGCGAAGAGGCCCTCGTTCAGATACGCCACGGATTTGTGCAGCGCGAGGCCGGCGACGAGGGCCAGGCCGTGGGCCGTGGGCCACTGGAGCAGGTAGAAGAACATCGGGACGCGGCCGAACGTGACCATCGCGCGGCTCAGCACATTGGGTCGGATGTGCTCGAACCAGGCCAGGGCTAGCAGTGCGGGCCCAAGCGTCATGAGACAATAGTCGAGTGACGGCGGGTACTTGGTGACGTTCAAGAACGAGAGCACGGTGTAGAGCTTCTGCGGTTGGACCGACCACGGGCTCGGGTCGCCGTAGGTGTTGATCGCGCGCAGGACGAGAAACGCCGCGGTGGTGATCGTCCCGGCTCGGAGGAGCGCACGCTGGCGCGCCGCCGGGGTCAACGTGTAGACGGTGCCCACGCAGTAGCCCAAGGCCATCACGCCGAGCCAGGGGATGATCGCGTAGCCGGCGTAGACGATCGGAAAGGGGTGGCCGAATGCGATGCGGCCACGGCCGAAGAACACCATGAACAGCTCGGCGCCTGCGCTGGGAGGTGCCGCCCCGGGGCCAGGCACAAAGGCGCCGCTCGTGAGCGGATCAAGCAGGTCGTGGAGCAGGAGGATGGCCAGGCCGAGCGCGAAGACCACCGGGACGGGGAGGCGCACGAGCGCGGCCATGATGATCATGCCGCAGCCGATGGCAAATATCACCTGGGCAAAGCCAATCAAGTGAGAATAGTCGAGGTTCCACAGCCACCCGGTGCGGACGACGGTGAACTCGAGCACGACAAGCCAGAGGCCGCGGGTGAACA
>DATMNB010000278.1:0-10441 GCA_035569435.1 Gemmatimonadaceae bacterium
GGCGGGGAGTCGGCGAAGTGGGTGGCGATGCGCTCGCTGATGGCGTACTCGCCGGTCACGCCGAAGAGGACCTCGATGTCGATCGTGCGCGTGGAGTGGCCGGGGTCGCGGCACTCGGCGCGGCCGGCGCCGAGTTTCCAGCCCGTGAAGGAGACGGCCGGGCCGTGGTCGTCGACCAGGACCAGGTGCGCCGAGGCGCCGAACATGCGGTCGGCGTACATCCTGGGGTCGTTGTCGGCTGCTGCCGCGGCGCGGGCGGTCGGCGACGGGGAGCGGGTCGGCGGGATCGAGCGGAGGGCGCGCAGGCTTTCGGACCGGGGGCTCAAGCGACCATGCCTCACGAAATGGGGATGCTTAACGACCCCATGTTCAGGCAAGGTCCAGGCCGCTGGTGTGCCACCGTAAGATATTGTATTTATTACACTTACGAAATGTGACCCGATCGGGTGTCGCGGGCCTGCCGCGCTCGGTGTCACGGCCGTGAAACAGCCGCGTCGGGTCGCGGTTCTATCTTAGACCATGGGTCCGACGCCACCTGCCAGGCGCGTGTTGCTCGCCGACTGCGATCAGTTCTTTGTGGCCGTTGCCCGGCTGGTCGATCCGGAGGGCGCGGGGGCGGCGCGTCTGCTCATTGTGGGTGGCAGTCGCGAGAGTCGCGGCGTCGTGTGCTCGGCGTCGTACGAGGTGCGCCAGTACGGCGTGCGGTCGGGGATGCCGATCTCGCGGGCGCTGCGGCTCTGTCCCGACGCGATGTGTGTGCCGGTGCCGCGCAAAGCGTGCTCTGAGAAGAGCCGGGCCGTGGCGGTGGTGCTCAGACGGTTTGCGCCGATCGTCGAGGCGGCGTCGGTCGACGAGTTGTATCTCGATCTCACCAACACCGAGCGGCTCTACCACGATGAGCCGCTGACCGAGACCGCGGCGCGGATCCGCGAGGCCGTCGGGCGTGAGGCGGGTATCTCGGTGTCGATCGGCGGTGGCACGTCCAAGCTCGTGGCCAAGTTGGCGGTGGAGAAGGCGAAGCCGCGGCCGGGGACCGGGGCCAACGGGGTGTATGTGGTCGCGCCGGGGGACGAGGCGGAGTTTCTGCTGCGGTGCACGCTGGCTGACTTGCCCGGGGTCGGGCCGCGGTTTCAGGAGCGGCTGGCGCGACTGGGGTGGGAGACGGTGGCCGATGTCGTGGCGCTCGATCGTGCGGCGCTCGTGCGCAATCTCGGGGAGCGCGAGGCGCACTGGCTCTATGATCGGGTGCGGGGGATCGATCCGACGCCCGTGCGGCCGCGGGGCCAGGTCAAGTCGGTCAGTCGCGATGAGACGTTCGCGCGGGATATCAGCGATCCGGCGGCGATGAAGCGGGAGCTGCTGCGGCTGGTCGATCGCGCGGCTGGGGATCTGCGTGATGCCGGACTGGCCGCGCGGACGATCACGGTGAAGCTGCGCGATGCGGATTGGGTGACGCGGCAGGCAAGTCGGACCGTGCCGCATGCGCTCACGACGGATCGGGCGATCGCGCCGATTGCGCGGGCGTTGTTTGCGCGGCTCAGGGCCGAGCGTCGGACGGCGGCACGATTGATTGGGGTGTCGCTGTCGACGTTCGATGATGCGGCGCAGTTGGATCTCCTCGATGATCGACGAGAGTTGAAGCGCGATCGGGATCTGGCGCGGGCCGTTGACGCGGTGCGGGAGCGGTATGGGCACGACGCGATCACGCCCGGCATTCTCGCCGAGGCGCCGAAGCCGCGGCGGTAAACGGTCAACGGAGTGGGACGAACTCGAATTCTTGTTGGACGCGTTGTGGGACGCGATGGGTGCCGATCATCGCGGGGCGGAAGCGGGTGTGGGCGAGGGATGTGCGGATCGCCGAGAGGAAGGCGTCGCGGGCGGCGCCATCCACGTCCGCGGTGAGGATCGTTGCGGGGTCGGCGTGACCGGTCGTGTCGACAGTGAACTGCACGGTCAGGTGCGCGCCGATGCCCGCGTCGCGCATCATCGGCGGGTAGGCAGGGGGTGGCGTGCCTGGTAGCGCAGAGGCGGCGACATCGACTGACCTGTCGTCGTACGTGCCGTGGTTCCGGGCGGTATCCAATGGAAGACAATTGAAATAACAGGATCTGTCGGTCGGTCCGGATCCAGGTCCCGCGTCGGACGCACGTGCAGGCCCGGGTTCGGGCGCGGGCACTGATACGTCGACGGTCGACGGCAATCGTGGCAAGCCACGGTCGTCACTGCCGGGTGCTCCGGCGGCCCCGCTGCTGCGCGACTGGCGGGAGGTGGTGGGGGTTGGAGGCGTTTGGAAGAATGGAATGGGGATGACCTGCTCAGGCGGCACGCGGGGATGGGCGGGGTGGGCGGTGGCGAGGATGGCGGCGGCGATGAGGAGCGCGTGGGCGGCGAGGCTGGCGGCGGCCGACGTGGGGAGTGGTGGGCGCATGGCGGCACATTACAGAGGCCAGCTATCGTCCCAATGAACACCGCGTTGCGATTCGATTAGCCTATGCTGAACCCTTGATAAACCTCTCATGACGGGAGCAACCGCCGTGCACGGAATCTGGCATACGATCTGGCAGGACATGATGCAGTTCGGCGTGCCGTGGGAGGAGAAGATCCTACGCACGATCGGCGTGTATGTCTTTCTCCTGGTCGGTCTCCGCCTGGCCGGGAAACGCGAGCTCGGGCAACTGAATCCGTTTGATCTCGTCGTCCTGCTCGTCCTGTCCAACACGCTGCAGAACGCGATCATCGGCAACGACAACTCGCTCTCCGGCGGCATCTTTGGCGCGGCGATCCTGCTCGGGCTCAACTATCTGGTGGTGCGGTTCCTCTACCGGCACCCGGCGCTCGACCGGCTCATCGAGGGCGACCCGGCAGTGTTGATCCGGCGTGGTCAGGTCCTCGACCACCGATTGGAACGTGAGCTGATCACCAAGGAACAGCTCGAGGCCGCGGCGCGGCGGCAGGGGATCGACTCGTTGGACAACGTCGACACCTGCAGGTTGGAGACCGGCGGCGCGCTGACGTTCATTCCCCGGGTGCCGACGGCCGATGAGGAGCGCCACGATTTGCTCGTCGGGAAGCTTGCCGACATCGAGGCCTCGCAGGCGGCGATCAATCAGCAACTAGCGTCTCTGGCGGAACGATTGCCACCTCGCTGAGCGCACCCAACCGGCGGATCTCGGGCCAGTGCCAGGCGACGAGGCCCACGACGAGCATCGTGCCGATGGCGCCCGAGACGACCGACGCCACCGGGCCAAACGCCTGCGCCACGACGCCCGACTCGAAGCCGCCCAACTGGTTGGAGGTGCCGATGAACAGGCTGTTGACCGCCCCGACGCGTCCGCGCATGTCGTCGGGCGTGACCAACGGCACGAGCGTCTGGCGGACGACGACACTGACCATGTCGGTGGCGCCGAGCACGATGAGCGCGGCCATCGAGAGCGCAAACGACCGCGAGACGCCAAAGACGAGCGTCGCCACGCCAAATCCAAAGACCGCGAACAGGAGCGTGCGCCCCGCGCGACGCATCGGTGGACGAGTGCCGAGCCAGATGGCCGTGGCAATGGCCCCGATGGAGTCGGCCGCGTTCATCCAGCCCAGTCCGGCCGCGCCGACGTGGAGGATGTCTTTGGCGTAAATGGGCAGGAGCGTGGTGGCCCCGCCGAGGAGGACGGCAAAAAGATCGAGCGTGAGCGCACCGAGAATGAGCCGCGCGTGCACGACAAACTTGACGCCGGCGACCAAGGCGTTGAGGGTGAGTGTGGAGGGCGGTCGGTCGACCTGCCGGTAGTGGAGACGTGTGGTCGCGACGAGAAAGACGAGGGCGCCGGCCGCGGCGCAGAGATACACGGGGGCCGCGCTCCCGGTCGCGGCGATGAGCATGCCGGCCGCGGCGGGACCGACGACGGCGGCGATCTGCCAGTCGGCGCTCTGCACGGTGATGGCGGTCGCCAGGAGATCACTCGGCACGATGGACGGCAGGATCGCGCTCCGGAGCGGGCCCTGAAAGGCGCGGGCAATGCCGCCCAGGAGCACGCACCCGTACAGGGTCCAGAGCGGGCCGTGCCACCAGGAGACCGCGGCGAGGCCGAGCCAGGCGACGGTGAAGAGGGCCTGCGCGGCGATCAGAAGGGAACGGCGGTCCAGGGTGTCGACGGCGTGGCCGGCCGGGAGCGTGAGGGCCACGATGGGAAGGAGGGCGACGAGGCCGACCATGCCGAGTGCCAGGGCGGAGTGGGTGCGCTCGTAGAGCTCCCACCCGACGGCCGTGGTCTGCATCTGCATGCCCAACGTGCCGGCAGTCGTTCCCGCGAGGAGCAGGCGGAAATCCCGCAGGCGGCGGACCGCCGACAACGAGTGCACGGGACAAATCTAGTCTGGTAGCTTTCGGACGCATGACAGCACCATTGTGGCGTCCGTCCGCGGACCGTATCGCCCGCTCGGCGTTGGCGCGCTTCATGGCGTCGGTGTCGGTCGACGGCGGCTACGATGCGATTTACAAATGGTCGATCGCGCAGCCTGCCGCGTTCTGGGACGCCGTGTGGTCGTTTGGCGGGGTCATCGGCGATCGCGATCCGTCGGCGCCGGTCGTCGTGGGGCTCGACCGGATGTCGCCGCCCGATCCCGTGCTGGGTCCCAAATGGTTTCCGAGCGCGCGGCTCAACTACGCTGAGAACCTGCTGCGCGGTGCGGGCGACGACGTCGCGCTGATCGCGTGGACCGAAGACGGACCGCGGCGCACGTTGACATACGGGGAATTGCGCGCCGAGGTCGGTGCTGTTGCCGGAGCGTTACTCGCGCACGGCGTCCGTGCGGGCGATCGGGTCGCCGGCTTTCTGCCCAACTGTCCGGAAGCCGTGATCGCTATGCTCGCCACGGCGAGCATCGGGGCCCTGTGGTCGAGTTGCTCGCCGGACTTTGGCGTGACCGGCGTCGTAGACCGGTTTGGGCAGATCGCGCCCAAAGTGCTGTTCTGCGTCGATGGCTACAAGTACAACGGCAAGTCGATCGACCTGCTCGATCGCGCCGCGGAGGTGCGTTCGCAGCTGCCGGGGCTCGTCCAGACTGTCGTGATTCCGTATCGGCACCGGAGCGTCGATCTCGCGCCGATTCGTGGGGCGACGACGTGGCACGAGTTCGTGTCGCGCGCCTACGGCGAGCCGCTGGTGTGCACGCGGTTGCCGTTTGATCACCCACTCTACGTGCTGTACTCGTCGGGCACGACGGGGCTGCCCAAGTGCATCGTGCACGGCGCCGGCGGCACGTTGTTGCAGCACATCAAGGAACTGGCGTTGCATACCGACGTCGGGCCGGGCGACCGCGTGTTCTACTTCACCACCACGGGGTGGATGATGTGGAACTGGGTCGTGAGCGCGCTCGCGGTCGGCGCGACTGTCGTCCTGTACGATGGGTCGCCGCTGCCGAACGCGCAGCCCGGCCTCTTATGGGACATGGCTGCCCGCGAGGGCGTGACGGTCTTTGGGACGAGCGCCAAGTATCTGGCACTGGCGCAGAAACAGGACGTGGCTCCCGCGCGGACGCACGATCTGGGACAGCTCCGGACGATCCTGTCGACCGGGAGTCCGCTGGCGGAGTACAGCTACGACTATGTATACGAGGCGGTCCACCCGGACGTCTGCTTGAGCAGTATCAGCGGCGGCACCGACATCGTGTCGTGTTTCGCGCTGGGGAACCCGCTCGGGCCAGTATGGCGGGGTGAGCTCCAAGCGCTGGGCCTCGGAATGCGCGTCGAGGTGTGGGACCAGCACGGGCGTCCCACGACCGAGGCGGGCGAGCTCGTGTGCACGATGCCATTCCCGAGCATGCCCGTGGGGTTCTGGAACGATCCGGATGGGGCACGGTATCGGGCCGCGTACTTTGAGACGTTTCCCGGCGCGTGGCGGCACGGTGACTGGGCGCAGGCGACCGAGCATGGCGGACTCGTGATCCATGGCCGGAGCGACACGACGCTCAACCCGGGCGGCGTACGGATTGGGACCGCCGAGATCTATCGCGTTGTCGAGCAGTTTCCGGAAGTCGCCGAGAGCGTCGTCGTTGGACAAACGATGCGGGATGGCGACTGCCGGACGGTGCTGTTCGTGCGACTGACCCCCGGGGTCACGATGGACGATGACCTCCGGCACCGGCTGCGGACGGCGATCCGGGAACAGGCAAGCCCACACCATGTCCCACACGTGATCGTGCCGGTGGCCGACATTCCGCGGACGGTGAGCGGCAAGATCGCCGAAATGGCGGTGAGGGATGTGCTGCACGGACGTCCCGTGGCCAATGCCAGCGCGCTCGCCAACCCCGACGCTCTCGCTCTCTATCAGCCCCCGGCCTAGATTTCCAGCATGACATCGGTCAGGACCGCGTCGCCCGGGTTGACGACGACGAAAGCCCCGTATATCGAGCAGGCGCAACACGATGGGCAGCTGTACATCCAGCAGCCCTACGAGCTGTACTCGGACGCCAACCACGACGCGTGGCGGCGGCTGTATGCGCGCATGGCTGACCGGTGGCAGCAGTATGCCAACCCGCGGTTCCTGCAGGGCATCGACAATCTCTGCCTGTCGCCCGACCGTGTGCCGCGGCTCGAAGAGGTCAACCAGTTCATGGAGCCGCTGACCGGCTTTCGGGCCAAGGCGGTGAGCGGGTACGTGCCCGCGTTCATGTTCTTTGACCGGCTGCGCAATCGCGAGTTTCCGACGACGATCACGATTCGCGATGGCGAGTCGCTCGATTACTTGCCCGAGCCCGACATCTTCCACGATATCACCGGCCATGTGCCGATGCATACCGATCGGGCCTTTGCCGATACGCTCGTGCGGTTTGGCGATTGCGCGTATACCGCGGCGGAGATCGTGGCCGGGATCGGCGACGAGCGCGAGAAGGTGCGGCGTGTCACGAGCATCTTCAAGGCGATGGCGCGGTTCTTCTGGTTCTCGATCGAGTTTGGCTTGATGAAGCCGCCGGGGCAGCCGCTCAAGGTGTATGGCAGCGGGCTGCTCAGCTCCTACGGTGAGATCGCGCACAGCATCGAGTCGCCCAACGTGCAGCGGTATCCGTTTCAGCTCGAGTGGGTGATCAACCAGTCGTTCGAGATCGACCGCTATCAGCCGCTGTTGTTCTACGTCGAGTCGTTCGAGCACCTCTTTGATCTGGTCGGGCAGTTGGAAGCCTGGATGAAGGCGGGGAAGCTCGATCACGTCGCGCCGGGTGAGCCCGACATGAACGAACTCGACGTCCAGTCATTCCTGAAGGGGGGAGTCTAATGTCCAGTGCCACGCTCCCCGTCGCCGCTCAGACGACGGATACGTTCCCGATCAACGGGACCGACCACATCGAGTTCTATGTCGGGAACGCCAAGCAGGCGGCGCTCTACTATCAGACAGCGTTCGGGTTCAAGCTGGTCGCCTATCGCGGTCCCGAGACGGGGACGCGTGACCGCGCGAGCTACGTGATCGAGCAGGGCAAGGTGCGACTCGTGCTCACCACGGCGGTCCGGCCCGATGGGCCGATCGCGGCGCACGTAGCCACGCATGGCGATGGCGTGCGTGATCTGGCGCTGTGGGTGGATGATGCGACGCAGGCGTTCCACCTGGCCGTCGAGCGGGGCGCTCGCGCGGTGCAGGAGCCGACGGTCGCCCGCGATGAGAACGGCGACGTCGTGACGGCCGCCATTCAGACTTACGGCGACACCATTCACTCACTCGTCGAACGAAAGAACTATCGCGGGACGTTCATGCCGGGCTTTGTCCCCGTGAGCTCGCGCTATACGCCGCAGCCGCTGGGGCTCGAGTACGTCGACCACTGCGTCGGCAACGTCGAGTTGGGCGCGATGAACAAGTGGGTCGAGTTCTACGGGCACGTCCTCGGGTTCTTCAACCTGATCTCCTTCGATGACAAGGCGATCTCCACCGAGTACTCGGCGCTCATGTCCAAGGTCGTCTCGAGCGGCAACGGCCGGATCAAGTTTCCGCTCAACGAGCCGGCCGCCGGCCGGAGGAAATCGCAGATCGACGAGTATCTCGATTTCTACCGTGGGCCCGGGGTGCAGCACATCGCGATCGCGACCAAGGACATCATTACCACGGTCAGCGCCATGCGGGAGCGCGGCGTCGAGTTCTTGCGGGTGCCGACGACATACTACGATTCGGTCCTGGACCGCGTCGGCCATATCGACGAGGACATCGTGCCGCTCCGGGATTTGGGGATCCTCGTCGACCGCGACGACGAGGGCTATCTGCTGCAAATCTTTACGAAGCCCGTCCAGGATCGCCCGACGGTGTTCTACGAGTTGATCCAGCGCAAGGGCGCCAAGAGCTTTGGCGCCGGCAACTTCAAGGCGCTGTTCGAGGCCATCGAGCGCGAACAGGGGCTACGGGGGAATCTCTGATGCCGTACTACCACCAGATGGGCGAGATCCCGCGGAAACGGCATACGGCCTTTCGCAAGCCGAATGGTGGGCTGTACGCCGAAGAGTTGATGGGGCATGAGGGGTTCACGGGCACCTCGTCGCTGCTCTATCACGTGCACCCGCCGACGACGGTCAAATCGGTGCGGCGCATTCGGGAGGTCGTCTACGAGCCCGATAGCGACGAGACGCTCCGCCACCGGCACTTTCTGACGAGCCGTGTTGCGCGCGGCGGGAGCCCGACGCTCGACCGGGTGCCGCTGCTGTTCAACGCCGATGTGGCGATGCTGTACGTGGAGCCCGACGAGCAGGATCCGCATTTCTACCGGAACGCTCAGGGCGACGAGCTGGTCTACGTCAGCAAGGGGACCGGCGTGCTGGAGACCGTGTTTGGCGATTTGCCCTATCGGGAGGGCGACTACCTCGTCATTCACCGCGGGATCCTGCACCGCTACAAGATGGACATGTCGGCGGGGCCGACCAAGCTGCTGGTGTTCGAGAGCCGCGGCCACGTGCGCACGCCCAAGCGGTACCGGAACGAGTTTGGGCAGATCGTCGAGGGCGCGCCGTACTCGGAGCGGGATTTCCGGCAGCCGACGGCGTTGCGTACGCACGACGAGATGGGTGATTTCCGCATCCTCGTCAAACAATACAATGGGCTCAACGAGATCATCCTCGACCACCATCCGTTCGATGTCGTTGGATGGGATGGGTGCTTTTATCCGTGGGCGTTCAACATCGGCGACTTCGAGCCGATCGTCGGCCGCGTGCATCAGCCCCCGCCGGTCCATCAGACCTTTCAGGGCGATGGATTCGTCGTGTGCTCGTTCTGTCCGCGTCCGTTTGATTTCGATCCCAACGCGGTGCCCGCGCCGTACAACCATAGCAACGTCGACTCGGACGAAGTGCTCTATTACGCGTCGAGCGAGTTCATGAGCCGGAAAGGCATCGAGTTCGGCAGCATCACGCACCATCCGGACGGGATCCCGCACGGCCCGCACCCGGGGCGCGCCGAGGCGAGCATTGGCGCCAAGGCGACCAACGAGCTGGCCGTGATGATGGATTCGTTCCGGCCGCTCAAGGTCGCGAAAGCCGCGCTGGCGATCGAGGATCCGGCCTATCATCGCTCATGGGTGGACGCACAGCACGCCCAATTCAACCCGCCCACAACCTGAATATGTTTCACATCCTGGCGTACGCCGCGGCGACCATCGTCGCCGCGGGCGGTCCGCCGCAGCACCCAATCACGTTCGACGACTTTGAAGCGGTCGGCGCCGTCTCCGACCCGCAAGTCTCGCCTGATGGCCAGCAGATTCTCTATGCGGTCCGCACGGCCGACATGGCGGCGAACGCGCGTCATTCGGCGACGTATGTGATCGGCACCAAGGGCGGGTCCGCGCGCCGGTTTCCCGACGACACGACCGAGGCGACCGACGCCCGGTGGTCGCCCGATGGCTCGAAGATCGCCTACACCGCGCACGACCAACTCTGGATCGCATCGGCCGATGGCTCGGGGGCGCGCAAGCTGACGCAGCTCACCGGGAACGCGTCGGGGCCGATCTGGTCGCCGGACGGATCGCGTCTGGCGTTCACGTCGCGCGTGTATCCCGGGTGCGACGCCGAGGCCTGCAACGCCGCGGCCGCCAAGGCCGCCGCGGCGAATCCGGTGAAGGCCCATGTGGCTGATCACCTCATGTTCAGGCACTGGAACGCGTGGGATGATGGCACACGGTCGCACCTGTTCGTGATCCTCGCCGCGGGTGGATCGCCGACGGATCTCACGCGAGGGGTCCCTTACGATGTGCCGCCCGGGCCGTTTGGCGGCAGCGAGGGCTATGCCTTCTCGCCCGATGGCAAGGAGCTGACGTACACGGCAAAGGACCAGGGGCGGGCCGACGCCTGGTCGACAGATATCAATCTCTACACGGTCCCGGTCACGGGTGGCGCACCGACGGTCATTACCGCCGACAACCACGCCGCCGATCAGGGTCCGGAGTACTCACCCGATGGCCGCTACATCGCCTATCAGGCCCA
>DATMNB010000279.1:0-3307 GCA_035569435.1 Gemmatimonadaceae bacterium
CACGCCCACGGCGTCGTCCACCGCGACCTCAAGCCCGAGAACATCCTGCTCCAACACGGACACGCGATCCTGGCCGACTTTGGCATCGCGCGCGTCGTGGAGGAGGCCCGCGGCGGCACGCGCCTCACCGCCACGGGCCTCGGGCTCGGCACACCGGGGTATATGGCTCCCGAACAACTCGCCGCGGATCCGGCCGTGGACGCGCGTGCCGACATCTACGCGATGGGTATCATCGTGTATGAGATGTTGGCCGGACACCCGCCGTTCTCGGGACTCTCGCCCTCGTTGCTCGTCCTCGCGCACTTGACCAAGGCGCCGGAACCCATCGCCACGCGCCGCGCCGATGTGCCGCCACCGCTCGCCCACGTCGTCATGCGCTGCCTCGAGAAGGATCCGGCGGACCGGTGGCAGACCGCGGCTGACCTGGTGCGTGAGCTCGATGAGCGCGTCGTCCCCACGGGCGCACGAGGCTACACGGCCGCCGTGCGCGATGCGCTGGAGACGGGGCGCCAGGCCTTCGAGCGCTGGGAATGGAACGAGGCCTACACCGCGCTCACCGCGGCCGACGTCGGGGCCGACCTCGCGTCACCAGATCTCGAACGCCTGGCCGAGGCGGCGTGGTGGGTGGGCCGGGGCGACGAGTGCATCAGGGCCCGCGAACGAGCGTACGCGCGCTACCTCCAATCGGGAGACCTCGGCCGCGCGGCGGCGGTCGCCGTTGCCGTCGCCGAGGATCACTTCCATAAACTGGCCCGCTCCGTCGGCCACGGATGGCTCCAGCGCGCCGACCGCCATTTGCGCGGCCTCCCGGAGTCGATCGCGCAGGGCTGGCTGACCCGCATGCACGCCATGCTCGCGTTCGAGGAGGACCGCGATCTCGACCGCGCCGTCGCCCTGTCGGAGGAGGCCTTCGAGATCGCCCGGCGCCTGGGCGATCGCGACCTCCAGACCGTGGCGCTCCAGGACCGCGGGCGCATTCTCGTGTCCCAGGGACGCGTGACCGACGGCATGGCACTCATCGATGAAGCGATGGCGGCGGCCACGAGCGGACAACTTGGGCCCCGGAGCACGGGCCGCACCTACTGCAACATGATGAGCACGTGCACCAAGCTGGCGGACTACCGCCGCGCGGGCGAATGGAACGAGGAGGCGCGCCGCTGGTGCACACGCCAGCACGCCGACTCAGGATTCCCGGGCATTTGCCGCGTCCATCGGGCCGAGCTCCTACGCCTGCGCGGGGCATGGCCCGAGGCCGAAGCCGAAGCCCGCCGCGCCTCGACGGAGCTCGAAGACTTCCTCTCCGATGTCGCCGCCGAGGCCTACTACGAGCTCGGCGAGATCCGCCTGCGCATGGGCGACCTGGAGGCGGCCGACGACCTCTTTCGTCACGCGCACGCGCTCGGCCGCGACCCCGTCCCGGGCCTCGCCCTCCTCCGCCTCGCGCAGGGCCGCTCCGACAGCGCACGCGCGCTCCTCGATCGCGCCCTCTCCAACCCGCTCATGTCATCGCTCGACCGCATGCGCCTCCTCCCCGCCCAGGCGGAGGTCGCGCTCGCCACCGGCGCCTTGGAGACCGCACGCGCAACAGCCGACGAGCTGTCCGCCATCGCCGACGTCTACGCCTCCCCTGCCCTCGCCGCCAGCGCGGCCTTCGCCCACGGCCTCCTCGCCCTCGGCCAATCCGACCCCACCCGCGCGGCCATCAGCCTGTGCCGCGCCTGGAAACTCTGGAAGGAGAGCGACCTCCCCTACGAAGTCGCCCGCGCCCGCATGTTCCTCGGCCAAGCCTACCGCGCCTCGGGCAACAGCGACGACGCAGACCTCGAGCTCCGCGCCGCCGCTACGAGCTTCGAGCGCCTCGGCGCCGCAATGGACGCGCGCCGCACCGCGGCGTTGTTGGATGGATGAGCGCGCCTCGAACGTCTCACTCTACGCCTGTAACCGACCGGTGACTTCCGGGAGTGCGAGGCGATTGTGGAACACCAGCCGACCTCCCGCACCAATGCGTTCCGCAACGAGCACGGGTTCCTGGGATTCGTTCGAGAAAACCAGGACGTCATCGACAGCGTCCATGAACCGCACGAGATTGTCGTGGGCCCGCACCCAGCGTGCACGGATCTTGGTTTCCGGCACGCCATGGCCGCCACCACGCTTACGCGTGGCCACGCGTTCTACCGCCGTCTTGACGCGCGCAACAGCGACAAAAATGAGTCGCGATCGATAGCCGCGACCGCGGGCCGCCTCGACGATCGGCAGATACTTCACCGTGCTGAGTACCGTCTCGACCGCAACGGGCCGCGCCTGCGCGATCGCGCTCCATACCTCTTTCTCTGCGCGTTCCGCCGCGACGAGGTTTGCCGCGAGACGGCTCAGATGCGGCAACTGGGTTCGGACAACCTCGGTTATCTCGTCCGGATTGATGGCGGTCGCGCCAAGTAGCAATGGCGACCGCGCCGCCTGCCGCGCGAACGTCGATTTCCCACAACCGTTCGGGCCGCCGACGAGAACGAGGACCGGCGAATCAGATGCCATGCCGGTCGGCGATGCCGAGTGTCGTTCGCCTAATGACGCGCCGATCGAGACAGCGAACGACCGTGCCGGTCATACGCGCCCTTCGCCGGCACCACGAGCACATAGCGTCCCGCCACTTTTCTGGGCACGGCACGCACCGGCTTCCCGTCAACGGTCGCCACCGTGGCGACTCCCCTCTTCGCGAGGCGTTTGAATTCGGCTTGCACGCCCTTTCGGAAGATCTTGAGTGCCGTGACGGCGTAAGGGCTCATTGGCGCACCCGACGCGGCGACTCGTCGTTCGCCGGCGTGACTGCTCCGTTTCTTCGCGCTCGCCAACTTCTTTGCAGAAGCCATGATGCAAATATACTGTCTCAGTACCATCATGGCGACGCCCGCTGGCCAACACGCCAACTCCCCTCACGTTTGCCGACCCCACAAGACACCCTCCGCCGCCAGCTCCGCCTGCGCGACCTGGTCCTCACACAGATCCTCTGTGTCGTCGGCACGGCATGGGTCGGTATCGCCGCCGGACTTGGGGAGGCCCAGACCCTCACCTGGGTCGCCGCCATGCTGCTCTTCTATGTCCCGATGGCCGCCTCGGTGATCTGCCTCAACCGCCAGATGCCACTCGAGGGTGGCCTCTACGTCTGGGCCCGCACCGCCTTCGGCGATCTCGGCGGCTTCATGACCGCATGGAATATCTGGTTCTACGGCATCGCGGTCGCCGCCACGATCCTCTACGCGATCCCGACCGAGCTCTCATATCTCATCGGCCCCACCGCCGCCTGGCTCCC
>DATMNB010000280.1:0-5253 GCA_035569435.1 Gemmatimonadaceae bacterium
TCTCCTCGGGCTAGCGTTGGCGATGGTGGACCGGCCGATGGATGCCCTCGTCGCGCTGGACCGGGCGTTGGAGCTCAACCCGAGGTACGTCGAGGCGCATCTCAACCGCGGGGTGCTGCTGAATGGGTTGGGGCGCACCGAGGAAGCCGCCGCGTCGTTCGCGGTGGCCGAGATGCTGGGACAGCCCGATGCGACGGGGTACCCGGTGGTAGTCGGCAACCGCCTGGCTAATGCCCACGCGGCGCTAGGTGACGAGTACCGGGCGGCTGGGGCCCTCGACGAGGCGATCATCCAGTATCGGCGTGCGTTGGACCTGCGCCCCGGGTACCCGGACATTCGGATGGCCCTCGCGCGGGCCCTACTGGAGTCGCAGCGCTACCCAGAGGCCGCCGAGGCGCTCGATCTGGTGCTGGCGGTCCGGCCGACGCTCCTCGAGGCCATGTTGCTCCGCGGGCTGGCCGCCTATCTCCATGGCGACATGGTCGCCGCCGAACGTCTCTGGGACCGGGCCGCGGAGTCACATCCCAAGGAGCCGCGCGTCGAGACCTACCGGTCCATGCTCGCCCGACGGAGTGGCACCGCATAGCTTTCGCAATATGCATATGACGCGGGGCGCCCTGGCGGTCGCCGTCCTATCGGTGGTCGCCATCGGGTGCGGCACCAGGCTCGACCTCAAAAAATACAACGGCGACAACGAGGGGCTGTGGCGCATCTCGCTCCACGCGTTCGAGCGCCACAATTGGGACGACGCGGTCGTCGGGTTCGAGAAGCTGACGCTCGACCTGCCGGCCCACGACACGCTGCTCTCGCGGTCGTACTACTATCTGGCGCAAGCGCACCAGCATAAGGGCGAGTACCTGCTGGCGGCGCAGAGCTTCTCCCGGCTCTCCGAGTCGTTCCCCGACGACTCGCTCGCCGACCGGTCGCTGTATAACGCCGGCAAAGCGTACGAGCACATGTGGCGCCGGCCCGATCTCGACGCGACCTACGGCACCAGCGCGCTGGCGTCGTTTGAGCAGATGGTGACGCTCTATCCCGGCTCGCCGCTGGCGCCCGATGGGCAGAAACAGATCGCCCACCTGCAGGAGTGGTTCGCGACCAAGGACTACAACACCGGCGCGCACTACATGCGCCGGGGCGCGTACGATTCGGCGATCATTTATTTCAAGGACGTCATCAAGAACTACCCGACGACGGCCACGGCGCGCACGGCGTCGCTCCATCTGGTCGATGCCTACCGCAAGATCAAGTACCGCGACGATGCCAACGACGTCTGCGCGCAGTTGCGTGCCCAGTTCCCCCAGGATCGCGAAGTGAAGGATCGGTGCGGCGTCACGACGGCCGCCGCCGCGGTCCAGCCGCCCGGGTCCTGAGCGGAGCTCTGCGGCTCGGCATTTTCGGGGGGACGTTTGATCCGCCCCATGTCGGCCACCTGTTGGTGGCCAGCGACGCCATCGACGCCTTGGCGCTCGACCGGCTGGTGTTCATTCCGACGGCGATCCAGCCACTCAAGACCGGCCCGCGGGCCATCGTCGCGCCCGCCAGCGACCGGCTGGCCATGACCGTGCTGCTGGCGGGCGACGACCCCCGGTTGGCGGCTGACGCCGTCGAAATCGACCGGGGCGGGTTATCTTACACGATTGACACGCTGTCAACGCTGGCCCAGCGGTCGCCGGCCGACGAGCGTTTTTTGTTGCTCGGGGCGGACGCCTGGGAGACGTTTCCCCGCTGGCGCGAGCCCGAGGCGGTGATGCGGCTAGCCACGGTGGTCGTCCTGCAGCGAGGGGAAGTGACACCCCATGTTACACCCTTAGTGGCGCCGCCGCTGGTGCTGGGCACCCGGCGGGTGGACGTGTCCTCGACGGAGGTCCGTGCGCGTGTGCGCGCCGGACAGTCGATTCGAGGGTTTGTGCCTGATGCCGTGCGTGCGTATATCGAGCGGACCGGGCTGTACAAAGAGGACCGACATGCTGAAACGACTGATTAGCGGCGTCTTCGGGACCCGCCATGAACGCGAGCGGAAACGCATCCAGCCGCTCGTCGATGAGATCAATGGCCACTACGAGCGGCTGCACGGCGTCTCCGAGGAGGAGTTGCGCGAGCAGACGGTGCGCTTCCGTGCGCGGATCGCCGAGCGGACGGCACCGCTCGAGGCCAAGGTCGCCGAGCTCAAGGCCGCTAAGCGGGCGGCGGTCGACCTGATCGAGCGCGAACAGATCGACAGCGAGTTGTCCGGGAGCGACGGACGCGGCGGGGTCGAGAGTGAGCTGCGCGAGGCGACCGCGGACATTCTGCACGATTTGCTCCCCGAGGCATTTGCCACGGTGCGCGAGGCGTGCCGCCGGCTCGTGGGGACGACGGTCGACGTGACGGGGCACCCGACCGAGTGGAACATGGTTCCGTACGATGTGCAGCTCATCGGCGGGATCCAGCTGCACTCGGGGCGGATCGCCGAAATGGCGACCGGTGAAGGCAAGACGCTGGTGGCGACGCTGCCGCTCTATCTCAACGCGTTGCCGGGCAAGGGGGCACACCTAGTCACGGTCAACTCGTACCTCGCCCGCCGCGACTCGCAGTGGATGGGCCACGTGTACCGGTACCTGGGACTCACGGTCGGGTGTCTCGACGACACCGAGCCGGGGTCGCCCGAGCGCCACGCGGTGTATGGCTGCGATATCACGTACGGCACCAACAACGAGTTTGGCTTTGACTATCTCCGCGACAACATGGTCCAGTCGCTCGAGCAGCGCGTGCAGCGCGGCCACGTGTTCGCGATCGTCGACGAGGTGGACTCGGTTCTGATCGACGAGGCGCGGACGCCGCTCATCATCTCGGGGCCGGTGGGGAACGAGAGCGACGGTCAGTACGCCGAGCACAACGCGGCGGTGTCGCGGCTGGTGCGGCGGCAGGGCGAGTTGGTGAACCAACTGGTCGCTGAGGCCGAGCGGCAGCTGGAGGCCGGAGACTCGAGCGACGCGGCGCTGTCGCTGTACAAGGCGCAGCTCGGGTCGCCCAAGAACAAGCGCTTACTCAAGGTCTTACAAGAGACCGGGGCCAAGACGCTCGTCCAGAAGATGGAGCTCGAGCACATCGCCGACCGGAAGCTGCCGGCCAACAAGCAGACGTACCGCGACATCGAGGACGATCTGTTGTTCGTGCTCGATGAGAAGGGGCAGACGGTGCACCTCACCGATCGTGGGGTGGACTTCATGTCGCCGGCGGACCACGAGGCGTTTGTGCTGCCCGACATCTCGGGGGAGATCCACCGGGTCGAGCGCGACGAGACGCTGACGCCGCAGGAGCGGATCGACGCCCGCCGCGCCATCGAGACCGAGTACGCCCTCAAGAGCGAGAAGCTGAACATCGTGCACCAGCTGTTACGGGCGCACGCGTTGTACGAGAAGGATGTGAATTACGTCGTGCAGAACGGCGAGGTGCTCATCGTCGACGAGTTCACCGGGCGCACGATGCCCGGCCGGCGGTGGTCGGAGGGCTTGCACCAGGCGGTCGAGGCCAAGGAAGCGGTGCAGGTCAAGGGCGAGACGCAGACCATGGCCACGATCACGATTCAGAACTACTTCCGGATGTACGACAAGCTGGCCGGCATGACCGGAACGGCCGAGACGGAAGAGACGGAGTTCTACGAGATCTACAAGCTGGAAGTGGCGGTCATCCCGACCAACCGGGATGTCATTCGCGACGACAGGCACGACCTCGTGTACAAGACGCGTCGCGAGAAGTACAACGCGATCGTCGAGGAAGCCCGGCGGCTGCACGACCTCGGGTATCCCGTGCTCGTGGGGACGGTGAACGTCGACGTGTCGGAGACGTTGAAGCGCCTGTTCCAGCGCGCGGGGCTGCAACCCGAGGTGCTCAACGCCAAGTATCACCAGCGTGAGGCGGAGATCGTTGCCAAGGCCGGGCAGCCGGGCGGGGTGACGATCGCCACCAACATGGCCGGGCGAGGGACGGACATCAAACTCGGTGAGGGAGTCACGGTCTCTAAACCCTCGGTCATCAAGGACGAGGAAGGGAACGACGTGCCCGTCACGGAGTGCGGGGGACTGCACATCATCGGGTCGGAGCGACACGAGTCGCGGCGCATCGACCGGCAGTTGCGCGGCCGTGCGGGGCGGCAGGGGGATCCGGGGGCGTCGCAGTTCTTTCTGTCGCTCGAGGATGATCTCATGCGGATGTTCGGGTCGGAGCGGATCGCCGGCCTGATGGACCGGATGGGGGCCAAAGAGGGGGAGATGCTCACGCACCCCTTGATCACGCGGTCGATCGAGCAGGCGCAGAAGCGGGTCGAACTGCAGAACTTCCAGAGCCGGAAACGGTTGCTCGAGTACGACGACGTCATGAATCAGCAGCGGGAGGTCGTGTACTCGCTCCGGACGTTTGCGTTGGAGGGGGGGGAGGAGCTCAAGGGTGAGGCGATCAAGATGGTCGACAAGGCCATCACCCGCCGTGTCGAGCGGGAGTTAGAGGATTACGACGCCGAGCCGGATACGGAGCTGGCGCTCGTGAAGCAGGAGCTGCTCATGCACTATCTGATCACGGTGCCGGAGTTTGAGGGGGAGCTCAAGCCAGCGTCGTTGGCGGACGCCGTGCAGCATGCGACGGAGGCGGGGCGGGCGGCGTTTGCGGCCAAGATGGAGTCGCTCGGGGAGCTCGCGGATCGGCTCTTGTCCCATGTCATGCTCATGGTGCTGGACGAGAAGTGGAAGGACCACCTGTATGATCTCGATCAGCTGCGGAACGGGATCAACTATCGGGCGTGGGGGCAGAAGGATCCGTTGGTCGAGTACAAGCAGGAGGCCTACGCCATGTTCGTGGACCTCATGCATGACATTTACACGACGTTCACGGAGCGTTTTCTGCGGGCGCAGATCGTCTACACGCCCGAGCCGGCGCCCGTGCGCGTCGGCGACGGCCAGCGGCCAACGCGGCGGGCCAACCAGTTCGGGATCTTCGAGGATGTGCCGCCGGACGCCCCCGTGCTCGACAGTGGCCCGGCCGAGGGTCCGCCGTCGGGGAAGGTCGTGACCAAGCCTGAGCCGATGGTCGTGGGCGCCGGGCGGGCGCATGCCCTGTCGTCGACCGGGAGCGCGCCGGCCGCGGCGGCCGACTGGTCGAGCGTCGGCCGGAACGATCCCTGTCCCTGCGGGTCGGGCAAGAAGTTCAAAAAGTGCCACGGCGCCACGGGGTGATGGGGGCTGCGGCCCGTCCGGGTCGCAGATTGGGGTCGCCATG
>DATMNB010000281.1:0-11863 GCA_035569435.1 Gemmatimonadaceae bacterium
CTGGTGGACCGACGCATACATCCGCGACTACTGGCACTGCATCACCGCCAAGCTCTCCGTCTTCGCCGACCACACGCGCGATACACAGTGGTACGCGCAGAGCTGGCACGACTAGACGGCCGGGTGTCCTCGCAGCGTGACCGACTACGTAGAGCTCCACTGCCACTCCGCCTTCTCCCTCCTCGACGGCGCCTCCACCCCCGAGACCCTCGTCGAGCACGCCCGCACGCTCGGCATGCCCGCCCTGGCGTTAACCGACCACGACGACTTGGGCGGCGCCGTCCGCTTCGCCCAAGCAGGCGAAGCCATCGGCATCGCCACCATCACCGGCGCCGAGCTCACCGTTCGCATCGCGGACACGCCAACGCACCTGGTCCTCCTCGCCGAGTCCGCCCAAGGCTACAGCAACATCTCGACGCTCATTACCCGCGCCCGTATGGACGCCCCCCGCGGCTTCCCATCGGTCCCCCTCGACGTGGTGGCCGAGCACGCGACCGGCATCCTAGCCCTCACCGGCTGCCCTCGTGGCTGGGTCCCATCACGCGTCGCAGCAGGCGACCTCGATGGCGCCCGCACCGCCCTCGGCCGCCTCATCGAGATCTTCGGCCGCGACCACCTCGCGGTCGAATGCTGGAACCACCACCGCCCCGACGAACACGCCCTCGTCGCCACCCTCATCCCCCTCGCCCACTGGGCCGGCGTCCCCTGGGTCGTGACCAACGACGTCCACTACGCCACACCAAACGCCCGCATGGTCCACGACGTCCTCTCCTGCCTCCGCCACAACACCACTCTCGACGCCATGGGCACCCGCCTCCGCCCCAACAGCGAGTGGCACCTGAAGGACGCCGCCACCATGCGCCGCCTCTGGGGCGACACGCCTCAAGGCCTCCGCGCCACCCTCCAACTCGCCGAGCAATGCACCTTCCGCCTCGGCAAACTCGAACCGACACTCCCCGCGTTCACCCCACCCGACGGCTCACACCCCGACGAATACCTCGCCGCCCAGGTGGAAACCGGCGCGACCACGCGATGGGGTCCCACGCGCACCGATGCCCAGCGCCGCCAACTCGTCTACGAGCTCGCGATCATCAAGAAGCTCCGCCTCGCCGGCTTCTTCCTGATTGTCTGGGACATCATGCAGTTCGCCCGCCGCGAAGGCATCCTCGCCCAGGGCCGCGGCTCCGCCGCCAACTCCGCCGTCTGCTACTGCCTGGGCATCACCGCCATCGACCCGATCAAGATGGGCCTCATGTTCGAACGCTTCATGAGCGACGGCCGCGACGAAGCCCCCGACATCGACCTCGACTTCGCCCACCGCGAACGCGAACGCGTGATCCAATACATCTACACGAAATACGGCCGCGCCCACGCCGCCATGGTCTGCGAGCAGATCACCTACCGCCGCCGCTCCGCCATCCGCGACGCCGCCCGCGTTCTCGGTTTCTCCGTCGAGCAAGCCAGCACCCTGAGCGCCTTGAGCGACCACTTCTCCACCGACAACAAACCCGATGTCACCCAGGCCGGCCTCGACCCCGCCGACCACCGCGTCCAACGCCTGACCGAAATCGTCGACGGCCTCCACCAACTCCCCCGCCACCGCTCGATCCACGTCGGCGGCTTCATCCTCACCGCCGCCCCCGTCTCGACGGTCGTCCCTGTCGAACCCGCCTCGATGCCCGACCGTACTGTCATTCAATGGGAACGCGACGATCTCGACGCCGTCCACCTGGTCAAGATCGACGTCCTGGGCTTGGGGATGCTCACCCTCCTCCAGGACTGCATCGCCTACATCGCCCACACTCGCGGCATCACCATCGATCTCGCCCAACTCGAGATGAACGATCCCGCCGTCTACGCCAGCGTGAGTCGCGCCGACACGATCGGCGTCTTCCAGATCGAGAGCCGTGCCCAGATGGCCACGCTCCCCCGCCTCCGCCCCAAAACCTTCTACGACCTCGTCATCGAAGTCGCCATCATCCGCCCCGGCCCGATCCAGGGCGACATGGTCCACCCCTACCTCCGCCGCCGCGCCGGCGTCGAGAAGGTGGAATACCCCCACCCCAAACTCGAGCCGATCCTCGCCCGCACCCTCGGCGTCCCCCTCTTCCAGGAGCAGGGCATGCAGGTCGCCGTCGCCTGCGCCGGATTCTCACCCGCCGAAGCCGACGCCCTCCGCCGCGCCATGGGCCACAAACGATCGCGCGAGAAGATGGCCGCCATCCGCGAGAAGCTCGTCGGCGGGATGATCCAGAACGGCATCGCCCCCGACCTCGCCGAGCGGATCTACAACCAGATCAACGGCTTCGCCGACTACGGCTTCCCCGAATCCCACGCCGCCAGCTTCGCCCTGCTCGTCTACGCCTCCGCATACCTCCGCTACTACTACGCCCCGGAGTTCCTCGCGGCCATTCTCAACGCCCAGCCCATGGGCTTCTACGCCCCTGGCACCTTGATCGAAGACGCCCGCCGCCACGGCGTCGTCGTGCGCCCCATCGATCTCACCTGCTCAGCGTGGGACTGCACGCTGGAATCCGACACATGCGATGCCCCCGCCGTCCGACTCGGCCTCCGTCTCGTCCGCGGACTCGGGGCCACCGCCCGCGCCCACCTCGAGCACGCCCGCACCGAAGGCGGCCCCTTCCTTTCCATATCCGACGTCGTGACCCGCGTCCCGATCGACCGCCGCGCCATGCGCCACCTCGCCGAGGCCGGCGCCTTCGACGCCATGCTCCCCAACGCCCCCACCCGACACGCCCGCCGCCGCGCCCTCTGGCGCGTCCTCGAAGCCCAACGCGGCACCGGCGGCCCACTCGTCGTGCACCACCCCGCCAACGAGCCCCTGTCACTCCCCGGCATGTCCCCCGCCGAGCTGACCGCCGCCGACTACCGCACGACAGGGTTCTCTCTGAACGGCCACCCGCTCCACCACCTGCGAGCGATCCTCCACCGCCACGGCGTGCGCTCCGCCAGCGACATCATCGCCCACGCCAAGGACGGCGACCGCGTCGCCGCCGCCGGCCTCGTCATCTGCCGCCAACGCCCCGGCACCGCCAAGGGCTTTGTCTTCCTGACCCTGGAAGACGAAACCGGCATGGTCAACATCGTCGTCACCCCCCGCCGCTTCGCCCGTGACGCCGCCCTGATCACCCGCTCCCCACTCCTCGTCGTCCACGGCGTCCTCCAGGTCGAACAGCACGTCATCCACCTCCGCGGCGACCGCTTCACCCCGCTCGACGACACCGTCGGCGCCGACCACGCCCAACGTCATGACTTTCACTAAAAATGGGTACCCTTGACCTGCATGAGTAACTAGTTGACGCCGACAACTAGTTACTCACCCACCAAAACCGAGACACTACGACGCCCATGTGACATGGTTGACTCGGGTTCCCAGGAACCACCCGCACGTTCCCGGAGTTGTCACCGCATGAAATACCGCCTCCTCGGCCGCTCCGGCCTCCGCGTCTCCGAGATCTGCCTCGGCACGATGACCTTCGGCCAGGAATGGGGCTGGGGCTCCGACAAAGCGGAGTCCCGCAACGTCTTCGACACCTACGTCGACCGCGGCGGGAACTTCCTCGACACCGCCAACCGCTACACCGAGGGCACGAGCGAGACACTCGTCGGCGAGTTCATCAGGGGCGACCGCGAACGCTTCATCGTCGCCACCAAGTACTCGCTCTACACAACCAAGGGCGACCCCAACGCCTCCGGCAACCAACGCAAGAACATGGTCCAGGCCGTCGAGGCCAGCCTCAAGCGCCTCGGCACCGACTACATCGACCTGTACTACCTCCACGCCTGGGATGCCTTCACGCCGGTCGACGAAGTCATGCGCGCCTTCGATGACCTCGTCCGCGCCGGCAAGATCATCTACGCTGGCATCTCCGACACACCAGCGTGGATTGTCTCGCAGGCAAACACGCTCGCCGACCTCCGCGGCTGGACCCCGTTCGTCGGCCTGCAGATCGAATACAGCCTCATCGAACGCACCGTCGAGCGCGACCTCATCCCCATGGCCGCGGCCTTCGATCTGGCCGTTCTCCCCTGGGGCCCGCTCGGCGGCGGCCTCCTCTCGGGCAAGTACACAAGCACCAACGGCGCCCACACCGCGCCCCAGGACGTCCGCCTCAAAGACGGCAGCCTCCGCCTCACGGACCGCAACCTGGCCATCGCCGCCGAGGTCGTGCGCGTCGCCCAGGAGGTCGGCCACACGCCGAGTCAGGTCGCCCTCGCATGGCTCATGCAGCGCCCGGGCAAGATCATCCCGATCGTGGGTGCACGCCGCGCCCCACAGTTGGCCGAGACGTTGGACGCCACCGAGATCACGCTGCCCGCCGAGCAAGTCAAGCGCCTCGACGCGGTGAGCGCGATCGACTTGGGCTTCCCGCACGAATGGGTCACGCGCGACTACATGCGCGAGAACTTATACGGCGGCACACTTCCGCTGATCAAGGATCGCTTCCGCACGAGGCCCTCAGGCATCGCGGTGATTCCGTGACCGGTGATTCCGTGACCGGTTATTCCTTGACCGTCAACGCCTGCGGCGCCGCGCACCGCTCGACCGAGCCGGGTTGGACAACGCACGCCCGCACCACGTAGTCCCCCGGCGAGAGCGCGTACGTCGCCGCCGTGCTCCCCGCCGGCACGGCCCGCCCGACATGCACCGCCCCGATCGCCTCGACGATGCTGGCCCGCGCCGGCACCGGCACCTGTGGGTCCGCCACGCCGGCCCACACGTAGCCCGGCCCCGCCCCGCGGTTGAGCGGAGCAATCGCATCATCGTGCCCGATCCGCACGACAAACGCCCCATACCCACTCCCCGCCAACCCCACGGTGATCTCCGACCCTGACGGGTTCGTGAGACTGAGCGTGACGACCGTCGAATCCCCAGCCCTTACCACCGCTGACGAGAGCGTCGCCGACAGCTGCACGCCTTCGATGGTCGAGTACCGCGGCGCCTCAACGGCAACCGGCGCCGTCGCCTCCGGCGCCGCACACCCCACGACACCCGCCAACACCGCGCCGACGGTCAATCGTTTCATCGTTTCGACTGCCGCTCCGCCCGTGCCGTCCCCGCGCGCCAGGTGATCGTCCACTCCCGCGTCGCCCGCGGCGCCAACCACTGCGCCCCATCCCACGGCCCGAGCGCCGTCGCCAACGAATCCGGCGACCCGATGCACGGCTCGAACCCAAGGTTGAGATAAGGTTTGATCTTCCGCGACGGCGACCACCCGCGCCGGTTGATCCAGAGACCGACCGTTGGCACCTCGGCGCTGTCAAATACCATCTCCAACCGCGCCGCCCCATCCTCCACCGCCACGACCGTCGCCCCACTCGGCATCGTCACAAACAACTTGCACGCGTACTGCTTGGCCACCGACGCCGGCCACGACAGATCGGCAATGTTCTTCTCGAGCCGCACCCGCGGCCACCGAAAATCCTCGGCCATGTGCACCACATCGCCGTGCCGCGCATCCACCCGCACCATCGCCCCCGGCGGGAGATCGAGCCACGTCTGCTCCGTCAACGGCAGCAACGGATGCGACGACCAGAGAAACGGCAACGCCTCACGCCCGCTGTTCTGCACCTTGTAGTGGAACACGATCTGCCCAGCCGGCGTCACCCGCACCACGCGCGTGAACCGGTACGGCATCCGCCTCCCCTCCCACACCGTGATCGCCGCCTGCCCCTCGGCGCTCGTCTCCACCCCGACATCGGCGCGCATCGCCCAGAGCTCACCATGGTCGGGCAGCGACGTGCCGCTGAACGCGCCGGCATTCCCCGGCAACCAACACGGCGCCACGGTCGGAAAGCACTCGTCGTACCCGCCCGTGTCGGCCGTCTCGAGGTATGACGCCCCATCGACCGGCGTCTGCGGCGTGATCGCGTCGTTGGTCCACAACCACTGCCGCCCACCCAACTCGATGACGCTGATCTTCCCGCCAAGCGCGGGAACGATGCGTACGCGCGAGCCGCCCCCTTGCAGCTCGGCGAACCCGAAGGTCACGCGATCGTCGACGGGGGAACTCCCCGCGTGGCGAAGATCCGCGCCACGGCTTCCCCGATCTTGTTGTTGGGCGTGCTCGCGCCGGCCGTGATCCCCACGCGCACCGGCCCATCACTCGGAATCCAGTGCGGCGTCTCTTCCTCGTCGTGCGCGCCGATCGGCAGATGCCGGATCGTCCACCGGTCGGGATCGATGCAGCTCGCATCCTCGATGTGGTACGTCCGTACCCGTGCCGCGCAGATCGTTGCCAACGAGATCGTGTTGCTCGAGTTGTACCCGCCCACGACGATCATCACGTCGAGCGGCTCGGCCAGCAACGCCTCGACCGCATCCTGACGATCCTGCGTCGCGCTGCAGATCGTGTCGAACGTCCGGAAGTGCGACGCCCGATGATCCTCGCCATGCGCTCTCGCCATCGCCAGCCCCACCTGCTCGGCGATCGCCAACGACTCGCGCGCCAGCATCGTCGTCTGGTTGGCCACACCGATCCGGATCAGATCGCGGTCGGGATCAAACGACGGCGACACCGCATTGGCGAACTGCCGGAGAAACGTCGCCCGGTCCCCACGCCCTTCGATATAGTCGCACACCACGCGCGCCTCGTCCATGTGGCGCACCACGAGATAGTGCCCGCCCGGATACTTGAGCACCTGCGACGCCGTCGCCTGCGTCTCCTCGTGATAGTACTTGCCGTGGATCAGCGCCGTGTAGCCATCGCGCGCGTAGTTGTCGACCCGCTTCCAGACGTTGAGCACCGAGCCACACGTCGTGTCGACGACGATCACGCCGCGTTCGCGCAGCGTCTGGAAATCGCGGATCGTGACGCCGAATGCCGGCAGGATGACGACGTCGGCCGGCTCCACGCGCGAGAAATCAAACCCGCCGTCGCCCGCCGACAGGAACTCGATCCCCATCTCGCGCAGCTTGGCGTTGACATGCGGGTTGTGGATGATCTCGCCAGCCAGGAAGATCCGCCGGTCGGGGAACTTGGTCCGGGTTTGATAGGCGTACTCGACGGCCCGCTCGACCCCGTAGCAGAACCCGAACTCGCGCGCCAGCCGGACGGTGACCCCGCCCGCCTCCAACGTATAGTCGCGCGACCGCAAGAGATCGACTAACCGCCCCGTATAATCGGCGGCGAGGGTGTCTTCTACTTCCGCCTTGAGGCCAAATCCCTTGCGGTAGTAGGTCGTCGGGGTCGTGTCGGGGACCGTCATCCCGGTCTAATCTAGCGGGCCGGGGCCCCGTCTGGCACAGCGGGAACGGCTGTTTGGCCGAGTCGGCTACACTTTGCCAGCGACGCTCCTACGTTTCGGTGGATGTCACTCGATGTACAGCCGGTGTCCGAGCCGGCGCCTGTTGTCCCGGTTTTGTCAGCCCTTCCACCACTCCTGCGCCCGCCAGCCCTCGTCAAGGGCGACACCATCGGCGTCGTGGCGCCATCATATGCCCCCAAACCCGGCTGGCTCGCCCGCGGCGTCAAAGCCCTGGAACGCGCCGGCTACGGCGTCGTGCTCGACAACGAGCTCTCGACCGTGCGCCGCTTCCAGCGCGCCGAGGACGAGCGCCGGGCCGAGAACTTCATGGGGATGTGGCTCGACCCCCGGGTCAAAGCAGTGATCGGCGGAACGGGCGGCTACGGCGCGGTCCGCATGCTCCCGCACCTGGAGCCCGAGATCTTTCGTCTCAACCCCAAGGCGTTCGTCGGCTACTCCGACGTCACCGCCCTGCACCTCTGGCTCATGCGCCGCGCCGGCCTCCGCGTCTTTCACGGACCCACGGTCGACGATCTCATCCCGAGCACCCGCGATCCGACCATGTCGTCGCTCCTGACGGCCCTCACCGTGCCCCGCCCCACGGCGCGTATCGGCCGCGACATCGCCCGCGTGGTGCGTCCCGGCCGGGCCGTCGGGCGCCTGGTCGGTGGCAACCTGTCGCTCGTGCAGCAATCGATCGGCACCCCGTACGCAATTGATACGCGTGAGGCCATCCTCTTTCTCGAGGAAACACGCGAACCCATGTCCGTGGCCGACGAGCGCCTCGTCCACCTCCGCGCCGCTGGCCTCCTCCGCGATGTGCGCGGCGTGGTCTTCGGCCAGCTCTCGCTCGACCGGTCCGAGGAGGACGAGTTCGAGAACTTCCTCCTAGATCTCGTCTCCGACCTGCAAGTCCCGATCATCACGGACTTCCCCGCCGGCCATGAGGTCCCCAACCTGACCCTCCCCATCGGAACCGACGTGGAGCTCGTCGCCGAGGAGCACACCGGCTGGATCACGTATCGCGAGGACGCCCTCACGACGTAGCCGGCGTGCCACTCTTGCGCGCCCGTCTGACGATTCCCTATACTCGCTTGGGCATGCGCTACACCGGTCTCTCCCTCCCCGCCGCCCCCTCGTCGTTCGTCGGCGAGCGGCTCTGGCTCGACTTCGTCAACACGGACACGCGCGACGTCCTCGACGACTTCCCGGCGTTCCTCGGCTGGCTCGAGATCGCCGGCGCCCTCGAGCCCGACCGCGTCCCCGGCATCGTGCGCCGCGCCGAGCAACAGCCGGCAGGCGCCGCCGCCGTTCTGGCCGATGCCCGCCGTGTCCGCGCCGCCCTGCGCAACCTCGCCGAGCGCGGCGTGACCGTCGAACGCGCCCGCGTCGATGCGCTCACGGAAATCAACCGCGTCCTCGGTCGCAGCGCTGGCATGCGCCGCATCGACCTCCGCCCAGACGGCCGCTGCACCCGCACCTTCGCCCCCGTCGGCGACGCCTTCGCCGGCCTCATGATCCCGATCGTGGATTCGGCCGCCGACTCGCTCGTGACCGGCGAGCTCCCCCGCATCCGCCGCTGCCTTGGCACCCGCTGCAGCCGCGTCTTCTACGACGCCACCAAAAACGGCTGTCGCCGCTGGTGCGACATGTCGACGTGCGGCAACCGCGCCAAAGCCGCCCGCCACCGCGCCCGCCGTCGCGGCACCGCCCCCTCCTCGGCCCCGGCTCCGGCGCCCCATCCCTGAGACGTGGTGGCTCGTACCACTCTCCTGCGGCGCGCATGGAACGGACTGATACGGCTACTCAACCGCCCTGGCAGGCAAGCACCCACGACGGCGCCCGGCATCCCCACATGGGCGCACGCGGGGAGAAAGCGCCAGGCCCATATGCGGCGCATGGCGGTCCTGCTCGAAGGCTGGGCCGATGCGATGGGCGCGTCCGAGGACGAGCGGCGCCGGTGGCTCGAGGCCTGCTGGCTGCACGACGCGCTCCGTGATGCGGATCTTCCGACAGGGACGACGCACGGTGCCGCGGCCGCCGCATGTGCCGCCTCGCACGGTGAGGCCGACCCCGGTGTTCTGAGCGCCGTGCGCTATCACAGCGTGGGCCACGCCGGGTGGGACGACGTCGGGAAGATGCTCTACCTCGCCGATTTCCTCGAACCGGGGCGGAAGCGCCATCGCAAACAGCGCGCGCGGCTGGCCAGACGCGTGCCGCATGACCGCGACCGTGTATTGCGTCTGATCGTCGCACAGCAAATCCGTTCCCGGCTGCGTCGCGGAAGGTCGATCCATCCGCACACACTGCAATTCTGGAATTCGATGGCACACAGTCAATAGAGATCCGGCGAGCTACCCGGACGACACCGAGTCGCCCATCACCCGCGAATCACCTAGTACAGATCAGCGCGCGTGAGCGGCAGTCGCGTGTGTCCGGCGTGATCCGGCTTTGCGAACAGTGTCTGTGCCAGTCCGATGCGCCCGGTCGCGAACGCATGCGCCGACGCCATCATGTAGAGCCGCCACGTCCGATACGCTTCAGCACCCACGACGCGGATCGCCTCACGCTGCCGCTCGGTCAGCCGATGCACCCAGGCCCGCAACGTCAGGACGTAATGCTCCCGAAGCGACTCGACATCCCGCGTCTCGAACCCGGCCCGCTCAGCCTGACGGACCATGTCGTCCAACGGCAGAATCTCCCCATCGGGAAAGACGTACCGATCCAGAAACGCGCCCTCGCGCCACACCGTCCGGCGCACCCACCCGGCCAGACGTCGCGGGGCAGCGGCCGTCAACGCGATGATGCCATGGTTGAGAAAGAGGCCACCGGGCGCAAGAAGCGCGTATGCCTGCCGAAAGTAGGTACCCAAGCGCGATCGCCCGACGTGTTCGACCATGCCCACGCTGACGATCTTGTCGAACTCCCGCGCCGGCACGTCACGGTAATCCATGACCTCGACCGCACACACCTCGCCGAGCCCCTCGGCGGCGATGCGCTCACGAGCCCACGCCGCCTGGCGTGCGCTCAGCGTGACACCGGTCGCAGACACGCCGTAGCACCGAGCCGCGTGCCGGACGAGCGCCCCCCACCCACAGCCGATGTCGAGCAGCCGTTCGCCTGGTTGAAGACGGAGCTTGCGGCAGATGTGATCGAGCTTGGCGCGCTGCGCCTCGTCGATCGTTTCGTCGCCTGTCTCGAAATACGCGCACGAGTAGATCATCGCCCGATCGAGCCACACCGCGTAGAACTCGTTGCCCACGTCGTAGTGGAAGCGAATGGCCGCGTGATCTCGCGCTCTCGAATGCCGGCGCCCACGCCGGTCCCGCGCGCGCGCTTCCGCCCCAGCCGGCATCTCTCCATCGCTGTCAGGCAACGCGAGGGCGCGTCGCACGAGCGTCGCCAGCGCACGCGGCGAGGCGAGTCGGACCGCAATGTCCTCGGCCAGTGTCGTCGCCTCTTCCAGATCTCCGTCGACATCGAGATCGCCCCGGACAAACGCCTCGCCGAGTCGCAATTCGGACGGAGCGCAACACAGCCGCCGGAGCGCGCCTGGACTCTTGATGACCAGCGTGAACGGCAACGCCTCGACAGAGGCCGGCGCGTCGGTCGTGCCATCCCAATATCGAACGGCAAACCGCCGCTGCTGGACTGATCCAACGAGCACATCCATGACGAGACGTGCGCGCGTGAGCCCGCTTGGGGTGTTTCGACTGTCGGCCAACATCGCGTGCCTCGGGCGATCGGCCGCGTGCGGCGCCGTGCGTGGCGCACGAGTCTTCCATGAAAACGCACGCGACTATTGTCGAGAATCGCGTGGACCGCTCGCCGGTTCCCGCTAGATGTCCGCAAAGAGACGGCCCACGGGCACCGCAAAGCCCGGGAGCACGTCACCGCCGTCAACCGTGCGGCTGCTGGGCTCGATGACCCAGATCAGTCTGACGCCGGTCTGGCGGTAGTCAGCAAGCTTCTCGTCGACGAGCGCCGTCACGGCGCGGCATTCGGCACCTGTGCCGTCGTGTTCGGATGCATGTAGATCGCCACTGCCTTGCCCTTGCGATCCGCGCTCGTGCCAATCAGCGCGTGCGCGATCTTGGCACCGGTGCCCGCCTCGCTCTCCGACGACAGAATGACGCCGTTCGCGCCGACGTGCCCGGCTTTCTTGCGCATCGACTCGAGCATGCCGTGATAGCTCGTGAACGCATCGTCGCCATGCGAATCGATGAGCGCCACCTCGTCATACTTGCCGGGCACCTTATCCGGCGACGTGTAGATCACCACCGCCGACGGGTCGATGGCGGGACGTGGCGTTTCGGAGAGCAACGTCGCGCTCGTGTGGACGCAACCGACGAGAGCGAGCAGTCCAGCAACACGGACCATGCGGCGAGCAGACACAGGCGGCTCCGGCGAAGAGTGAGCATCGGTGGTGTCTGCTGAGGACGCCGGATACTTTGGTGCGCAACTAATGATGTGCGCCATGATGGCGTGATCGCGGTGGACAATCCGCGATGATGTCACGAATGTGCCTGTTGGTGTCAGAATGCGCGCGCGTGGGAGGGAATCGCCCTGGCCGCGCTGGTCCTGACCAATGCCA
>DATMNB010000282.1:0-3367 GCA_035569435.1 Gemmatimonadaceae bacterium
CGGCCGATGCCCATGCGCGCGGGATTCCGGTCGTGTATCTGCAGGCCAACATCCATGCGGGCGAGGTCGAGGGGAAAGAGGCGCTGTTGGCCCTCCTCCGTGACCTCACGCGCGATCCGCGCCTGAACGTGCTCGACTCGCTGCTCGTGATTGCCGTGCCGATCTACAATGCCGATGGCAACGAGGCGTTTGCGTCGCAGACGGTGAATCGGACGGAGCAGAATGGGCCGGAGCTCGTTGGTCAGCGGGCCAACGGGCAGGGGCTGGATCTCAATCGGGATTATGTGAAAGCCGAGGCGCCGGAGACGCGGGCGTCGTTGGTGGCGTTCAACCGGTGGGATCCGGACGTGTTCGTCGATATGCACACGACGGACGGGAGCTTTCATGGGTATGCCCTGACGTATTCCCCGTCGCTGTGGCCAGGTGCCGATCAATACACGCGTGACTCGCTGCTGCCGGAGATTCGGCGGCGCGTGCGGGCGCGCGACGGGTTCGAGATATTCGATTACGGGAACTTCGAGGGGGAGCCGCCGGCGTGGAGGACGTATGACGACCGGCCGCGGTTTGGGACCAACTACGTCGGGCTGCGCGGGCGCGTCGCGATTCTGAGCGAGGCGTATTCGCACGATCCGTTTGAGCGGCGGGTGAAGGCGACGCGGGCATTCGTCAGTGAAATTCTGTCTCTCGTTGCTGAGCGGGGCGTGCATCATGCTCCGCGGCTGGAGCAGGTGCCGATTCGGGCCGAGATGACGCGGGCGCCGTTTGTGGCGCCTGTCGTACGGGAGTCTCTCGTTGCAACCGGGGACTCCAGTGTGACGCAGCCTGGGGTGCCGCGGGGGATGCGTCGGAGTGGGCAGTTCACGCCGATCGAGATGAAGGTGTACGATCGGTTCGCGGCGACGCTCTCGGTGCCTGTACCCGCGGGGTACCTCGTGCCGGCTGCCGATACCGCCGCCCTGCGGTTGTTGCGCCTGCACGGGATCGTTGCGCGGCGGCTCGATAGCATGGTCGCGGGCGTGGAGGCGTTTGCCATTGACTCCGTCTGGCACGACAGCGCGGCATTTCAAGGGCATCGTCAGACGCATCTGCGCGGACACTGGCGTCCGACTGACAGTCATGTCGACGCGGTCGTCATCTCGGACAAGGGCAGAGCTCCGGCGCGGCAGGTGGCGATCAAGAGCGCCATCCTGGCGACCGGCAAGTACTTCATCGTGCCCGACAATCAGCCTCTGGCTGCTCTGGCGGTGTATCTTTTGGAGCCGGAGAGCGACGACGGGCTCGTGACCTGGAACGTGTTCGACCCAGCACTCGGCGCCGGTCGCGGCGCCACTTACCCCGTCCTTCGACTCGTCCGCGAGTGAGCGTGATGCTACGCAACGCCCTCCTGTATCTCTCGAATCAACAACAAGTCTTCAATTTCGTCCGCCACAACGGCCTCGCGCGCAAGTTCGCGCAGCGGTTCGTTGCGGGTGAGACGCTCGAGGAAGTCCTCGACTCGGTGGCCGCGCTCAACGCCAAAGGGATCTCGGCGTCGCTCGATCTGCTCGGCGAGAGTGTCACCGCGGAGTCGGAGGCCCGCATGGCGGGGCTCGAGTATGTGCGGATGCTCGATCGCATCGCCGAGCGAAAGATCAACGCCAACGTCTCGCTCAAGCTGAC
The DNA here is from genome assembly GCA_035569435.1 of Gemmatimonadaceae bacterium. Classification (GTDB taxonomy): domain Bacteria; phylum Gemmatimonadota; class Gemmatimonadetes; order Gemmatimonadales; family Gemmatimonadaceae; genus DASRDS01. The sequence continues at coordinate 1,660 of DATMNB010000282.1, forward strand.
GGCCATGGGTCTCGATCTGTCGCGCGAGCTGTGTCTCGAGATCGTGCGCGACATTCTGGATCGGGCGCGAGATCTCGGGACGTTTGTGCGACTGGACATGGAGTCGACGCAGTACACGGACGTCACGCTGGCGATGTTCTACGATGAGTTATTTCCGGCCTATCAGGGGCACGTCGGGATCGTGTTGCAGAGCTATCTGCGGCGGACCGATGCCGACATCGCGCGGGCGGTCGAGGCGCAGTGCAGGGTGCGCCTCTGCAAGGGCGCGTATCAGGAGCCGCCGACGCTGGCGTATCCCGACAAGAAGGATGTGGACGCGAGCTACGTGCGTGGGATGCAGGTGCTCATGTCGCGGGGCAACTATCCAGGGTTGGCGACGCACGATGAGCGGATCATCGTGGAGGCCAAGCGGTACGCCGTGGCGCAGGGGATCGGGCGCGAGCGGTTCGAGTTTCAGATGTTATACGGGGTGCGGCGCGACCTGCAGGAGTCGCTGGCGCGTGAAGGGTACAACATGCGGGTGTATGTGCCGTTTGGGACGCAGTGGTATCCCTATCTCATGCGCCGGCTGGCCGAGCGGCCGGCGAATGTGGCGTTCATTACCGGGAACGTGTTGCGGGAGCTCGTTGGCGGGCATCGGTGACGGGTGACGAGTCGACGCTCGGAGGATATGTCGCGGTCCACGCCAGGCCGCCGGCGTTCGAGGGGGTCGACGGGCAGCCCTATAGCGTCGATGTCGGGGTGGACGAGACCGGGGATCCCGCGGCTCCCGTTGGGGCGTACCTCTTCTTTGTGCGGTGGGGGAATCAAGCCGTCACCGGGCATCTCGAGACTGAGTTTCTGGTGCGGGGCGTGAGCGAGGACGCGGTGCGTGAGGCGATCGGGCGCATGCCGTTGCTCACGGTGAAGGCGACGCTTGATGCCGTGATTCGTCGTGGAAGCGGTTGTGGAGGCTGAGTCGGAACGCGCCGTCGTCGTGCGCGGCACGGGCGGCGTGTGGTCGGCGTATACGGCATCGGGTGAGACGCGCGACGTGTCGCTGCGCGGACGGCTCAAGCGCGACACCGACGATGGGCTCAAGTTGGCGGTCGGCGACGCGGTGCGGCTGGAGCGCGACGAGCGCGGCGGCGCGTGGGCGATCGCCGAGATCTACCCGCGACGATCGAAGCTGGCGCGACGTGCGCCGAGCGGTGCGATCGGCGAGCGTGTGGTGGCGGCGAATCTCGACCAGGTGATCGTCGTGTTCGCGGCGGCCAACCCGGAGCCGCACCCGCGGATGCTCGACCGGTTTCTGGTGATCGCCGAGGCGAACGACCTGGCGGCGCGGGTCGTGATCAACAAGGTCGATCTCGTCGCCGAGCCCGCGGCGCGGGCGCAGTTTGCCGACTACGCGCGGGCCGGGTATCCGATGCACTTCACCAGTACGATCACCGGTTATGGGCTGCCCGAGTTGCTCGAGGTACTGCACGGCCGCACGTCGGCCGTGAGCGGCCCGTCGGGGGTCGGCAAGTCGTCGTTGCTCAATGCGCTCGCTCGCAGCGACGTTCTCGTCGCGGATCAGCCGTTCGCGACCCTCGACCCGACCACGCGGCGCACTTCGGTCGGGAACGGCGTGAACATCCTGCTCTCGGACACCGTCGGCTTCGTGAACAAGCTGCCGCCGACGCTCGTCGCGGCGTTCCGGTCGACGCTCGAGGAGCTCGCCGAC
>DATMNB010000283.1:0-16644 GCA_035569435.1 Gemmatimonadaceae bacterium
CGCGATAATCGGGTTGCCGACGCCGGTGGCGACGGCGCGAATCAGCTCTTCCTCCCGCATGACGCCGACGCACATGGCGTTCACCAGCGGGTTCCCCTCGTAGGCGGGATCAAAGACGACCTCGCCCGCCACGGTTGGGATCCCCACGCAGTTGCCGTAGTCGCCGATGCCGCGCACCACGCCGGCGAACAGATAGCGCACGCGCGCCGAGTCGAGCGCGCCAAACCGCAACGAGTTGAGCATCGCGATGGGGCGGGCGCCCATCGTGAACACGTCGCGCAAGATGCCGCCGACGCCGGTCGCCGCGCCCTGGTACGGCTCGACCGCCGAGGGGTGATTGTGCGATTCGATCTTGAATGCCACCGCGAGGCCGTCGCCCACGGCGATGACGCCCGCGTTTTCGCCCGGTCCTTGCAGGACATAGGGCGCTTTTGTCGGAAGCGTCTGGAGCAGTGGCTTGGTGTGCTTGTAGGAGCAGTGCTCGCTCCAGAGGGCGCTCACGATCCCGAGCTCGGTGAACGTCGGCGCGCGTCCGAGCAGGGCGACGATCCGATCGTACTCGCCCGGTGTGAGTCCGTGCTCGGCGACGAGCGCCGGCGTGATCGCCGGGTCGCCGGCGCGGGGGGCAACAGTCGTCACGGGTACGAGGGGTGCTGCGTCGTATCAACCTTTGGTTTCACGACGTCGTATTTGGGCGTCGCCGCCGGCGGGCGCGGTCCCATGTAGACGATGCCGCCCCGATGGGCGCTGTCGGCGGCCGACGCGGGCCGAATCGGCTCGGGCGTCGGGCGCTGGCTGGTTGACGATGTGAGGGTCGTGGCCGAGCCGGTGCCGGCGTACCGGCGACGCCCGGTGCGAAAGACCGCGTCCACGACGGCGTCGTTGTCGAGAATGACGAGATCGTCGCCGCCGCAGGATCTGCCGCAGTCGTTATCAAACGTCAGATACGTCCGGGCTCCGTCATGGCGTTCCACGACCGGGTGGCCGAGGCGCGCCACGACCTGCTCCTGCGACATCCCCGGCTCGATGAGGATGGGGCCATCCTGCGCGGCTGCTGGGGCAGCGAGGAACGCCGAGAGCAGGAGTGCGCGAACCATGTTGGTCATGCGGCGACTCGGGAGAGAAGGGAAGTGAACACACCCAGTCCGTCGGTCGATCCAAGCCGCGCGTCACAGGCACGCTCGGGGTGCGGCATGAGGCCCAGCACGTTGCCCGCCTCGTTCACGATGCCGGCGATGTCGCGCGCCGACCCATTGGGGTTCAGCCCATCGTAGCGCAGGACGACCCGGCCCTCGCCCTCCAGCCGGTCGAGCGTCGCCACATCAGCATGGTAGCGCCCCTCGCCGTGGGCGATGGGAATCTGGAGAATCTGTCCCTGGGCGTAGTCGGCGGTGAACATCGTCTGTGTCGACTCGACGCGTAGCCGGACGGGCTCGCACACGAACTGCAGCCCGACGTTGCGCAGCAGGGCCCCTGGCAGGAGTCCGGCCTCGCACGCCACCTGGAAGCCATTGCAGATCGCCAGCACCGGACCACCGCGTGCCGCGTACTGCTCGACCGACCGCATGATGGGACTGAACCGGGCGATCGCCCCGGCACGGAGATAGTCGCCGTAGGCGAACCCGCCGGGCAGCACGACGACATCGACGTCTTGCAGGTCGTGATCCTTGTGCCAGAGATAGACAGCCTGTTCGCCGATCCCGTCGACCACGGCGTGATACGCATCGGCGTCGCAGTTGGAGCCGGGGAAGACCACGATGCCAAATTTCATATTGGCGCGACCTCCGTGATGTCGGCGTCCTCGACCACCGGGTTGGCGAGCAGCTTGGCGCACATCGCCGTCACCCGGTCCCGGGCCACGGTGGGCGACGCGGCGTCGACCTCGACGACGACGTACCGTCCGACGTGCACCTCCTGCACGTCGCGGAAATCGAGCGTGCGCAGCGCGTCGGCGACGGCCCGGCCCTGTGGGTCGAGAATCCCCTCGCGCGGCCTGATCTCCACCGACACCCGATATCGCGTCATGGCTCTCCGTCTAGGTCTGCGTTGTGATCGACTGTCGTGACCGTGGTGGGCGTCGGGATCATCGAGCGCTGCCGCCGCCGGCGCCGCCGCCGTTCGATATAGTCGTCGTCATCGTCACCCGGCCGGTCGACGTCCGTGCCGGTCGGCAGCCGGTCGACGAAGCCCAGGAACAGCGCTTTCACCAGCCCATAGAGAACGTACGCCATTCCGGCGGGGAAGAAGAACTCGCGGCCAAAGTGGACGATCCCGATCCCGCAGGCCAGCACCAGCAGGAGGCCCCCGACGCCCCGCCAGCTCCGGATGCCGATCTTGGGCATCGCGGGGTAGGGCACGTGCGAGATCATGAGGATGGCCAGCCCGCCCATGACAAACTTGACCATCTCCTCCCAGGGCATACCAAACAGCCGCTCGTCGTAGAGCTTCGTCTGGCTGAACCAGTAGTAGGTCGCCAACGTGCCACCAGCGGCCGGACTGGGAAGGCCCACGAAGTGGGTCTTGGGCGTCCCCGCCTGCATGACGTTGAACCGCGCCAGCCGGATCACGGCGCAGGCCGCAAAGAGGAACACCAGGAGCCAGAGCGCGCCGCCCTGCTTGTTCAAGACGGAAAAATAGATGATCATGGCCGGCGCCAACCCAAACGAGATCGCGTCGACCAGTGAATCGAGCTCCTCCCCGAATCGGCTGAAGGTCCCGGTGGCCCGCGCGACGCGCCCGTCGAATCCGTCGCAGATCCCACCGAAAACGATCCAGAGCACCGCCCGGGAGTACTCGCCGTGCGACGCCTCGACGATCGCGAACACGCCAAACAGCAGGTTGCCGATCGTGAACCCGTTGGGCAGGATCGGTGCTGCGCGGCGCATGTTGGCTCGCCGGAGGCCCCGCCGCACGGACGGCGCCTTCACGGTAGCTCCGCCAGGACGGTCGTTCCGGCGACCGTGCGGTCGCCCAGCTTCGCCAGGACCGTGCTGCCGAGCGGCAGAAACACATCGACACGCGAGCCAAACCGGATGATGCCGAGCCGATCGCCCTGTTGAACGCTGTCGCCCAGGTCCGGGTACGTGACGATGCGCCGGGCGATGAGGCCGGCGATCTGCCGCACGATCACCTTCCGCGGGCCCGCGTCGATGCCGATCGTGGACTGCTCATTCTCCAAGCTCGACTTCTCGGCGGCGGCATTCAAGAACTTGCCGGGGTTGTAGTGCTTGTAGTCCACCCGCCCGCTGACCGGGTACCGGTTCACGTGGACATCGAACACGTTCATGAAGATCGACAGCCGGATCGCCTGGCCATGGATGAACGCCGGCTCATCGACTTGCGTGATCATGATCAACTTGCCGTCGGCGGGGCACACGACGACGCGGTCGCCGCGCGGTCCCGTCCGTTCCGGGTCGCGAAAGAAATAGGCGACCCACAGCGCGACGATCGCCAACAGGAACGCAAAGAGCCAGAGCGAGTACGACCGCATCATCCACGCGGTGGCGAACCCGATCACCGTCGCGACCGCGGCGACGGCCATGAACCCGTACCCTTCGCGGGCAAAGTTCACGTGAGCGCACTCCCCGTCACTCTGCGATACGCATCGAGGTACCGCTCACTCGTCGCCCGCACAACGTCGTCTGGTAACGGCGGGGGTGGCGACACCCCCGCCGTTCCATTTCGCTCCAGGTAGTCCCGCAACGGCTGCTTGTCAAAGCTGGGCTGCGAGCGACCGGGCTCATAGCTGCTGGCTGGCCAGAACCGCGAGCTGTCCGGGGTCAGGACTTCGTCGATCAGCACCACACGGCCATCCCGCGACCCAAACTCGAACTTCGTATCGGCGACAATGATCCCCCGCGTGGCGGCCAACGCCGCGCCCTGCTCGTAAATCAGTCGGGTCAGTCGCTCGAGCTCTGTCGCGGTTGCCCGTCCCACCATCTCGATCACCCGACCAGGCGTGATGTTCTCGTCGTGCCCGGTCTCCGCCTTTCGGGCAGGACTGAACAACGGAGGGACTAACCTGCCACTCTCGCGCAATCCGGCCGGCATGGGTTCGCCGGCGAGTGTGCCAGTCTCGCGATACTCCTTCCACGCGGACCCGGCGAGATAGCCCCGGATCACGCACTCGACCGGGAAAGGCGTCGTCGCCCGCACGAGCATCGCCCGCTGGTCGAGCACGCCTGCGTATCCGGCAAGCGCCGGCACGGCCGCGATGATCGCCTCGGTGTCGGAGGCGAGCATGTGGTGCGAGACCACCCCCTCGAATCGCCTCAGCCACCACGCCGTGAGCTGCGTCAGCACCGCGCCCTTCCGCGGGATCGGCTCAGCCATCACGACATCGAACGCGCTCACCCGGTCAGTGGCGACGAGCAGTAGCCGATCATCGTCGACCGTGTACACGTCGCGCACCTTGCCGCGACGGAGGAGAGGGAGCGGGAGAGAGGTCTCTCGTACGGCGACCGTCATTCGCGACCTTCACTCATACGCGCAGCGCCTCCGGCTCGTCGCCGTCAGTTTCTTCCAGGAGGGGCGCCACCGTCGTGGCGAGGAACTCGTCGACCTGCGCCGACGCCCGACCAGTGAACCGACGCGGGTCGGTCACCAACCGCATGGCATCGAGACTCACCTTCCAGGCCGGATCACTGGCCAATCGCTCGAACAAATCATTTGTTGCCGCGCCATTCCGCATGGCGCGCGACGCTTCAATGCTGTGCCGCCGAATGATCTCGTGCGCCTGCTGCCGGTCGCCGCCGGCGCGCACCGCCGCGACGATCAACTCCTCGGTGGCCATGAACGGCAACTCGTCCTCGATGCGCCGCCGAATGCGCGCCGGATGCACCTCGAAACATCGCGCGATGTTCTCCATCAAGAGCAGAATCGCGTCGCTGGCCAGGAACGACTCCGGAATCGCCAAGCGCCTGTTGGCGCTGTCGTCCAACGTCCGCTCGAAGAACTGCACGCTGTGCGTCTGGTTGGCGTTGGGCTCGAGCGACAACACGAACCGCGCCAGGGCCGCGATCCGTTCCGACCGCATCGGGTTCCGCTTGTACGCCATCGCCGACGACCCGATCTGATCGCGTTCGAACGGCTCCTCGATCTCACCGAATGATTGTAGCATCCGCACATCGCCGCTGAACTTGGCGGCGCTGGCGGCGATGCCCGCGATCACGCTCAGCACGCGGGCGTCGATTTTGCGCGAGTACGTCTGCCCGGTCACCGGGAGCGAGCGCGCGAAATCCAGCGCCCGCGTCACGCGCTGGTCCAACGCCTTGACCTTCTCGTGATCGCCGTCGAACAGCGCCAGAAAGCTGGCCTGGGTCCCGGTCGTGCCTTTGATCCCACGAAACGGCAGCGTCGCGATGCAGCCGTCCAGGTCGTGCACGTCGAGCACCAGATCCTGCATCCATAGTGTGGCGCGCTTGCCCACCGTCGTCAGTTGGGCCGGCTGCAGGTGCGTGTAGCCGAGCGTCGGCTCGTCGCGCCACTCGCGGGCAAACGCGTCGAGCGATCGCAGGACCGCGATCACGCGCCGCCGCACCAGTCGCAGCGCCTGGCGCATGATCACCAGATCGGCGTTGTCCGTGATATCCGCGCTCGTCGCGCCCAGGTGGATCACGCTCCGCGCCGCCGGCGCGGCATCGCCAAACGTGTGCACGTGCGCCATGACGTCGTGTCGAAACTGCCGCTCGTACTCCGACGCGCGACCAAAGTCGATATCGTCCAGGTGCGCCCGCATGTCGGTCAGCGCGGCCGCCGGAATCTCCGCGCCGAGCTCGTGCTCCGCCTCGGCGAGTGCCAGCCAGATGCGCCGCCAGGTCGCGTGTCGCGTCTGCGGTGACCACAAGCCGAGCATCTCGCGCGACGCGTAGCGCTCGGCTAGCGGGGAGCTATAGTGGTCCCGGTCGCTCATGCCGGGCTATTGGATGCTGAAGTCGGTCGAGAACACTTGTCCGTTGCGCTCGAAGAACATGCGTATGGGCCCACGGCCTCCGTAATAATTTAATGCCTTTGCAGCCTCGTCCGCTCCGCCGACCGGCGAACGGTTGATCTGCACGATCACGTCGCCCGCCTGGATCCCCAATTCATCCGCGACGCGGTTGCTCACCCGATAAATCACGGCGCCGTGGTCGCTCCGGATTCCCTTTTCGGCGCGGATCGATGGCGTCAAGCTCACCAGATCCAGTTCTTTGAGCACTTCGACCTTGGGTGCGCTCACCTCGGGTAGGTCGGCGATCGTCACGGCGGTCGCTTGATCGTGGCCGTCGCGCCGCACGACGAGGGGCACGGATTGTCCGACGCGGAGATCGAGGAGCAGCGCCTCCCAGTCGTACGGGTTGTGCAGGGTGCGGGCGCCGGCGCGCACGATCTGGTCGCCCGGCTCGAGACCGGCGCGCGCGGCCGGCGAGCCAGGAACCACCGTGCGCACGATCACGCCTGACCTGAGGGCGTCGCGCGGGTTGTCGCCCTCGGGGAGCTGGAGCTTGATCCCGATCCACGGCCGCCGCACGCTGCCGTGGGCCAGGAGATCTTCGGCGACCCGCTTGGCGCGATTGATCGGGATGGCGAACCCGAGGCCGATCGAGCCGCCGGACGGCGTGAAAATCGAGCTGTTCACGCCAATGACTTCGCCGAGCGCATCGACGAGCGGCCCGCCCGAGTTGCCGGGGTTGATCGCGGCGTCGGTCTGGATCATGTCCACGTAGGTGCCATTGCCCTCGGACTGCCCCACCAGGTTGCGCCCGACGGCGCTGATGACCCCCGCCGTGACGCTCGGCTCGGGGTTGCCGAGGTAGAACCCGTAGGGGTTGCCGATGGCGATGGCCCACTCGCCGATCAGAAGGCTGTCGGAGCTGCCGAGTGGCGCCACGGGGAGGCCCGTGGCCGGAATCTTGAGGACGGCCAGGTCACTGAACTCGTCGGAGCCCAGGATCTTGGCCGTGTACGTCGTGCCATCGCGGAGGGCGACCTGGACGCTCGAGGCGCCGCCCACGACGTGGGCGTTGGTGACGATGACGCCGTCGGATCGGATGACGAACCCCGATCCAAGCCCCGGCACCATACGGTCCTGCTGCCGGGCGCCAAAGAATTGGCCGAACGCATCGGTCTCGTGCTGCACCACTTCGGTCTGGACGGTCACGACCGACGGCGCGATGCGTGAGACCGCGTCCGTGATCACCGTCCGGCGCTGCGCCAGGTGGCTGCCCGCGGGCGCCGACGCCGCCAACTGGGCGCCGGTGCTCTGGTCGACGACGGCGGCGTTGGCGATCTGGGTGGTGTCGCCCTGGCAGCCGGCGCCGACGATCAGCAGCGAGAGGAGCGCGAACGAACGCATCACGACGCGATCCTCGCCAGCAGTTGATCGAGCCCGCGATCGGTGAGGGGGCTGACGAGCAGTGCACGGAGCAAATCGGGCGCGACGGCGACGACATCGGCGCCGGCCTGCGCGCAGCGGGTGAACTGGTGCGCGTCACGCGGGCAGGCGGCCATCACGTCGCAGGCGGCGCTGTGTTGGTCAAACAGCGTGCGGACATCGCGTACGACCTCGGCGCCATTCTGTCCGTGCCGATCGAGCTCGTCGACGGCCACGCTGACCATCGACGCACCCGCCTTGGCCGCCAGCACCGCCTGGGCGGTCGTGAACACCAACGTGGCCACAACGCGCACGCCGTCGGCGCGCAGCCGCCGGATCGCGCCCACCGCGTCTTCGACGAGCGGCACCTGAATAATGATCTGATCGCCCAGCAGCTTGACTAGTTCGCGCGCCTCGCGATAGACGTCGCCAGCCTGGATAGCGCCGACCGGAACGCAGACCGGGAGGTCGGTCGCGCGACACACGTCGATCAACGACTCCGGCCACTCCTCAGGTGTCGTCAACACGCCATCGGCGAATCCAGCCTGGGCCGCCCACCGAATCGCTTCGATGTCCGCGGTCGCCACGAAAATCTTCATGTAGTGGTCAGATAGAGGTCCGGAGGGTACTCGACACGCTCCAGCACGAGGGCATGCGCCGGCGCCGGGGGAGACGTGTTGCTGTTGTCGCTCGCCTCGAGATACCGCAGGACCGCGTCCGCGTCCTGCCGTCCACGGGCCGCGTCCACGGCCGTGCCGACGAGAAATCGAACCATGTGGTGCAGGAACCGGTTCGCTTCGATCTCGAACTCCAACACATCGCCGCGGTCGCACCAGCGGGCGGTGCGCACCGTACACCGGTGATCGTCGGTCGACGGTGCGGTCCCGGCGACGGCGTACGCGCGGAAGCAATGATCGCCCATCACTGACTCGGCTGACCGGTGGAGGACGGTGCGATCGAGCGGGTCGCCCACGTACCACTCCCAGCGTCTCCGAAACGGTGACCGTGCGGCGTCGGTTGTCCCCACGCGGTAGCTGTAACGGCGGGCCACGGCGCTATAGCGCGCATGAAACGCCGGCTGCATCTCGTGGGCGGCCGCGACCCAGACGTCGTCGGGCAGAATCGCGTTGAGCGCGCGGCGCAACTCGGCCACGGTCCACCGCGTCGGGACCGTCGTGCCTACCGCCTGCCCGCGGGCATGAACCCCCGCGTCGGTGCGTCCGGCCCCCACGGCACGGGTCTCCGTGTTACAAAGTCGGCTGAGCGCCTCTTCCAGCACACCTTGCACGGTCCGCTGGTGCGGTTGCCGCTGCCACCCGGCAAAGCCGGACCCGTCGTAATGGAGGACAAGCTGGACCGTACGACCCACCATTGGCAGGAAGCTACGCGTTTGACCGTTGGATTGCACGACCGGCGGTCACCCAGATCGCCTTCGCGATCAACAACCGCTGAGGCCGCCCCGTTAGTAGGTTGCGGCCCTTCGGCCGAGGTCGTCACAAGCCAGGTTCCTCTATACACATGGAGTGGCGTCAATGCGCGTCAACGTGTGCATCACGGCGGCTGTCCTCCTGACGGTCGCCGGCTCGGGCGTGGCCTTGGCACAGGGCGATACACTGCATCACGACTCCGCGGCCGTGGTGCCAGCCGCAGCACCGGCAGCACCGGCAGCACCGGCAGCACCAGCGGCACCGCCAGCCGCGCCGACCAACGTCTCTGGGTTCGATCTGGTCAAGCAAACCACGCTTCCCGGCGCAATCGGCGGACAGTGGTATCGCTATGTGCACGACAAGCTCGACACCGTCGATGTCGTCGTCAGTCCGTACGACCCGGGCGTCTCCATGAGGAACGGCGACGACTCGAGCCAATACACCTTTCGGCAGGCCGATCAATTCCGGTTTGCCTACGATCAGGCGTACCATAGCGGCGTGTACTCCGCCTATCGGCTGTCGGGCGCGGGGACTGATCCCATCCACGTCAAAGGGGTCGCCGCGCACGGATACTGGATCCAGGCAATCTTCATACGCCGCAGCACGGGCGTGCCTCGGTACACGTTCTTCGCCGCGTACGCCATTCCGCAGGGGCTCGTTCGGATCAAGACGGAGCTTCCCACCAATCGGGGATATACCGTCACGTTCATCAACTTTTCGCACGCCCTGCTCGACAAACTCGTGCCGTAGCTCGACATTGCAATTCGCTTCACATGGCACCCCGTACCCTCGCTTCCCTCGCGCACGCGCTCGCCGCGGCTCCCGACCTCGATGCTGCCCTGGTCGCCCTCGGCGAGGGGCTGGCCGAGGTCGACCGGTTGGCGTACGTGGCGCTGCTCCGGTACGATGGGCGCCGTGACATGCTGGTCGATCGGCTCACGCCGACGAGCGGGACGGTCAATCGCACACCCGTTGAGACGACGTTCGACCACCTCTCCACGCCCGTCCGCCAGGCTGTTTCGGCGGGCGTGCAGTTCATCGATCTCGGGGAGCAGTCGCAGGAGTATGCCCGGCTCTTTGGGATGATGCCGTTTGCCGAGGGCGGCTTGTTGGCGCTCCGCGGCATTCGATTCGACGGGTATCTGGCGGGTGTCATCGCCCTGTACGAGTCCAAGAAGATCTTCGGCACCCGGGCGTCGGAGCGGTTTGCTCCGTTTGTGGCGTTGTTCGAGCTGGGGTTCGCCCGATTCGCCGAACGTGAGGCCCGCGACGAGGCGGTGCGCCACGTCGAGGATGTCACGCAACGCGTCCATGGCGAGTATGTGAAGAAGCTGGCCGCGGTCCAACGCCGGCTTGGTGGGGAAGGCGAGGCCACGGCCCGCATTGTGGCCCTCGAGGCCGACGTCGCGCGGGTGGCCGAGGAGGCCCGTCGCGCTGGCGTTCGGGCCGATGCCGCCGAGCAGCAGGCGGCCGAAGCGGCCGCACAGGTGAAGCAGTCGCACGGCGAGTTGTACCGGCGCAGCGAGATGCTGCGGCAGAAGATCCGCACGCTGTACCTCATCGACAAGGTGCTGACGCTTGACAACGGCGCGACCGATCCGCGGAAGCTCGTGGATGGCCTGCTCAACCTCGTCGGCGACGACATGCAGGCGCAGCGATGCTCGCTCATGCTCATGGCGCCCGAGCCAGGGTATCTCTACCTGGCCGCGGCCCGTGGGCTCGCCCCGCACATTGTAGAGGGCTCGCGCATCGCCATTGGGGAAGGGGTATCGGGCCGCGTGGCCGCGTCGCGCGAGCCAATGCTGGTGCAGGATGTCGCCGATGCGCAGACGCACCCGCTGCTGCGCGACCAGTATTTTACGACCGGCTCGTTTATCAGCTTTCCGCTCGTGTATCACAACGATCTGGTCGGCGTGGTCAACCTCACGAACCGGGTGCAGCGAGGGGTGTTCGTCGAGGAGGATGTGGAGCGCGTGCGACTCCTGGGGTTGGTGATCTCGCTCATCGTGTCCCATGCCCGACTTGCCGATCGGCTCACTGGAGCGATCTACGTCGGGTGATGCGTTGACGCTCGTGCTCCGCGCGCTGGCGCGGCACGAGACGGTGTCTACGCCCGAGATGCACGCGGCGTTTGGCGTGGTCATGGCTGGCGCGGCCACGCCCGTCCAGGCGGCGGCGCTCCTCATGGGGCTCCGCGCCCGGGGCGAAAGCGCCGACGAGGTGGCCGGCGCGGCCCTGGCGTTGCGGGACGCCATGCTCCCGCTCGTGGTGCCTCGGCCCGACGAGCTGGTCGACACGTGCGGCACTGGCGGGGGCACGGTGTCGACGTTCAACATCTCGACCGCGGCAGCGTTCGTCGCGGCGGCGGCCGGTGTCCGGGTGGCCAAGCACGGGAATCGATCGTTCACGTCACGGTGCGGCAGCGCGGATGTCATCGAAGCACTCGGTGTGCCGCTCGACGTGTCTGTCGAGGTGATGGCCGAGGTGCTCGACCGGGCGGGAGTCGTGTTCATGTTCGCCCCATTGATGCACCCGGCAATGCGGCATCTGACGGCGGTCCGTCGCGAGCTGGCCGTGCCCACGATCATGAACGCCGTCGGCCCGCTCGCCAACCCGGCCTGGGCCCGGCGCCAGGTGATCGGCGTCGGCGACCCCGCCCGCCTGGAGCTCATGGCGGCCGCGGTCCGGACCCTCGGCGCGACCCATGCCCTTGTCGTGCACGGGGAGCCGGGACTCGACGAGATCTCGCCGCTCGGGATCACGACGGTCATCGAGATCTGCGATGGCGCCGCGCCCCGTCGCTGGTCGATCGACCCGGCCGACCACGGACTAGCCGGGGGAACGGCGTCCTCTCTCGCCGCCGGCGAACCTGCCGAGAACGCCGCGCTGATCACCCGGGTGTTGCGCGGCGATGCGCCGCTCGCCGCGCGTGCCGCCGTGGCCCTCAACGCGGCTGGAGCAATCTATGTCGCCGGGCGTGTGGCGACGTATGGCGAGGCCGTCGCGCTCGCCCTCGCCGCGCTCGACAGCGGGGCCGGCTCGGATGCATTGCAGCGGATGCTCGCCGCATACAAGTCTGTACTGGCACGGTAGCACGAATGCACGCATCCCATTGTGTCTGGGGGCTCGCGCTGTGCGTACGTGCGCTCTCGGCCCAGGATGTCGTGGCGCACATCGACGACCCGCCATTCACGCTGTACCGCGCCGGGTCGAACGTCGGCGTCAGCACCGGCGGTCCAGTCGCATGGCTGCGCCAGCCGGCCGACGTGTGGGACACGCATCGCGGTCGCGACGTGCCGATGGGTCCACCGTGGTTCGAGCTAGGTCCTGGTGACAGCGCGATCGCCGCCACGGCGGCGGACCCGCGACTGGCGTCAGCCCCGCCCGCGCAGCTCCGTGTCTGGCGTACCGTCGTGGCGCAGAGCGCGGTGGCGCCGCTCCCGACGCTGCTCGCGCTCCTGCGCGATGATCAAACACTGGCGCCGGCCGTGGCCACCAACCCGCGCCTCTCGCAGACGACGAGTCCACTCGCGTCGTTGATGGCGCTGGCCGATGCTAACGATCAAGTCGCGGCGATCGTGATACAGAATCCCGCCGCGGCGTCGCACCCTCTGACCCTTGTCACGCTCGCCGAGCGGCACCCAGCCATCTGGACCGACGCTATGCGGCGCGTGTTGGGGCACCTGCCGGAGCTGGCGGACAGTGGCGGCATCAGCGAGCGGGCGGCGGTCCATCTGGCATTTGCCGGCTGGATGCTCGGTGGTGATTCGGCGCGCGTCGCGGTGGGGCATCTCCCGGCGGTGCGCCGCAGCACCATGGCCATGACGATCGTCGCGCTCTCTTCCGACACACTCGTCCGGGAGGTCGGATTACGCGAGCTGATCGGTCGCGCGTATGTCGACACCATGCCCGAGCCATGGCTGCCCCCGGGACTGGCCAATGCGCTCACGCGGACGCGCGCGGTCCGGGCCGACCGCACACTCCTGTGGGCGCTCGCGACGCTGGACGGTCATCGTGCCGCCGGCCGTTGGCGGACCACGCGAGCCGATGCGTTGCTGGCGATCGCCTCTGATCCCCAGGCGTCGCCAGAGGAGTTGGGGCGCGTCGTACGCGCGCTCAATGACTGGACCTATTGGCGTCACGCGGCCAAATCGGCGCCGGAGGCGCCGGTCGCCAGTGCGCTCATGCGAAATCCAAAAGTCAGGACCGACCGCGCGACGATGGAGGCGCTGGCGGCGCTTCCCATCAGCGAGTTTGGCGCGGTCCCATCGATCGCCGCGCGTCGCCTCCACGCGATGCCGCGTGGTCAGTAGCGGCGCAGGACTCCGACGACCACGCCCTGGATCGAGATGTCGTTCTCGTGCACGTAGATCGGATCCATGAGGTCATTGGCCGGCTGCAACCGGATCCGCCCATCGCGCTCGCGGTAGAACTTCTTGACCGTCGCCGACGCTCCGCTCAACATGGCGATGACCATCTCGCCATTATCGACGCTCCGTCGCTCATTGACGACGACGAAATCGCCGTCACGGATCTGCTCGTCGATCATCGAGTTCCCTCGGACGCGCAACACATAGTGCCCGCCCGAGCGCCGCACAAAGTCGTCCGGGACGGCGATCGTCTCGTTGGCCGTCATGGCCTCAATCGGCATGCCGGCCGCCACGAGGCCCAGGAGCGGCAACTCGACCGCCCGTGGATTCGCCTCGGATGGCAGAATCTCGATCGCCCGACTCTCGTTGTAGTTGCGCTTGATGTAGCCTTTTCGCTCCAGATTGCTCAGGTGCTCATGCACCGTAGCCAGCGAGTTATAGTTGAACTGTTCGGCAATCTCCTCGAAGCTCGGCGCATAGCCGTTGGCCTCATGGTAGTTGCTGAGAAAGCTCAGAATTTCCCGCTGCCGTTTGGTGAGCGGCATAGCTGACCTCGGTGGAGCGTAGCTAAATTGCGTACGAAGTTGCGTTTCCCGAACAATATCCGAACCTCACGTTAGCCGAAGAGCGCCCGAAGTGCAAGGACCACGTCGTTGGCGCCCACCGACCGGCACGTTGGGGCGCCTCATCGACCGCGGCTTCGACCGAGCCGCCCAGTTGGCGCCCCGTGCCGATGCGCTGTGGCGCCTCTCCGATGGCACCCCCCTCCCGCCGTCGTTCGAAGCCGCCCTTCGCCGGACCGATGTCGCCGTGATCGCCGAGGTCAAGCGCGCCTCGCCATCGAAAGGCGCGATCAATATGGGACTCCGCGCCGGCGTCCACGCCGCCGCCTACGCGGCCGGAGGCGCGGCCGCGCTCTCCATTCTCACCGAGCCGGAGCGGTTCGGCGGGTCACTCGACGACCTGGCCGACGCACGGCTGCACGTGACCGTGCCGCTCTTGCGCAAAGATTTCATCGTCGACCCACTCCAGATCGTCGAGGCCCACGTGGCGGGTGCGTCCGCCGTCCTCCTGATCGTCCGTGCCCTCGCGCCGGCCCGGCTACGCGATCTGCACGATGCGGCCCACGACCTGTCCCTCGCGGCCATCGTCGAGATCCGGGATGAGCGCGAGCTGGATCAGGCGCTCGACCTGGGCGCGGGCATCATCGGCGTGAACAATCGCAATCTCGAAACCCTGGCCGTCGACCCCACGACCGCGGCCCGTGTCATCCCTCGGATTCCGGCCGATGTCGTGGCCGTTGCGGAAAGCGGCGTCCAAGGTCGGACCGACGTGGAATCCGCGGCGGCGGCTGGCGCCGATGCGGTGCTTGTCGGGTCCAGCCTCTCCGCGGCACCGGACCCGACGGCTGCCGTCCGCGCCCTGGTCGGTGTGCCGCGAGTCGAGAGGAACCGCGGTCGGTGACAGAGGTCAAGTTCTGCGGCCTGACCCGTCGCCACGACGCCGACTACGCTGCCCGACTCGGCGCCCGCTATTGCGGGGTGATCTTCGCCGGCGGCCCGCGCCACATCTCTCTCGAGCACGCGGCCGAGATCCTGCCTCCGCTGGTCACGCGGGTCGGCGTCTTTGGTACGAGGCCAACCGAGGAGATCGCCGAAATGGCGTCCGCGCTCGGTCTCGATGTGATCCAGCTGCACGCCGATCCGACCGTCGACGACGTCGAACGCCTCCGTCCGCACTTTGGCGGCGCGATCTGGGCGGCCGTCCGCGCGACCGGCGAGAAACTCCCGCCGACGGCGGCCGCGCTGTTCGCCGCGGCCGATGCCGTGCTCCTCGAGGCACGCGTGCCCGGCGCGCTCGGCGGCACCGGCACGACGCTGCCCTGGGCGGCGGTGGCGACCGCGGTCGAGCGCGCCCGCGGCGCCACCGGCCGGCTCGTGCTCGCCGGCGGCCTCACACCCGACAATGTCGCGCACGCGATTGGAATTCTCTCACCAGACGTCGTCGACGTCTCCACGGGCGTCGAACGTTCGCCCGGGATCAAGGATCACGCGCGGATGGAGGCCTTTGCCGCCGCTGCCCACTCTGGCCTACGAACACCATGACATCGCTTGCAACGCGTGACCGGTTTGGCGCCTTTGGCGGCCGGTATGTCCCCGAGACCCTCATTCCGGCGCTTGATGAGCTGGACGGCGCGTTCCATGAAGCGCTGGTCGATCCGGCCTTCCTGGCCGAGCTCGACGACCTGCTGACCAACTACGTGGGCCGTCCCTCGCCGCTCAGTACGGCCCCGCGCTTCTCGGAACGCGTTGGCGCGCCGGTCTTTCTCAAGCGCGAGGATCTCAATCACACCGGCGCCCACAAAATCAACAACACAGTGGGCCAGGCGCTCCTGGCCCGCCGCATGGGCAAGCGCCGGATCATCGCCGAAACCGGCGCCGGTCAACACGGCGTCGCCACGGCCACGATTTGTGCCCGTTTTGGGTTGGAGTGCGTCGTGTACATGGGCGCGGAGGACATGCGGCGCCAGGAACTGAACGTTTTCAGGATGCGGCTGATGGGAGCCTCGGTCGTCCCGGTCGAGAGTGGTACGCGGACCCTCAAGGACGCGACCACGGAAGCGATTCGAGACTGGGTCACCACCGTCACCGACAGCCACTACATCATAGGCTCTGTCGTGGGACCTGCTCCGTACCCCAGAATGGTTCGGCACTTCCAGGCGGTGATCGGCCGAGAGGCACGCGCGCAGATGCTCGCGCGCGCGGGCCGGCTCCCGGCGACCGTCGTAGCCTGTGTCGGCGGCGGGTCCAACGCGGCGGGAATCTTCGCGGGCTTTGTCGATGACCGCGAGGTCGAGCTGGTCGGCGTCGAAGCGGCGGGCGAAGGCCTCGACACCGATCGCCACTCGGCGTCGCTGGCCCGCGGCACGCCGGGAGTGCTCCACGGCGCCTACAGCTATCTCCTCCAGGATGCGGCGGGGCAGGTGCACCCGGCCCATTCCATCTCGGCTGGTCTCGACTACCCAGGCGTGGGACCCGAGCACAGCTACCTCAAGGACTCCGGTCGCGCGACCTATGTCGCGGTCACCGATGATGCGGCGCTCGGCGGATTCGAGTTGCTGTCGCGGACCGAGGGCATCATCCCGGCGCTCGAGAGCGCGCACGCCGTCGCCTGGATCGCGTCCCAGGCGGGCCGGTGGGCGAGCGATGCGCCCGTGCTCCTCTGCGTCAGTGGACGAGGCGACAAGGACGTCGCCCAGATCAGCGCGAGGGGCGTGTGAGCGCGACGTCGGCGTCCGCCGCGGCCGCGGAGACAGAGGAGGTCCCCGAGGCGCCGTTTCCGCCGGCCCTCATCGAGGACATGCTCAAGCTCCTCGCCAAGGGCGTGCGGGCGCACCAGCTGTACATGCACAACAACCCGACGTACCTGCGCGCGCTCGACCTGTTGCGCGCGTCGTTTGGGCCGATCTGGGATCAGACCGACAACTTCACGCTCA
>DATMNB010000284.1:0-9749 GCA_035569435.1 Gemmatimonadaceae bacterium
GAAGGTCACCGTGGCGTAGCGGCGCTCGTGCTCGGGGAGCGATCCGGCGTCGACGAGCAGGGCGCCGGTGAATCGGGGCTGGACCACCAGACGGTCGCCTGTGGAGAGGTCGAGGACGACGAGCTTGGCCCGACGCCAGGACCGGACAATCGTCGCGCCGCGTACGCGGTCGCGGAGCGTGACGGGATCGACGAGTCGCAGTACGTCTGCGTGGCGGACTACGACATCGGTAATGACAGTGTTGGTGATGGCGCGGTCCAAATCGCGCGCGATCGTCTCGGTCTCAGGTAGCTCGGGCACGCGAGAGCTCCCGCCATCCGATGTCGGTCCGGAACTGTTTCCCGGCAAGCTCCACGCGACTGGCCGCGACGACGCTCCGGTGCTGGGCCGCCGCCAGGGATGGCGCAACCGCGGTGACTGCCAGGACGCGGCCGCCGGCGCTCACCAGCGCACCGTCGGCCCGCCGGGCGGTGCCGGCGTGGAACACGTGCACCCCATCGGGAACGTCAGGAAGGTGGATCACGTCGCCGGTCCGTGGCGACTCGGGATAGCCCGCCGCGGCGACAACCGTCGTCACGGCGTGCTGCAGCCTGAGCTCCACGTCGTCGCGCTCCGGGAGCCTGTCCCCGACCGCCACAGTATGCAGCAGGGCGCCGATCCCAGGAGCCGTCAACGGCATGATGGCCTCGGTCTCGGGATCGCCAAACCGGCAGTTGAATTCCACCACCATCGGCCCGCTGCGCGTGAGCATGAGCCCCGCATAGAGCAATCCCGTGAACGGGCGCCCCCGCGCGCGCAGCGCCTCGAGCGTCGGCGCCATGATCGTGTCGGCGATGATGCCGGCAAAGCCGAGCGGCCCATCGCACGGCTCGACGAGCTCGAACCCCGCCCACGCGCCGCAGCCCTCAACGGCGTATGGCGCGAACGCGCCCATGCCGCCGGTGTTGGGCCCCTTATCGCCATCCAGGAGCCGCTTGTGATCCTGAGCCGGAAGCAGCGGCACGATCCGCTCGCCATCCGTGATGCCAAAGACGGAGACCTCCTCGCCCTGCATGAACTCCTCGACGAGAATCTCCCGTCCTGCGGCGCCAAAGACCCCCTCGGTCAACATCCGGTCGATCGCCGCATCGGCGTCGGCCACCGTCTCGCACACGACGACCCCTTTGCCCGCCGCCAGCCCGGACGCCTTGATGACGACAGGCGCGCCAAACGCACGCGCCGCCCGCTTGGCCGCCGCCGCATCGGTGTGCGACTCGGCGCGCGCCGTTGGCACGCCCGCATCGGCCATGACCTGTTTGGCGAATGTCTTGGAGGTCTCGATCTCGGCCGCCCCTTGCGTCGGACCAAAGATCGGCAGCCCGCGCGCGCGAAAGCGGTCGACGATCCCGGCGGCCAGTGGCGCCTCCGGGCCCACGATGGTGAACGCGGGCCGCTCGGCCTCAGCCAACCCGACCAGGGCGTCCAAGTCGGTCACAGGGATCGAGACGCACCGCGCCAGCGTGGCGATCCCTGGATTTCCAGGTGCGGCGACCAACTCGACGGCGGGATCATCGTGTCGCAGGCGCCAAGCCAACGCATGCTCGCGACCCCCGCCGCCGATGAGGAGGATCTTCACGTCGTGCCGCCGCCTCCGCGCCGAAATGCCTGCTTGAACGCGTCACGCGCGCGGTCGGCCACGCCTTCCAACTCGTTGAACGCCGCCTTGGCGCGGTCGCCGTAATAGCCGGCGGCGTCTCGATAGTCGACCTTGAGGTCGCGATCGTCCTCGGTCCCGCGCTTGGGGTAATCGCCGCCCAGGATCTTGGCGTACTCGCCGCTCGCGACCCAGCGCTGCAGCTCGGCTACGCGCACCGTGGCGAACGGGTGATCCCGCATCGCGGTGTTGACCAGCTTGAGAAAGCTGTCCCACACGTTCCCCGGCGTCTCGTACTCGGACGCTTGCCGCAAGAACTCGTCGAGATTGATCTCGTCGTCGCCCCCGCCGCCGCCCGCCATCTTGAGATAGACGGTCATCGAGCGCGTGAGATCCTGTGTCCCCAATAGCCCGGCGCGGTCGCACGACAGCTCGGCTTTGCGATACCACTCCAGGAGCGCAATCTTGAATGGCGCGATGGCGATCTCCGCCAGGAACGGGAGGCTGGCGAGGCCGAAGTTGACCAGCAGAATGGCGAGCGTGCTGTAGGTCACGTGCCCGCTCATAATGTGCCCCAACTCGTGGGCCAGCACGTCGCGCTGCTCCTCGCGGTTAAGCAGCCCGAGCGTCCCCGAGTGCACCACGACAAAGGGGCGCTCGAAGCCCACGGCGGCGGCGTTCACGAATGGGGTTTGCGTGACGTACAGCTCGGGACGCGCCTCCCAGTCAAAGGTGTCGAGCACCTCGGACCAGAGCGCATCGAGCTTGGGCCGCTGGCGGGGGCCGACGCGGACGGCGTTGGCCGTGAAGATGTGCCGGATGCCCCGCTCTCCGATCGCGCCGGCGATTTTGCGCACGACCTCGTCGAATCCGGGCAGGGCCCGGAGGGTGTTGAGGGCCGCCCGGTCGGCCGGGTGCTCCCAGGCGAGGGACGAAATCTGTGCCAGCCGTTGCCGCGCCGGACGAGCAGGAAGGGGGGCGGGGGACGGTGTTTGTTCGGACATCGGGGGACTCCTCGGGCTCAGTGATGCCGTTCCGTACGGCTCGTCGACCCGGACAGTTGCAAATGCAAGCTAGTCGCTAAATGCCCCGTCGAGATCTTCGAGAAGGTCGTCCACGTCCTCGACGCCGCACGAGAGGCGAATGAGCCCATCGGTGATCCCCAACTGGGCCCGATGCTCGGGTGGAACGGAGGCGTGCGTCATGGACGCCGGGTGCGAGATCAAGCTCTCGACCCCGCCCAGGGACTCGGCGAGAGAGAAGACGCGTGTCCCGCCCAGCACGCGGGCGGCCCGTTCCCGGCTGCCGAGCTCGACGCTGATCATCCCGCCAAACCCACGCATCTGCCGCTTGGCCAGCTCGTGCTGGGGATGCGAGGGGAGACCTGGGTAGATTACGCATCCCTCACCGACGCGATTGGCCAGCCAGGCCGCGACGGCCCGGCCGTTGGCGTCGTGGCGGGGCATCCGGAGATGGAGTGTCTTGGTGCCACGCAGCGCTAGCCAGGAATCGAACGGCCCTGGGACGGCGCCAGCCGCGTTCTGTAGAAATGTGAGACGCTCGGCCAGGGCATCGTCACGAACGACGGCAATGCCGCCGATCATGTCACTGTGCCCATTGAGATACTTGGTCGTCGAGTGGTAGACCAGATCAGCCCCGAACTCGAACGGCCGTTGGAAAAACGGAGTGGCGAACGTATTGTCCACGATGCACAGCGCCCCCGCGCGATGGGCGATACCGGCGACCGCACTCAGGTCGGTCAGTCGCATCAGGGGGTTGGTCGGCGTCTCGATCAGGATTGCGGCGGTGGTGCCGCCAGCGCCGCACGCGGCCTCTACCCGATCCGGATCGCGCGTGTCGACGTACGTGAAGCGGAGCCCAAAATGGCGGAGCACACGCTCGAACAGCCGGTATGTGCCGCCGTACACGTTCTCGCCACACACGATGTGGTCGCCTGAGCGGAACAGCTTCATGATCGTGTCGAGGCACCCCATCCCGCTGGCAAAGGCGAACCCGTGCCGCCCGCCCTCCAGCGCCGCGACGTTCCGCTCCAGCGCCTCGCGGGTCGGGTTCTTCCCGCGGGCGTATTCGTACCCCTTGTGCTGGCCGAGCCCGTCTTGTACGTACGTAGACGTCTGGTATATGGGCGTCATGACGGCGCCGGTAACCGGATCCGGTCGCTGTCCCGCATGGACCGCGCGCGTCGCAAACCGTGGGTTGAGATCGTCGTCGAAGACTTGGGTCATGTGCGCGACAAGATAATGGACAACAACGGGCTGGGCGAGCCGACTCCGCGGTGCCTCGTTGTCGATGACGAGCCGCGGCTGCGACAGGTGCTGATGCGGCTCATGGAAGGCGAAGGCTTCGTGTGCCTCGAGGCCGGCTCGGGCGCTGAGGCGATGGAAATATTGCGCCGCGCGACCGTGACGCTCGTGTTGAGCGACCTGCGTATGCCGCAGATGGACGGTATCGAGCTCTTGCGCCAGATCCGCGCCCGCTATCCAGACATTGCGGTCGTGCTGATCACCGCCGTGGCAGATGTCGATGTCGCCGTGAGCTGCCTCGGCATGGGCGCCGCCGATTACCTCATGAAGCCGTTCAATCTGGACGAGGTGCGGGCCCGCGTCGCCCAGGCGCTCGACAAGCGACGCCTGCTCATCGAGAATCGCGGCTACCAGGAGCGGCTAGAGGAACGCGTCCAGGCGCAGGGCCGCCGGCTCGAGGAACTGTTCCTGGCCAGCATGCAGTCGTTCGCCGAGGCGCTCGAGGTCAAGGATCGCTACACGCGCGGACACTCGATTCGCGTGAGCCAATACTCATCGGCGATCGCCCATGCCATGTGCCTCCCCGCCGACGTCGTGCGCCAGATCGAGATCGGCGGCCACGTTCACGACATCGGCAAGATTGGCGTGCGCGAGTCGGTGCTCAACAAACCCGGGCCGCTGACCGACGAGGAGTACGAGCACATCATGACGCACCCGATGGTCGGCTGGCGGATCCTGCAGCCGATCCTGGGCGATGCGCCGCTGGCGCTCAACATCGTGCGCTCGCATCACGAACGATTTGACGGGCGCGGGATTCCCGACGCGCTGGCGGGCACGGCGATTCCATTGGAAGCACGGATCGCGGCCGTGGCCGACGCGTTCGACGCCATGACGAGTGGTCGCGCGTATCGGCGAGGCGGCCGGCTCGGACTACACGATGCGATCGCTGAGATGCAGCGGTGCAACGGGAGCCAGTTCGATCCCGGTGTGTTGGCGGCGTTCGAGGCGGCGGTCGCGGCGGGAAAGATCGTGCTCGCCGGCTCCCAGATCAGCGGAGATTATCCGGCCGCCATCGCGCCGGCTGTCGGCGACCGGTAGTTTTTCCAGCGTGACGGATCACGACACCGCGGGACTCATGGTCAGCGTGTCGGGTGTGCGAGGGCGAGTCGGTGAGGCCCTCACCCCCGAGCGCATTGGCGCGTTTGCCGCGCAGTTTGGCGCATGGGCGCTCGCCAGTACGCCAGGTCGGCCCGTTGTGGTCGGACGCGACAGCCGCGTGTCCGGGCCGATGTTCCACCGCGCCGTGATCGCATCGTTGCAATCGGTCGGCTGCCGGGTTGTGGACGTTGGGATGGCGCCCACGCCGACGATCCAACTGGCCGTCGAGCATCACCATGCGGCTGGCGGGCTAGCGATCACGGCCAGCCATAACCCGATCGAGTGGAACGCGCTCAAGTTCATCGCGCCGAGCGGGTTGTTTCTATCGGCCGACGAAGGCGCCGCGATGCGATCGACGCCGGTGGTACGGGCGACCTGGGACAAATTGGGTACGGTCGAGACGGACGACCGGGCGATCGGGCGGCATCTGGAGGCGATCCTCACGCTGCCGTATCTGGCGCTCGAGGGGATCCGCCGGCGGCAGTTCCACGTGGCGCTCGACTGCGTGCGGGGCGCGGGGGCCACGATCATGCCCGCCCTCCTGGACAGGCTCGGGTGCCGGGTGACGGCGATCAACCTCGAGGCGGACGGCCGATTTCCGCATCCGCCGGAGCCGGTGGCGGAGAACCTGGGCGCGCTCGAGGCGCTGGTGCGGGAGAGCGGCGCGGACATCGGGTTTGCCGTCGACCCGGATGTCGATCGGCTGGCGCTGATCGACGAGACGGGGAAGGCGATTGGCGAGGACTATACGCTGGCGTTGGCCGCGTCGCTGGTGCTGCGGCACAAGCGCGGCCCGGTGGTCACGAACCTGTCGACCAGTCGTGTGGTCGACGATGTCGCCGCCGAGGCCGGGGTGTCGGTGATCCGGGCGCCGGTGGGCGAGGTCAACGTCGCCATTCGGATGCGCGAGGCAGGGGCGGTCATCGGCGGGGAGGGGAACGGGGGCGTCATCCTGCCAAGTCTGCACCTTGGCCGTGACGCGCCGGTCGGTGCCGCGTTGATTCTCCAGTTACTGTTCGAGGACGGTGCCCCGTTGTCGCGCATCGTGGCGCGGCGGCCGCGGTATGCGATCGTCAAGGACAAGCTCGACCGAGGGAACGGCGATCTGTCCCGTGTGTACACGGCGCTCAGGACGACATTTCCCGACGCGGTGGTGGACACGCAGGATGGGCTGCGACTTGCATGGCCGGACCGGTGGGTGCATGTGCGGCCGAGCGGGACGGAGCCGATCGTTCGGGTCATTGCCGAAGGGCCGACCGCGGACGCGGCGCGCCTGCTGGTGACGCGCGCCCGCGCGACACTTTCCTAGTCAACGCCAGATCAACACCCCCGCTTCAACCCAGTCGCCTTATGTGTGGAATCGTCGGATACGTCGGACGCAAGCCCGTGACGTCGCTCCTGATCGACGGCCTCAAACGCCTCGAGTACCGGGGCTATGACTCGGCCGGTGTGGCGGTCATGAACGGCAACGGGCTCGAGATCCGGAAGACGGCCGGGAAGATCACGCGGCTCGAGACGCTGTTGAACACGGCGCCGGTGGTCGGGACGACCGGCATCGCCCACACCCGCTGGGCGACGCACGGCGCGCCCAACGAGTGCAACGCGCACCCACACATCGACTGCAAGGGCGAGTTTGCCGTCGTGCACAACGGCATCATCGAGAACGCGTCGGCGCTGCGCCACATGCTCGAGGAGCACGGGCACACGTTTGTCTCCGAGACCGACACCGAGGTGTTGGCGCACCTGATCGAGGCGGCGTTTGATGGGTCGCTGGAGAATGCGGTGATCGAGGCGTTGCACCAGGTCGAGGGGGCGTACGGGATTGCGGTCATGTCGAGCCTCGATCCGGACAAGATCGTCGCGGCCCGGCGGGGGAGTCCGCTGCTGGTCGGGTTGGGCGATGGCGAGCACTTTGTGGCGAGCGACGCGTCGGCGATCCTGGCCCACACGCGCGAGGTCGTCTACCTCGAGGACGGGGACCTGGCGGTGCTCGACGCCACGGGGTACCGGATCATCGATCTGGCGGCGACGACGCTCACGCGCAACGTGAGCAAGATCGACTGGGATCTGGCGCAGATCGAGCGCGGTGGGTACGCGCACTTCATGCTCAAAGAGATCTTCGAGCAGCCGGAGACGATCGCCAACACGATGGCGGGGCGGCTGCTGCTCGACGAGGCGACGGCCAAGCTGGCCGGCACCAATCTGAGCGACGACGAGCTGGTCACGATCGACAACATCATCATCACGGCATGCGGGACGAGCTGGCACTCGGCGCTCATCGGCGAGCAGATGATCGAGGAGGTCGCGCGCGTGCCGGTCGAGGTGGAGTACGCGTCGGAGTTCCGCTACCGGAATCCGATCGTCACGGACCGGACGTTGTGCATCGTGATCTCGCAGTCAGGTGAGACGGCCGACACGTTGGCCGCCATGCGCGAGGCGCAGCGGCGCGGGGCGCGCACGCTCGGGATTGTGAACGTCGTGGGCTCGACGATCGCCCGGGATGCCGGGGCCGGGATCTATTTACATGCGGGGCCTGAAATAGGTGTCGCCTCCACCAAGGCATTTACGAGTCAGGTCGTGGCGCTGGCCATGTTCACGCTCAAGTTGGCGCGGCTCCGATCGCTGTCGGTGCTGCGCGGGAGCGAGATCATTCTCGCGCTGCAGGCGTTGCCGGCGCAGGTGGCGGGGATTCTCGAGCGGGCGCACGAGATCGAGGAGTTGGCGGAGGAGTTCAAGCGGGCGCAGAACTTCCTGTACCTGGGGCGGGGGTACAACTTCCCGACCGCGCTGGAAGGGGCGCTCAAGCTCAAGGAGATCAGCTACATCCACGCCGAGGGGTATCCGGCGGCCGAGATGAAGCATGGGCCGATCGCGCTCATCGACGAGATGATGCCGGTCGTATTCATCGCGCCGCACGACTCGGTGTTCGACAAGGTCGTGTCGAACGTCCAGGAAGTGAAGGCGCGGCGGGGGACGGTGATCGCGATCACGAGCCGCGATGAGCCTGCCCTCAAGGGGAAGCTCAACTATGAGTTCCGGATCCCCGAGACGATCGACATGCTGACGCCCGTCCTGGCGTCGGTGCCGTTGCAGCTGTTGGCCTACTATGTCGCCGTGAAGCGCGGGGCGAACGTCGATCAGCCGCGCAACTTGGCCAAGTCGGTCACGGTGGAGTAGCCTGCGGGTTCTGCTGCAGCGAGTGTCGCGCGCCGAGGTCCGTGTGGGCGCGCGGGTGACGGGGCGCATCGGGCGCGGGTTCGTGCTGCTCGTGGGGTTCACGCACACGGACGGCGACGCCCAGGTCGACTGGATGGCGGACAAGATCATCAGCCTTCGCGTTTTTGCTGACGCCGAGGACAAGATGAATCTGGCGTTGGCCGACGTCGGCGCGAGCCTGCTCGTCGTGTCGCAGTTTACGCTCTATGGCGACGCGCAGAAGGGGCGGCGGCCGAGCTTCATCGATGCGGCGCGGCCGGAGGTGGCGGTGCCGCTGTACGAGCGGTTTGTGACGGCATTGCGGGCCAATGGGGTGGCGGTGGAGACTGGGGAGTTCGGGGCGATGATGGATGTGGAGTTGGTGAACGATGGGCCGGTCACTCTGTGGTTGGAGCGATGACCAGAACAAACAGCGCGCCGCGTGTGGTCCTGGCGTCGCAGTCGCCACGACGGCGGGACCTGCTGAACCTCATCGGGATCGCGCACACCGTGCGGCCGGCGGATATCGATGAGTCGGTGCTGCCCGGCGAGCGCCCGCTCGATTGCGTAGAGCGGTTGGCGCGCACCAAGGCGCGGCGCGTAGCCGCCGACGAGCGCGGGGCGGTCGTGATCGGCTCCGATACCGTCGTCGTGATCGACGATCGCATACTCAATAAACCGATCGATCAACACGACGCGCGGGCGATGTTGCAGCGCCTGGCTGGGCGGGAGCACGTCGTGCACACCGCCGTTTGCGTCATGTACGACTCAGCCGAAGTCGCGGGCGTCGAGACGGTCGCCGTGCATTTCCGGCCGTTGTCCGACGCGGAGATCGACGCGTACATCGCCACCGGCGAGCCGATGGACAAGGCGGGCGCGTACGGGATTCAGGGGTATGGGGCGACGATCGTCGAGCGGGTGTCGGGCGACTTCTTTGCCGTCATGGGCTTGCCCCTAGTGCGCCTCACGCGCCTGTTCGCGGCCGTGGGCCTGCGGTATGCCTTTGGGTCACTCACCCGCCGCCAGTAGTCGCGTGACCGCCGCGATCTCGGCTGGATCGCCCCCCGTCGCCTCCAGCATCTCCACATAGCGCTCCAGCCGTTGTCGCTCCTTCTCGCTTGCGACCGTGCCACGTCGGAGCGCGTGGTGCACCCGCTCCCGCCAGGCGAGTCGTTCCGCGTCCTTGTCGACACCGAGCCGTGCGGCCAGCAGTGCTTCGAGTCCTTCGCGGTGGTGCGGAGCCAGCGCCAACGACATTTCGTCGAGATCGCGGACAAGCATCTTCATGCCGTGCAGGTTTCCGGCCGTGGCGCAGTCCTCGACGATCGGTCGCAGCATTTGAATAGACGGAGCCTCCTCGACGGATAGCACAAAGTCGACGATCAAGCGCGCCCGGTCTCGCAGCACTTCCAATAGCGCCTGCTGATCGGCCGTGAGTCGCTTCGTCATTTACAGCACGCGTAGAACATCTTCGACCGGCCCTGCGTGGCCGGCCGAGA